>JBAUYF010000030.1:0-6070 GCA_049584655.1 Thermoplasmata archaeon | reverse complement strand
CGGGTCGTACTTTCGGAACGTCGGACCGCTCTGGGTGGGCATGCTCCCCGATAGGCGAGGCCGGCTATAGTACCTCCGGTCGAGTGGTCGTCAGGTCTCGAGGTGAGTAGTGCTACGGGCTCCTAGTGCCGTCGGCCATTCGCACCACCGTAGAGTGGGCGGTGCGCGAGTCGGCCGATTTGGCCACCACGGCCCCGCGAGTCGCGATGGGAGGTTTCTGGGAGCGGCTCGTGCTGCCGTTCTTTTCTGAAATGGTCCTCGTCTACTTCCGCGCGCCGCGCGTCAACCTGGCCACCTCGAAAGCGGCGATGGCGAATGGTCAGTTTCTGCTGGTTCGCCGAACGTCCTATGAGGCGGTGGGTCGACATTCCGCGGTGCGGAGGTTCGTCCTCGAGGATGTGGCCCTGGCCCGATTATTCCGGTCGCACGGCATGAACCTTCGGATGGCGCTCGCCCCCGATCTCGGAACGACGCGCATGTATCGCGATCGTCACGAGATGTTCGAAGGGTTGCTGAAGAATGTCCACGGTACCGAATTCGTCGCGGCCCGGCAGGGCGGATTTATTGTTGGGCTCGTCACACTCTATCTGTTGCCGCTCGGCCTTCTCCCCTTTGGAATCTGGACCGGAACGCCGCTCCTCACTGGAGTCGGCGGGTTCCTCTACATCGCCCTGTTTGGAAAGCAAGTGATATTCGCGCGCGGGAGCGGAGCGCCGGCGGTCTATGGTCTCTTGTTCCCGCTCGCGGTAGCCTACTATCTGCGACTAATCAGCGCCTCGCTCGCCCGTGGTTGGGCCCGTCAGCCGACTCGGTGGAAGGGTCGTACGTATCCCCTACAACTTCCCCCTCCCAAAGGACCGGCCGGAAGCGGCTAAGCGCTAAGTGGGCCGATGCGCTCGCGCGTCGCACCAACCATGGCGATCGACAGCGAGGCCCCGTATGGGCTGTTCATCGGGGGCCAGGAAATCCCCGGGTCACGAGGGGAGCGGAGGACCCTGCTAAATCCGGCGACCAATCAACCCCTCGCGGAAACGGCGATCGCGTCGATAGATGATGCCCGCCAGGCGATGGAAGTGGCCGATGCCACCTTCCGGTCCTCGAACTGGGCTGCGGACGATGGAAGTCGACGAGCACGTTCGCTCTACCGACTCGCCCAGCTTCTCGAAGAGAACCTGGAGGCGTTCGCCCGCCTTGAGACGCTTAACATGGGAAAGACGCTCAAAGAATCCCGGGTCGATATCGGATTCACGGTCCGCACGTTCGAGTACTTCGCGGGATTGGCCGACAAGATTCAGGGGGAGACGATCCCGGTTCCTGGGAGCCGCTTCGATTACACGATCCGCGAACCGCTGGGAGTCACGGTGCATATCGCGCCGTGGAACTATCCGCTCTTGTTGGCATGTCGCTCTATCGCTCCGGCCCTCGCCGCCGGAAATTCAGTAGTTTTGAAACCGGCCACTCTCACTCCGCTGACGGCCGTGTCGTTGGCCCGACTCGCCCAACGCGCTGGCCTACCGGACGGAATCCTGAATGTCGTTGTGGGAAGTGGCTCGTCGATCGGGGAGGCCTTGATCACCGACCCTCGGTGCCGTTCCGTATCGTTCACGGGAAGCAGCGAGGTGGGCCAACGGATCGCGGAGCTCGCGGCCCACCGGGTCGTGCCCGCGACCTTGGAGCTGGGCGGAAAGAGTCCGGTCATCGTCTTTCCCGACGCGGACCTGGACCGCGCCGCGCGGGGCATTTCCTTTGGTATTTTTGGGAACGCCGGACAGATGTGCTGGGCCGCGTCGCGCCTGATCGTCGCCGAGTCTGTCAAGGCCCCGCTCCTCGAGAAAGTGACGGCGGTCGCGAACGGGATCAAGTTGGGTCCGGGTTCGAACGATGGTATCGATATGGGTCCGTTGGTGTCGCGTGATCAGGCGGATCGGGTACAGGGCTACATCGATGCCGCGGGGCCCGAGGGCGGTACGATCCTTTGCGGCGGAGCTCCAGTATCTGACCCGACCCTTCGTGACGGGAACTTCGTCCGACCAACAGTGATCGGCGATCTTCCCAGCAGCTCCCGCGTCGTCCGGGAGGAGATCTTTGGTCCGGTGCTCGCCGTACAGGCCTTCGGGTCAACGGACGAAGCGATTACCCTCGCGAACGATACCCGCTACGGCCTCTTCGCCTCGGTCTGGACCAAAGACCTTGCGACCGCGCACACCGTCGCTCGGCAATTGCAGGCAGGTATGGTGTCGATCAATGAGCCGCCGATCACGTTCCCCCAATCCCCCTTCGGCGGGTTCAAAGAGAGCGGGATCGGATTCGAACAAGGCGTTCACGCCGTCGAGGCGTACACGCGCCGGAAGAACGTCCTGATCAACCTTGGGTCCGCGAAGCGCAAAGCGTAATCACGTCCGTGGTGGCGGCCGCGCGGCGGCGACTGATCCTCGATAGTTCGTACGAAAGCACAAAAGCCGCATCCTCGGCTGCGGAGGAGAACCGTGACCGATCCAACTCCTCCCACGGGTTCCTGGGGTACCTGCAGCCTCTGCGGCGACGCCGTCCCCCCCGGGGCCACCAGCTGTCCGACGTGTGGGAACCCCGGAGCGGTCTCAACTCCTCAGGAGTTCCGTAAGCTGCCCCGCCAGACGCGGTGGTGGATGCGGTTCGTGCGAGCCCTCCGAGTGGTTGTGATCGTCGGCCTGGTCGTCGCGCTCGGCTACGCGATGGTCTCTGCCACGCTCTCGGGACCGCCGAGCGTCAACGATCCGTTGACGACGACCGGTGCCTATCTCATCACGCCAGCGAACAACACGTATCTTTCCGGGGAGATTACCGGGGAAGACTACGTGGTTGGGAATTACACCGTCATGAACCCGATCGGCTTGGACGTTGTCTTCGCGATCTACAATTCGACGGAATACGCGATTTTCGCCGAACATCAGAACGCGAGTGCGCTCTACTACGACGGACCCGCCCAGACCGGTCGGATCATCTTTGCGGCGCCGTATACCGATACGTTCTACCTGGTCTTCTCGAATCCGTACCCAACCGGCCCGCAGGTACTGATCTACGCTCAAACCAACTACGAATCGAATGTCGTGATCGACTGAGGGGCGGCCCGATTATTCCGAGGGCGCCACCGATTCGTCGGCCTCGAGGCGGCGCAGGAACTCGGGAGGGACTTGGTCGGTGAGGAAGACCGTCTTGCCGGCTTGCATGATCACGAGTCCGCCGGCCCGTGCTCGCTTGGCATCGATCTCGAGGATCACCGGTTCCGGAGTTCGCACCGAACCCGCCGCGCGGGCATCCCCGGCGGTTTTCGAGAGATGCACCTTCTTGCGGTCGGATGGCCGCAGTCCCACTTCCAGCACCAGCGCCGCCTCCTCGCCGGTGACGGGGAAGTACAAATGGTCCGGAACGTTCTCCGTCGGCAAGTCAAGCACAATATCGAGCGTGTGTCCGTACGTCGCGCGGATCCGGTCGTCCCGGACCTCGTAGCGTCCTTTCGGGTCGCTCTCCGCAATCGCGACCAGATGGTGCACCCGAAGCCAGTGGTAGGCACGGTGCTGTTGGGAAACGGCTCGCACGATCTGCGCGAGCGAGATCCAGCCATGCTCGTCGACGGTGAGGTGGTAACGGTCAGGAAAATGCCGAAGGATTCCCGTCATCACACGGCCCAAGTGATCGAGTTCCCGGTCGTTCATCAGAAAGCGACCAGGCTGACCGCAGACGGGGCAGTTTTCGGCGCGGAAGTACCCGTGTTGGGCGCATTCCTTGAGCATCGTGAGGCGGCCCTTGTCAGGCCTTGATTTTGTCTGCCTTCTTATCGAAGTCAGTCAGTAGATCCCCGTACATGTCGCTCAAGTCCTTGAGCACGCGCTTGAGCACTTGCTGGGGCTTCTCGCCTTTCGTCTTCAGAAAGAGCGTGGGGCGATCCAGGAAGGGATGCCCGAGGTAGTAACGGGCTTCGAGTACCTTCTCCTCGTTTTGCAACGCCTCGACCAACGGGATCAGCAGCGTTTCCTCGCCCCGGGGGAGTTCGAGGCGGAGCACGTCGTGCTCTTTTTCGGAAACGTGGACCTCCATGGGTGCACCGGAAGCCGCCCACCTGCGCCCCCTTCATAAGGGTGGCGGAACCGCGGTCGGAAGCGACTTCCTCCTCGAGACGCGCGCGAGCCCGGCCACCACGGATATAACCCGGTCGGTGTCGTCTCGGACCGGATTCCCATGCGCGTCCTAGTACTCGGCGGCGGGGCGCGCGAGCACGCGATCGCCGCGACGCTCCATCGAGCGGGAGCCGCGATCTACAATGTGGCCGCGAACGCCAATCCTGGCATCGAGCGGATTGCCCAAGCGACCCGACGGGCCGACCCGACGCGATCGGACGAGGTTGTTGAGTTCGCGCGAGCGCAACGGACCGAGTACGCCGTGATTGGGCCCGAAGCCCCCTTGGCCGCCGGCGTGGCCGACGCCCTTCGGAGCGCCGATATACCGGTGGTGGGACCGTCCCAGTCCGCGGCGCGCATCGAGAGCTCGAAGGCCTTCACCCGCGCATTGTTGACCAAGTACCGCATTGAGGCGTCGCCGAAGTTCGTTGTCGTCACACGACCCGAGGAACTGGCCGCTGGGACCGCGAAATTTTCCGGTCCGTTCGTCGTCAAACCGGCCGGCCTTACGGCTGGTAAGGGCGTTTGGGTCCAGGGAGCGGACTTCGAGACTCCGGCCCAGGGAGCAGCGTACGCCGCGGGCCTGCTCTCTTCGGGGGGAGGCCCGGTTGTGCTCGAGGAGAAACTGGAGGGCGAAGAGTTCAGCCTGATGGCCTTCGTCACGGACTCGGGACTGTATCCGATGCCGGCGGTCCAAGATTACAAGCGGGCGCAGGAGGGCGATCAGGGGAGTAACACCGGCGGGATGGGGTCGTATTCGCAGCGCGATCATCTGCTTCCGTTTCTCTCGAGAGAGAACTACGATCGCGCGTTCGGCGTAATGCAGCGGACCGTCCAAGCACTCCAGAAGGAAGGGATCCCGTATCGCGGAATCCTGTATGGCGGGTTCATGCAAACTTCCCGAGGACCCTTGCTGTTGGAGTTCAACGCCCGATTCGGAGATCCCGAGGGGATCAATGTGCTCGCGCTGTACGAGGATGGCGACTTCGCGAAGTTGCTTTGGGGAGTTGCCGTGGGCCATGTCGACCCAAATCTCGTCCGATTCCGGCTCCGCGCTACCGTCGTCAAGTACGTGGTCCCCCCCGGGTACGGCGGCGCCATCCGGGCCGGCGGGATCGTAACGATCGACGAACCTGCGATCGAGGCCGACGGCGTTCACGTGATCTACGGAAGCGTGGAGGCCGTGGGTGGCTCCCATGTGCGTTTCTCGACTTCGCGTGGTATCGCGCTTGTCGGGGAGGCCAGTGCGATCCACGAGGCCGGTACGCGTGTAGAGGCCGCCCTTTCCAAGGTACGCGGCGAGTACTACGTGCGACACGACATCGCGACGAAAGCCGACCTGACGAATCGTGTGGAGCACATGCGGCAGTTGCTGGCTCCGGCCGCGAAGCCCTCACCGCTCCCGTTGAGCGTCCTCCCCGCGGGCGCCCCTCCCTCCAGCGCGGGCTCGGCGGAGCAGCTCATCTAGCCTCGCGAACCGTCATATACGCACCCGCGGCTCAATCGCAAGCAATGTTCTGTCCGAAATGTAAACGATTGATGCGCCCCGACAAGGCCGCCGGGGTCTGGCGGTGCGGCACCTGCGGTACTAAGGTGCCCCTCGGGGCCGGTGTCGAAGTGGGGCGATCTACGCCGACCGGGCGAGAGGTCGCGGTGGTGGACACGAAGGTCGCTACGCTGCCGACGGCCCAGGAAGAGTGCCCCAAGTGTGGCAACGGGACCGCCTATTGGGTCCTCCGGCAAACGCGGGGCGCCGACGAGCCCGAGACCCGGATCTTCGAGTGCACGAAGTGCGGTCACAAGTGGCGAGAGTACCAGTGACTCCCGACTCCCTTCCGTTCGAACCAACGACTCACGTGTTCGCCCCCGGAGCGATCGGCCGGTCCATTCGACTACGTGGATGGGTGCTCCGATCC
>JBAUYF010000029.1:0-30746 GCA_049584655.1 Thermoplasmata archaeon | reverse complement strand
GAACGGATCGCGGGCCAGATAGCGCCGGGTTCCGGCGGGCGAAACTGCGGCAACTGCGGCCGGTCCCCGTGGGTCCAAAAGCGATGCAGGCCCCGATACGACCGCCCCTCCGAGCCGGCTTGCTTGGCGTAGCGCGCTATCGAGCTGGGCGGGAGAATCCCAACGGACGACCCACGTAGCCGTGGTTCCCTCCGGCACGGATGGAAGTGCGGTAGAGGCGTCCGAAGTCGCAGAACTTTCGGCATCATCAACCGGTAGTTCGACCCACAGACTTCCTTTCGGGCCGAGCGCCGTCCCGACCGCAGATACGAATGGGGGGTCGCCGGCGGAGGTCTGCTCTAGCTCCGTCGGCCCGGTCGTGGGCAGGCTGGCGGGTTGAAGTGGGGGTTGGCTACTTCGGGGTCGAACGGGTAAAATCAACGTGAGCGACCGATTAGATTTTCGGTTGGCCTCTCCAATTAGTCGGAGGTCCAGCAAGGGAGTTGCCGAGGCCGTGAGGTCGAACATATCGATCTTCGCGGAGAGGGCACGCTGGAAGAGGCGGTTCCGGCGTGCCGTCCCCTCTCCCGAAATCATCCCCTGCGTCAGTGCTACGCCAAGAACCGGAACCTCAGCGATTGCCCCGAAGCCACTTCGGGAGTTCGGCCTTGCACTCTTCGTCATTGGCTACCGCAGCGAGCGGATTTGGGGCGAATATGAAACGCCTTCCCGGGGATCTCGAAGGAATCCGAGCAAGTCACAGAATCCGCTTAAGCCGATGCGAAGCTTCGGCTTCGTGTGCCCGCCCGTGAGATTCCCGTGACTCGGGGGCCGCTCGTCGAGCGGCTGCGACCTCAGCGACTCTCCGATCTCGTCGGAAACTCGAAGGCAGGGGCGGAACTGAGGGACTGGGCTGCTCGCTGGTCGCTCGCCGAAGGAGCGCCCCGTTACCGTGCCGTCGTCCTCTCGGGTCCTCCCGGCGTCGGAAAGACGAGCGCTGCGCTCGCGTTAGCGCGCGATCAAGGCTGGACGGTCGTCGAAATGAATGCCTCCGATGCTCGGAATGAAGGCGCCATCGAACAGGTGGCCGGTCGGGCTTCGCTGACGCACACACTCGGCGATTCTGGGGTTTATCGAGGTCCGAAGGAAGGAGGGCGGACGCTCATCTTGCTGGATGAAGCCGATTGCCTGACCGGCCGGCGCGGGGAGGACGCCCGCCCGAGACCCGCCCCCGTTGCCTTCCGAGACTTTCTCCGCACGCGTTACGAAACGGTGGAAGCTCTTTCCGAAGCCTGGAGTCTCGGTAAGCCGAACGCGCCCAAGGCCTTTCGAGCCTGGACCGACCTTCCGCAGAGCCCGGGGCGCGCGAGTTGGAGCCGATTGGCTCCCGCGCGACGGGATATCGAGGACTGGCGTGGGGGCGATCGACGCAAGGATCTCACAGATCGCGGGGGCATGGGCGCCATCGCTCGACTCGTACGAGACAGCCGTCAGCCCGTTGTATTGACGGTCAACGATGAGAGCCCCTTGACCCGCTATTCACCCATTTTTCGGAATGGGGTGACTCGCATTCACTTCTATCCGATTGCGGAGCCGGAGATGCGGCAATGGCTCGAGCGGATCGCCCGGTCCCAGCAGATCAGCGTAGAACCGGGCACTTTGGAGCTCATTGCGCGCCGATCCCGAGGGGACCTCCGCGCGGCGCTCAACGACCTCGAAGCGATAGCGCTTCTGCCGACGGGAACCCCTCCCTCTGCTTTGTTCGGAGACCGGAATCAAACGACGGATTTTTACGAAATCACGGACGAAGCTCTCAGTTCGGCCCGGTTTTTCCGATCGGTGGAAGTCCAAGAGCGACTCGACGCGACTCCGGATGATCTATTTCCTTGGATCGAAGAAAATCTTCCGCGATTCGCGACTACGCCGAAGTCTCGCGCGGAGGCGTTTGAGGTCTTGGCCGCCGCCGAGCATTGCTTGGCCCGCGCCAGAAGGTACCGCGTGTGGAGCCTGTGGAGCTATGCTTCCGAGCTAATGACGGGGGGCGTAGGGCAGTATCTCAACGATCGCCCCCTCCCGCTCGGTCGCCCGGTGGCATTCCCCCAGTTCCTTGGCCAGATGGGACGGACCCGCGCCTCGCGCCAACTACGCACGGGAGTTCTCCGGGAGACGCGGCAGCGCTTTCACCTCTCACGCGAAAAGGGCGCGATCTGTTTTCTCCCGATGTTCGAGGAAATATTCTCCCCGACGCCGTTCCGTCAAGCGTCGGATCGATGGATGACGGTGCGGCGCACCCTAGTGCGCGAGTTGAAATTGAATCCGGAAGAAGTTGGCTGGCTCATGAATCGAGAGCCCGAATCTGAGGCGGTCGGGGCACTCTTCGTCGATTCAATTGACGTTGGCAATTCGATTGAGCCCTCCAGCGACACCGCAGCCGCCAGCGATTCATCGCCGGAAGCGACCGAGACTGGCCCGAATCCTGCCAAAGCATCAAAGGGAACACAGCGAAGTCTCGGGGACTTCTGAGCCGAAGGTGTCTGAAACGTGGGGCGCTTCAGAAGGGCACCCTAGGGTTACGGAGAGAATATACCGTCACCAGCCTCTGAGAGGTCGATGAGCCAAGGCGAATCGTCTGAAAGTGCCGGGTCGAGCGCGCGCCTCGATGAGCGCGTGGTCGAGCTTCTTTCCTCGCACAGTGGGCGACTGGCCTTCAATGGATTACGTCGCGCTTTGGGCGCGCATCCCGAGTCCCTCATTCGAGCCCTCAAGCGCCTCGAGCGTGAGGGGGTCGTGGAACGCGTGGATCGAGCGTACTCCCTCAGCGACCCCCCGGGGACCGGGTCTTCCAGCGACCGGACGCGACTCCGAGAGATCGCGTCCGTCGCGCTCCCCGCTCACTTCGATCGACCCAGTCTCTTCGGCGCACTGGCGGGGCGTTGGTTTGGTCGTCTTCGATGGGTGGGTATCTACGAGCACCCGGGGGACCCATGGTTGGTGTGGTCGATCGACGGGACGCCAGGTCACGTTCTATTGCGCGCGCGCAAGGGCCGATTGGAAGTCCTGATCGAGATGCCCACGCGAAGTGTTCCTTCCGAGGCGATTGAGTCCGCCGCGCGGGACCTGCTGACACGAGGACTGGAAGCGCTCCGACAGAGCAATGGATCGATGGCTCCCTCTGATTTTGACTGGCGTCCGGACTCAGAGAATTGGGGACCGGATGGTGTGACCGAGTTCCGAAGAGACCGGTCAATATCCTCGATCGCGAGTTGAGCCTTCTCGCTGGGTCAGACCAGCGAGGAAAACAAAATGACCGGATGGCACCACGACACGGAAACCCACGAAGGAACACACATCGGCCCTTGGGTCTTCAGCGCCTACAAGGCCTACAACGAACTGTTGCGCGAGAAGATCAAGAAGCGATTCGACCAAAAAGAGGGACCTTGGATGGATCAATTGGCCGACTCGCTCGTCGACCTCGTGAACGCTCGCTGGGAGGGCGGCCGCCAGGGTGAGAAGAGCGAGGAAGCGATCCTGGCCAAGATCGACCAGCTACTCAAGGAGTAAGATGGAGGCAACACCGCTTCCGTCTCAACCGGGGTCCGGCCCGTTCCCGTCGCCCGTTCCGCCCGTACCGTTTCCCTGGCCCTAGCCTACTTCCGGGGAGGGGGTCGCCCACGGCGCTGCGGGAGTTGGAGGCGGAAATGATCGGCGCCGTAGACCGATTGACGCCGAGCGTGGTGGGGCTCCGTCGCTGGAAGGAGGGAGGTCGACGGGCGCATCGCGAGCTCGTGCCCGAAGGGGTAGGCTCTGGGTTCGTCCTGGATGGCCAGGGCCACATTGTCACGAACGATCATGTGGTGCACGAGGCGGATGAAATTCGCGTCGATACTCCTGACGGCCGGAGCCTTCCCGCTGAGTTGATCGGGGAGGATCCGGCGACCGACGTGGCGCTCGTGCGTGTGGCGCCCCAGGAACTTACACCCGCTGAATTGGGCGACTCAGAGGCTCTGCGGGTGGGCCAGATGGTACTCGCGATCGGGAACGCGCTCGGATTACCCGGAGGCCCCACCGTTTCTTCTGGGATCGTGAGCGCCCTCGGCCGTCCACTTCCGGGCGCCGACTATGTGTTGGAGGGGCTCATCCAAACCGACGCGGCGATCAATCCGGGGAATAGCGGGGGTCCGCTCGCGGACCTCGCCGGACGGGTCGTCGGCATCAATAGTGCGATGGCACCGTTCGCCCAGGGCGTGGGATTCGCGCTCCCGATCAACACGGTTCGCTCAATCGCTTCGCAGCTCCGAGCGGGTCGGCGCGTGATCCGGCCCTGGCTCGGAGTCTCCGCGGTGGCCTTGTCCCGTCCGGCGGCACTTCGATTCCGTACGTCTCGAACCGAGGGGATCTTGCTCGCGGAAGTCGCCCGAGGCGGACCAGCGGCGCTCGCTGGTCTTCGGCCGGGAGATGTGTTGCTAAAAGTAGGGGCGCGGCCCCTACATTCGCTGCACGACCTGCTCGACGCGCTCGCGCATCTGCCGATCGGCGGCGCCGTCGATGTCTCACTCGCGCGGGGCGGCAGCGAGCACAAGACCGTCGTCCGGATAGTCGAGGTTCCAGCCGCCCTTCCGGCCTGAATCTGACTGGTGGCAGCCTCGGAGGAGCGACGTTGGCGGGCGTTTGCCAGCCCGTGACGCGCGAAGGGGTTCCCGTATTGGCCGGATTACTCGAGCTTGGCCGTCAAGTTGACCTGAACGTTTCCGTGGAGGGCCTTCGAGATAGGGCAGCCATCCTTTGCCGCGTGGGCGGCTTCCTCGAACTGGGCGGCCGTGATTCCCGGAACTTTCCCAACGACTGAGAGATCCATCGTCGTGACTTTCCACGCGTCTCCCACCTTGTCGAAGGTGGCGGTGGCCGTGACGTTGAGTCGATCGGCGGGCTTCTGCAGTCGCCCGAGTCCCCCCGAGAGGGCCATGGCATAACAGCTGGCATGGGCCGCCGCGAGGAGCTCTTCGGGGCTCGTCTTTCCGTTGTGCTGCTCCGACCGGGCGGACCACGTGACTGGGAGCGTACCGAACGCACCCGTTTCCGGCCGTACGGTCCCATTTCCCTTCAGTAGATCGTGCTCCCACGTCGCATAGGCTGTACTTTTCGCGGCCATCGCCGGAGGAGCGCCCGTCGTGATTTAACGTGGCCGTGTCTTTCGCCTGAACCCCTAGCCTTTTCTCACCGGGCGGTTGCGAAGAAGGATGGCCCTCGCACTTTGGCGACTGCCCCGCTTCCTCGTGCTCGAACCTTTGTCCACGGTTCGTATCGAGCTGCGGCTGGACTCGCCCTCGTGCGAGATCGACGTCGACCTCGAAAAGCCGCGTCCCCCTAAGAGTTTCGTCCTGATGCTAGGGGACGACGAGGGCCACTACGTGCAGCGCGTCCGATTGTCGGGACGCGCCCGGGTGTTTTTCGATCCGCAAAATGCGGGGGAATATCAACTGCTGCTCGCAAATCCCATGGAAGAAGCCGTGACGCTCCATCTCAAGGCGCGCAATGTTCCCGACGTCCCGCGTGTTGAGATCAAGAAAGCTCCGGGCGTCAGAGCCAAGGCACGGACTTCCCGGACCGCGCGACGGAACAGTAAAGTGTCACGCACGTAGAACCTCCGATAGTATGACACGGCTCAGTACGTGACCGCACCGGTGCGATAGCCCCGTGTCTCAATCTCGACGTCACCCCTTCCGCGGAAATCCATTTTGCGCGCAACCCTCAAGACAGGGGGGAGGGTAGGCGACGACCGACCATGGGGAATTGAAAGGGGGTCGCCGAGCGTGAACGTTCTCGCCTTCTACGTCGCCGTGAGCGGAAGTATCTTCGCGATCGTAGATCCGATCGGAACTCTACCCTTCTTCGTCACTCTCACAGAAGACTTCTCGGAGGCCGATCGACGTGTCATCCTCAGGCGCGCGGTGATCGTCCTGGGTTCCATACTCACGGTGTTCGCCCTCGTCGGGCGATTTCTTTTCGCTGGATTCGGATTTACCCTCGCCGCGTTCGAGATCGCCGGTGGTATCCTACTTTTCTTTGTGGCCTATGACATGTTGATGCGAGGGGATATCTCAAGCGCCCGCCTTTCAGCGACCGACCGGGAGGAAGCGCTCTCCCGGCGAGACGAGATATCGATCGTGCCGTTGGGGATCCCGCTACTTGCCGGACCTGGGGCCATCTCGACCGTCATGATCTACGTGGGGAACGCCGGCAGCAACCCCCTTCTCATCCTGGGCACGTTCGTGGCCATCGCGATTACGACGGTGGCCACTTTCTTTATACTTCGATATGGCCAGCGCATCCTCGCCAAGATCGGTCGAGTGGGAATCATGGCGATGACGCGCGTACTCGGATTGTTGCTGGCGGCCGTCGCCGTCCAATTCGTTCTGAACGGACTGCTCGCGGAATTCATTCACTGACTTCGCGAGTGGGGTCCCGCGGCCCTCGGGAGCGCGTCTCGACGGATTAACGAGATTTGGCGCGCGTCTTCTTCTTGGTGGTAGGCGTGGAACGTCGCGAGCGCTTCGCGGGCTTCGGCGGTGAGGCTTTCGCCTTCGGGCGTCGGGGGGCGACCCGGTTCAGCATCTCGATGACGGCGCTAGACGGAGTCCGAGGGTTCCGATCGGGCGACCAGGCCTTCTCGCCCGCCCGGACGGGAACCGAAAGGTCGTTCTCCGCTGGAGGAAACCCGCACTCATAGGCGTCGGTGTACGCGCAATACGGATTGAACGCGCGATTGAAGTCGATGTCGTAGGCGTCCTCCTCATTTAATTCGAAGGTCAGGTAACGCCCCGGCCCGTAACTTTCGCGACCACTCGTGAGATCACGGAACGGGATGAACACCGACGTTCCGATCCCTTCGCCAGCGTGGTACACCCGAAGTCGAAGAGGCTTGTCATGCAACGTGAACGTCAAGTCGCCCAAGTACCGCATGACCGCCTGGCCATCACGGTTGGTTCGCAAGTACGCCTCCTCCGGGACCGGGGCGCGTTCGAGGACGGCGTGAATCCGGTATTTCGGATCGATGGGGAAATACTTCAGACCCACAAATCCGGGGACGTTTTCTGCGATGAAGGGAGATTCTACGTGATGGGACATGAAGCGGTCCTTCATGGCCCGTTCCGTCTGAAGTTCTGCGTCGTACGGGTTCTTCGATTTCATGCGCGGGCGGGAGGAACGGACGACCATAAGAGCTCGGTGACTCGCTAACGGGGGGCCGGCGGGGGTCCGAGTCGCAACGTCAGTCGCTTGTTCCGTGCCCCCTTATTCTCGATGCGCTCGAGCTCGAGCGTCCCCACTTCGCGAGTCGACTTCACGTGCGTACCCCCATCGGCCTGTACGTCGAACCCCGCAATATCGATCAGTCGAACTTCGCTGACTTCGGGCATGAGTTCTTGGGCTACCCGTACGAGCGTGGGGTCTTGGAGTGCCGTCTCGCGCGTCAGAAAGCGTACGTGAATGGGCCGATCCTCGGCCACAACGGCATTGGCCGTAGCGATCAGGTCCTCGGCGAGTGTTCGATTGAAATCGGGGAGCGAAAAGTCCATGCGTGCGCGATCTTGGGAGATCTGACCCCCCGTGATTCCTGATCCGAATTGGTGAAAGACGACCCCGCTCAAGATGTGCAGCGCTGTGTGGTAGCGCATGTGTGAATATCGCCGATCCCAGTCGATCTGCCCTCCGACAATCGCGCCGCGCGGAAACGAAGTTCCCTCGAGTACGTGTTCGATTCCCGTCGGTCCTTTCGCGACTTCGATGACCTTCGAACTACGTCCGTCGGTGGACCGGAGAACTCCCGTGTCGCAGGGCTGACCTCCGCCCGTTGGATAGAACGCGGTGGTCGCAAGTACTAGGCGATCGCCGCGATCATCTAGGACGGACGATTCGAATTCCCGCAGGTAGGCGTTTTCCATGTACAGTTCGCGCGCCATACACTCGACTCGCCCTGGCGACCGTTCGAGCGCCGCGCGAGGACTAGAGGTAACCGAATTGCCGCTTGGCGAATTCGCTCATCCGGTCCGGTGTCCAAGGAGGATCCCAAATCATCTCCACGGTGGCGGACTTGACGTTCGGCACTTTCTCCAAGGCGGCCTTGATCTCGTCGGCCAGAATCCCCGCGACCGGACATCCGGGCGCGGTGAGCGTCATTCGCAGGTTGACCGCGTCGTCCTTCCAGTCCAATCCGTAAATGAGTCCGAGGTCGACGATATTCATCGGGATCTCGGGGTCGTAGATATTCTTGAGCTGTTTCACGATCGCCGCTTCGCGCTCGGCGTAGATTCCACCCGTCATCTGGGGAACGTTGCTCGGCGTCGGCGCGGCTGGGGCTGCCGCGGGCGCGGCGGGAGCGGGTGAAGTGGAATCGGCAGTGGCGGCCGGACTGTCGGACATTGACCCTAGCAGGGACCATACGCGTATAAGCTGTCGGGCGCCGGAGCGTTACCTCCGTGTGACCCTGCAGGAAGAGCGTTTAAGGTGACCTTCGGTGGGCTCCTCGATGAAGGACGTCCACGCCATGGCACCGGCGCAGGACCGCTTGATGCTCCACCGCGTCGGGGTTTCCGAGATAAAGAAACCGATCTCGGTCCAGCGACCCGACCGGATCATCACCTTGAGCGCTACCTTCGCGGTGGCCGTCGATCTCCCCTCGCATCGTAAGGGTTCGGACCTTTCTCGGAATGCGGAATTGCTTGCGGAGATCGTAGATCAAACCGTCACGCGCCCCGTTTCGAGCCTCGAGTCCGCGTGTTCGGAGATCGCCCGCGAACTGCTCGTGCGCCATACCTACGCTACGGAAGCCTCCGTCCGGGCTGAGGCGGAGTATTTCTTGCGACGTGGGATTTCGGAAGATCGTCGCAGTTTCGAAAACTACCAGCTGTTTGCGGGAGCGCACGCATCGCGGCCGGATTCCGGAGTGGTGCAGGTTACCCAAAGTATCGGTGCCGAGGCCATCGGCATGACGGCGTGTCCGTGCGCGATGGAGACTGCTCGCGAGAAGCTCACCATCGAGTTCCCGCTACTCGCCGACCCGAGTCTCCGTGATCTCCCGATCATCACACACAATCAGCGGAATCGAACTCGACTGGATTTCGAAGCGACAGATCCCGTCGCGGTGGAAGCGGACATGATGTTGGATGCGATCGAGCACGCTCAATCCTCCCCAACGTACGCGATCTTGAAACGGGGAGACGAGGCGCAGGTGGTACTCGATGCCCATCGAAGTCCGAAATTCGTCGAGGACGTAGTTCGCGACCTACTCGCGAGCCTCCCAGATCGTTTCCCCAACCTCCCCGATGCCGTCGTGGTACAGGTACAGACCGTCAGCGAAGAATCGATTCACAAATACAATGTCGAAGCCGCCCATCATACCTCGATGGGTGACCTGCGGAAACGCGCCCGTCCGTAGCGCATTTCCGGGAGGCTACCGTGGTCTACGCCTTCGACGCGATTCGGCGGCGACCGGGTCGTTCCATCCTGACGGCGTTAGGGATCGGCCTCGCGACCGCGTTAGTCGTCATCCTTCTTGCGATCTCAGCGGGCATTCAATCCAGTGCGGAACAGCTCGCCACTCAGAGCGGGGTCGATCTCATCGGGACGAGTCACGGGACCTCCGTGGAGAACGGCACCTATCCGTACGTCACGCAGTCACATACGACCGTCGCCCAAATCCCTGCCGCCGATCCGAATGTTGAGACCGTCAGTCCTTGGCTCGTAGGAGACCTCGTTTTTGGGAACTCGACCTTGTACGAGGCGGCGAATTCTTCCCATGATGGTTCCGGTATTCCCGGCGGCTGGTTCCCTACTTCCGCCGCCGCGATCGGTTGGATCCCCTCGGACAACACCGGCATCGAAACTCCGCTCGTGCTCAGCGGACCGGGATTTTCCCAGTCGGGCGATCCCCACTACGACAACGGATCGTACCAAGGGCCCGCGACCCACGAGATCGTACTCGACCAGGGTCTCGCGGGGGTCCTGCACGTTTCTGTCGGAGGGCTCGTCTGGCTCGGGCTGAGCACCCCCGCGAATTCGAGCGAGATTCCCGGCTGGTACTCGAGCGCCACCGCTTTTCGGGTGGTCGGAATCTCCGGTCCGTTCTGGCTCATCCCGTCCGCTTTGATCTCCTTTCTTTACCTCTCTGAATATCAATCGTTGATCGGTGGAGCCTCTCGCACCTCAGACTACGCTTCCCTGATCTTGATCCATCTCTTCGACCCCACGAATCCGGCCCAGGACCAAGCGCGTCTCGCGACCGCATTCCCGAGCTTGACCTTCATCACGTTGAACGAGATCCTCGGGGCGATCCAGAACGTCGTCAATCTCTACAAGACGTTCGGCGTGATCATTGGCCTCATCGGAATCGTCGTAGCCACGCTCTTCGCGATGACCGTCCTTCTGATGTCGGTCGACGACCGAAGTCGGGAACTCGCACTCTTGCGCGCCGTGGGTTATCCACGTAGTTCGGTAGGAGGGTTGGTTGTTCAAGAGGCGTTACTGCTCGCCTTGGCGGGGCTGGCAATCGGATTGCCAGTCGCGTACGTCGCCACGCAAGCGCTCAATCATTTCCTCGACGGTCTCGTCAGCGGGCTCCCGGTGGGATTCTCCTTCGTTTCGTTCAACGCAGCCGTGATCGCGGCGGGGCTCGGGGAGGTGCTCCTCATTGGATTGATCGCCTCGATCCTCCCTGCCAGCCGCGCGATGCAGCTCCCGGTCGCAGAGGAGCTCCGAGCGCCTTGACGCAGTCTTTCGGTACGGGACGCGGGCGTCACTTTCGCCTTCAAACAGTTCTGGCGATCGCGGCCGTCGCCGCGGCGGTATCGCTTCCCGTAATTCTGATTTCCGTAGGAAGTGGCGTCGCTCAGCATGAGATAACGCAACTCCAAAATTCCGGGTATCAGATCGTCGTGAGTGCTTCGGGCGAGCACGGAATCGGTTTGGCTCACAACTATTCCCGCCAGTTCTCCGACCTCGGAGCGGTCGGGGCGGCCTCCCCCGTGCTCAGCTTGGCGATTGACGCCTACTTCGGTGGATACAACGCCACTCCCCTTCTCGCGGAAGGCGTCGTCCCCGCGGCATTTTCGGCGACGCTCGGCCCGGATGCGTCGCTATTTCCAAATCCTCTGCCACTGGGGGACCCGACGGACGCGATCCATTTTGACAACGGGTCCTATGGGGGCCCGGCAACGCTCGATGTCCTAGTATCGGTTCCGTTTGCGAACAATTTCGGCGTGACGGTCGGCAGTTCCATCGTGCTCGCCCCCGCCGCGAACCGCTCGTTGGGAACGTCGTACCTGATCACCGGAACGTTCGGCGTACCGCAAGGAACTCTGGGCCTCGGCGCGACTGCGGCCTACGCGGCCGTTCTCCCTCTCTCCGACCTCCAACAGCTGACGGGCTTCGCTCGGACGCCGGGTCCTAATTCGAGCCTGCTGGACAGCGCCGACACAATACAGGTTGCGCTCGTGAGTTCGGACTCCACGAGCGTCTCCACCATCAACCAGGTCGCCGCAGAGATCCAGTCGATCGTTCCGAACTACGGGGTCAGCACGCTTTCCCAGCAAGCGAACCAGCTCGAGCAAGCGAGTGCCGTGCTGACGGGCTTCTACCTGGCACTCTCCTCGGTGGGGCTTTCGGTCGGACTCGTCTTCCTGGCGCTCGTCCTGCTCCGTCGGGTCGAGGCGCAACGCAGGACGATCGGTATTCGACGTGCTCTTGGAGTTCCGAATCGGGCCGTGGCGTTCGAGATGGTCGAACAAGGCTTCCTTCTGGCCGGGAGCGGCGCGGTAGTCGGCGTAGTCGCGGGAATTGTAGCGGTTGGCCTACTCGGTCGGTATTCGGGAGGCGCCGTCGCCGAGGCGGCACATCTGGCGATCTTTAATCCCATTACTTTGCTGACGCTCGTTGCCGGCGTTCTGGGCCTCTCGATTCTCGCGAGCGGCGTGGCGACCCGAGCCGCGTTGCGCATCAACATCGTGGAGGCGTTGCGCTGAAGCGACTCACCGCCCCCCGACTCGAGCTCGCCTCGGTCTCTAGGATCTATGGCGCCGGCCGACCAGAGGAAGTCCGCGCGCTGACGGGCGTATCACTGACCGTAGCACCAGGGGAGTTTCTCTCTGTCGAAGGTCCTTCCGGGTGCGGCAAGACGACGCTGTTGAACCTGTTGGGACTACTCGACGTTCCGACGCAGGGCGAGATTCGGTGGGACGCGAGATCGCTCGCCGACCGCACCGACCGTGAGCGCTCCCGGCTTCGCCTGACGGGCGTGGGATTCATCTTCCAGCGGTTCTACCTTCTCCCTAGCTTGACCGCACGCGAGAACGTCGAACTGCCAATGCGAGCGTTGGGCCGACCGGCCGCCGAGCGACGCGAGCGGGCCCTGGCGCTGTTGCAAGAGACCGGCCTCGCGAGCCGAGTCGACGCGTTCCCTCACCAGCTTTCGGGGGGCGAGGAGCAGCGGGTCGCTATCGCCCGCGCGCTGGCAAACCAACCTGGTCTGTTGCTCGCCGATGAGCCTACCGGGGAACTCGATTCGGCGAACAGCCAAGTCACTCTCAACTTGTTGACGGAAGCACATGAACGTACGGGGGCGACGGTGATCCTCGTGACGCACAATCCATTGGTCGCGGCCCGCGCCCGACGTCATCTCGGGATGAAAGACGGTCGGGTCGTATCGGATCAAACGACGGCCTGAGCATGGCGCGGATCGCAATCCTCCTGAATGACCGCTGTCACCCCAAGCAATGCCAGTGGGAGTGCCAGGCCTACTGCCCACCGGTTCGTATGGGACAAGAGTGCATCATCGAAGGTCCGACCGGTAAACCGATCATCAGTGAGACTCTCTGCATTGGGTGCGGGATTTGTGTCCACAAGTGTCCCTTCGACGCGATCAAGATCCTGAACACGCCCGAGGCTGACGAAGCCGAGATCGTTCAGCGGTATGGGTACAATGGGTTCCGGTTGTATCGCCTTCCACTCCCGCCGACTCGTGGGATCACCGGCATCCTGGGCCCCAACGGCACCGGAAAGTCCACCGCGCTGCGGATTCTAGCCGGGGTCGAGGTTCCCAACCTCGGTCGGTACGAGCAGCCGGGAGATTGGAACCAAGTGCTCGAGCGATTTCGGGGAACTGCGCTCCACGCCCATTTCCAGCGCATTCGCAAGGGCGAGCTCCGTACCGCCATGAAACCCCAGCACGTCGACCGTCTCGCCGACGAAGAGGGCACGGCATCAAGTTGGATCGCCCAGGGTGGCAGCCGCGCCGCGGGAGCGTTAGAGGCCGTCGGGCTCGGTCCGAAGGCCGATCGGCCGCTCAAGGAGTTGTCGGGGGGAGAACTTCAACTCGCCGCGATCGCCCGAACGCTGGCGACGGACGCCGAACTGTATCTCTTTGACGAACCCTCCAGCTACCTCGATATTGTTCACCGATTGGAGATCGCCGGGGTGCTGCGACGGTTGGGCGAGACCAAGAGCGTCATCGTCGTCGAGCACGACTTGGCCTTGCTGGACTACTTGGCGGACCAGGCTCACTTGGTCTACGGTGAGGAGGCTGCGTTCGGCGTCATTTCCCACCCCTTGCCGATGCGTTCGGCGATCAACACCTACCTGACCGGGTATCTGAAGGACGAGAATGTCCGGTTCCGGGAGACCCCGGTCCGGTTCGTGGCGCATCCCCCGAAGTTGGGAAGTCAGCGAAATGCGCTGGTGAAATTTCCGGTGCTCCGAAAGCAGTTCCCCCATTTCGATTTGAACGTGGGGGCCGGCGAGTTGTCGAAGGGGGAGACCGTCGGGATCGTGGGACCGAACGCGACCGGGAAGACTACCTTCGTGCGCATGTTGGCGGGAGCCGAACCTCCTACGGAGGGAGCTCCGCCGCCGGGGGTAACGGTCAGTTACAAACCGCAGTACCTGAAGGCGACGAGCCCCGCGAGCTTGCGGGAGCGCATGGAGGCGCTGGCGGGCGACCCGACTTTCGACGGAAAGCTGTTCGAGCAAGATCTGATCCCGGGTCTGCACCTCGACGGGATTCTCGACGTCGCGCTACCGGATCTCTCGGGGGGCGAGTTGCAACGGGCCGCGGTCGGGCTCGCCCTGGCGCGGCCCGCGACGCTCTATCTTCTGGACGAGCCTTCGGCGTACCTAGACGCCGACGAGCGGATCTCGATGGCGCGTCTCATCCGGCGCCAGGTGGAGCGTCAGGCGGTCTGCGCGCTCGTGGTCGACCATGACGTGTACTTTCTCGACCTCGCCAGCGATGCGTTGATGGTCTTTTCGCCCACGGGCGAGGCGGGAGGCGAGGGCGCGGGTCCTTTCCCGATGCGCGAAGGCATGAATCGACTGTTGCGACAAGTGGAGGTCACCTTCCGGCGGGATGCGGAGACGCTGCGGCCCCGCATTAATCGCGAAGGCTCGGTACTCGATCGAGAGCAGCGGGCTCGCGGCGAATACTACTACGAAGCCGCCAGCTAGCGTCGCCCTACGCGACCTCGGGGCGGTGTCCGACTCGAGCAGCTCGGAATTCCAAGCTCCCCAAGCTCATTCCGAGCGCTCGCCGTCACGACGGAGGAGGTGGCGATGAAGGCGGGTCGTACATCGATTCCCGGGACGATCTAGCGCGCGACTTGGGGGGATCCGATTTCCCCCGGCGTCCTCGTGTGAGGAGCCACGCCAAAGCAATCCCTATTGCGAGGACGAGCACCGCACTGACGAGCCAAGCTCCATCATTATTCGGAAGGCCGAGCCATCCGGAGTTGGAGGACCCACCGCCAGTGCCAGCACGGAAGGAAATGGGTTCGAGAAGTGTCGACCCGCTTACATGCAAGGACCCAGATCCCGGAGTTGCGGCAAACCCGGAGATGCTTCCTACCGTGAACGTGTAAGAACCGTTGGGCGCATCCACCGTCAGGAGCGAAGCGACGGAGGTCGCCGGCAGCGAACCCGACAAAGTCACGGACCAAAGATGCCCTACTGGCAAACCTCGCTCTTCGAACACGACGTCGGAGGTTCCAGGCGCTGGCGCCATGACGACTGACAATCCAGTTGACAGCTGCGCGGAATGCCCCGCCGCGTCGGATACTGTCGCGTTTACGGTAAAGTACCCAAGCGCTCCCGGTGAACACGAGAGTGAGGGGGCGTTCTCCGTCACACAGCCGGGCGGAAGGCCGGAATAGTTGTAACTGACCACTCCCGAGCCCCCGCTAGCCACCACCGCGAGCGTTGTAGTATGGTTCTCGGGCACGACGTTGGGATCCGCGCTGAACGAGACAATCATCAGCGGTCCAGAACTGGACGTGCCGTTGGGAGAGATCACGCTCACGGTCGAGGGCGCAATCGAACCCCAGTTGGCCACGTAGACATCGTGGTTGGTGGAGTCGTACGTCGGTGTCAAGGGATATTGTCCGACCGCGAGCGTCGTTTCAACATCGATCCCATTGATGACCGAGACGTTGCCGCCTCCCAACCCGCCCAGTAGGTCGGTCTGATTTTGCACCGGAACGTAGAGGTTTCCGTCGTATGCGTCCAGGACCGGTGCCTGGGGCACGCCGGGTGTGAGAATCGTTCCCAGGACGGTATCAGAAGGAGTCGCGACCACCGTAATGTTGGCGGCGGTACTACTTCCTTCGTTCGCGACAACGTACAGATCCCCGGTGAGCGGATCTAGTACGGCGCTGGAACCAGTCGGAGCGGCGCCCGAGACGTTCCCTACGAACGAGTCATTTGCCCCGGAAAGGACCAAGACGTCGGAGCCGCGCGCTTCGGTGAAGTACAGATCTCCCGTTTCGCTGTCGAATACCGGGGGATTGAGTCCGAGGTCGGAAGGAATCCGTATCGTGTCGACGACGGAATCATCGTTCGGGTCGATCACGCTGATATAGAGGTCGTTCGCCACGTACAGATCGCCACTTGTCCCGTCAAGTACGGGCTGCTCAGGTTCGTCTCCTACCTCGATAGAAGCCGTCACCCGATCGGTGGCCGCCGAGATCACGCTGATGTTGCCCGAGTCGGAGTTCGAGACGTAGATATCGCCTGAAGCGGGCACCAGGGTGGGCGCGTTCGGGAACCCGCCCACGCCAATTGAGGACACCAACGAGTTGTTCGATCCGGAAATGACCGAAACATTGCTGCTGCCGGCATTTACCACGTAGACCAGATTATTCGTCGGATCGTATACCGCGGCAATCGGGCTGGTCCCGACCGCTACCGTCGCCGTGACCACATCCGAGCTGCCGTTGATGATCGAGACATTATTGGAGTCGTAATCCGGCACAAACAACTCGCCGGAAACGGGGTCAAAAGCCGGCGGCTCTGGGGCGGAGGTGTTTCCGACCGGTATCGTTGCAACAACGTTCGGAGTTCCCACGCCGGGATTGCTCTGCGCCTCCGACCGTCCGACGAGGGAGGTATTTGCCGGATTTGAGTTTCCCTCGCCGATCACGTTCGCTCCAGCGAGGTTGGAATGACTCGAATGCTCGTTCGAGCCGATGGCCGCGGCTCCGCCGAGAACGAACAGCGCGAGGACGCTTGCGACTAGCCAACCGCGGGATCGATGATTTCCGTAGGCGACGCGCATCCGTACGCTGAAATTTCCGCGATACTAGAGGCCATCGACGCGAGTCGCGGCTCACGTTCATTCCCCCGACTTTCGTCTGCGGCTGGCTGATCACCGAGGACGGATGCGGCCATCCGATTGTACCGGGAAACGGACGGATTTGACGAGGTTTATATTCTATGCCCTCCTCGCCGCCCCGATGGCCACCGTATCCTCGATCGAGGCGCCGACGATCCAACAGCCAAGTCAGATCGTTCCTGCCGTTTTGTCCGTCATCGGTCTGGCCATCGGGTTCATTGCCGGTCTTCTGTCCTGGTTCGTGATTTCTGGGACGAACTTTACGCTCCTTACGGACTCCTATCACGCGCTCTACATTTACGGAACCCAGGGCGGGTCGGCGCTTGGAATGAGCAGCGCGCTAGGAGCCGTGCTGTACAAGGATTCAACCGCCAACCCAATCGTTCTCGTCGCGTTTGCGATCGTTCTCTTCTTTTGGCCGGCCATGATCGTTTCGTCGGCGTTCAGCCTGTTGATCCGATCCTTCGGCCCCTACCCGTTCGTTTGGGGACTGATTGCGTTTGTATTCGCCTACATCATGATGTACTACGCTGGGGACTCGCTCGGGATTGGGGCATATTTGGACCTGGTGGCGGCCATTATCTTCCTCGTTGCATCGATCACGGTCCGACAGGCAAGGGCTGTCCCTGCTGCTCCGGTATCAACGCCCAGCGTCCCGCCCTCTAGCTGATACCACCCCCGCGTGCTCCGATTCGCCATACGGGCAAGTTCTCCCGATTTTTCGATATGTAGCGACCTAGAACCTCGGCGCGACGGACGCTTTTCCTTATCTTGGGTGTCGCGCTAGGGCAAGTCACCTTGTCGGTCGGACTGACTACCACCCTCCGCTCCTTAGAGGTCAAGCGGGACAATCCAGCGATCGCGCGCGGGGTGTTGTGAACCATGTCGGATCGCTATGTCCAGCATGCCGCGGTCTCGGCAGGGGTCGTGATCGTCTACGTGGTCTTGGCCCTGATCCTGATCTTCGTGGGCTTTCATGGCGGGGGGGTTGTGGCCAACTGGGGCGTCGAGGTCGTGCTCGCTGTCATTGCCATCTTCTTGGCCCGGTACCTCTCGACCCGCTACCAGATCGACGCGGACCGGTTCGTGGCCTGGCGCCTCTTCGGCTCGCGTCGCATCAGGTTGGAGGAAATACGACGGATCGAGTATGGCAATCTTCGTGACTTAGGCATGGTGGGCTTCTTTGGTTCCTGGGGTTGGCGCGGTCGGGTGTGGAGTCCGGTTATTGGAAAATTCGACGCGGTGTATACGACGACCTCCGGACTTCTGATCACCGCGGGGCCGATCCCCCTCTTCATCAGTCCCAAGGATCCGCCGGGATTCGCCCGGGAACTCTCACGCCGAGTGCGCAGTTACTCGGGGCGGCTCGCGGCCGATGTCGGTGACCCGACGACCGATGCGGGCGCGGCCATTGCGATGCGGGTTCAGTAGCGGGGCACCGACGGGTCGATCCGCCGCGACCAAGCGTCGATACCGCCGGTCAAGTTTCGAACGTTGTTGAATCCCAGTTCGATCAGGAATCGCGTCGCGTGCGAAGAGCGATTTCCCGTCTTGCAGTACACCACGACCTCCCGCGCCCGCGCGAGTTCCGTCACGCGGTCCGGAAGTTGCGGGCGCGGGATCAAGACGGCGCCGGGAAGGTGGCCGATCTCCCACTCCGGCGGTTCGCGTACATCGAGCAGGAAGGGCGCGTCGCCGGCGTCCAGTCGCGCCTTGAGCTCCTCCGGAGAGATCTCGGGAATTCCCGAGGGAGCCTCGGCGGCGCCAGGCGCCGGCACCCCACAGAATGCGGCGTAGTCGATGAGGCTGGTCTGCGTGGGATGCGTTCCGCAAATCACGCAGTCGGGATTCTTGAGCAGCTTGAGCTCACGGAAACGTAACGCCAAGGCGTCGAAAAGTAGCAATCGGCCAACCAACGAGTCACCGAGATGCAGCAACGCCTTGATCGTCTCGGTCGCCTGGATGACCCCGATCATGCCGGGGAGAACTCCGAGCACTCCCCCCTCTGCGCAGGAAGGCACAAGACCCGGTGGCGGGGGCTCCGGATACAAACAGCGATAGCAAGGGCCGCGGGTCGCGTCAAAAACGCTGGCTTGCCCCTCAAATCGGTAGATTGACCCGTAGATGTTGGGCTTGCCGAGGAGGACGCAGGCGTCGTTTACGAGGTAGCGAGTGGGAAAGTTGTCGGTTCCGTCAACGATCACGTCGTAGCGTCCCAGGATCTCGAAGGCGTTCTGTGAGGTGAGACGTTCTTCGTAGGGCACGACCGATACGCCGGGGTTCAACGCGGTCAACCGCTCCTGGGCAGCCTCCAACTTCGGGCGTCCGACGTCGGAGGTGGTGTAGAGGACCTGGCGTTGCAGATTTGAGAGCTCGATCGTGTCAAAGTCGATCAACCCGATCTCGCCGATGCCTGCGGCGGCAAGGTAGAGCGTCGTGGGGGCTCCCAAGCCCCCCGCGCCAACAACGAGGACCTTCGAGGCCCGCAGCGCCTTCTGACCAGCCACACCCACTTCGGGAAGTAAGAGATGTCGGCTGTACCGCAATCGTTCGTCGGCAGTAAGGGGGATCTCTGGCCCTGCTGCCGTTGCTGCATCGGCCTTGGTCGGCCGCGCTCCGGTCGTCCGTCGACCCGCGTCTGAAGAGCCGCCTGCAATGGCGGGTACGATGGATATCGTATCGCCGTCATTGAGCGGAGTGGCATCGCGTTCGAGATACCGTACATCCTCCTCGTTCAGGTACACCGTGACGAAGCTTCGGAGTTTGCCATCCGGCGTGAACAGATGACGCTCGAGGCCAGGGTGGGCCACTACGAGGTGGCGAATCCCATCGCCGACCGTACCCCCTTCTACCGAAATTTGCGCAAGCCCGGCGGTAAAGCTGCGGAGCGGGGTAGGAATTCGAATCTGAATCTTCGCCATCAACTCTCCGTTTCCACCCTCGTTGTGACTCGTGTCTTGATAGGCTCTCGGTTACCTCGACGGGAGTTCCTGGAGTCCATCTGACTCCGTCAGCGCAAGAGGAACCCTGGCGAATTCGCGGGTGGTGGGGTCGAGCTCGAAAGCTCCGACGTCCTCCGCCTTCCCCTTGGCGACGGAAAGCACGAGATAAATGTACCAAGGCCAAGCATATTCTTGGTCGAAATTCGAGGGGCGCGCCGGGTGGTCAGGGTGGGAGTGATAGAACCCCACGACTCTTTCATGGCTCCCGGTCAGCTGGTCCTCGAGTCGCACCAGCTCGTCGGGTCGAATGACGAATCTGCGACTGCGCTCCGCTTCGACGCGGTTCGCCGCGCGTTCCACTCGGTCAATCGCGCGCACTGGCGAGCCCGCGACCGAGGCTTCCCGCGCGATGAGGAACCCGCAACACTCCTCGGGATACGACTCCTCCCCGTGACGTTGCATCCGTGTCAGTGCCGCGGGTGGTAAGTGAAGAGGGGTCATGCGCTGACCTCGCTACCGTCCCGGTCACCTCGATCGGGCAGGATCGTGACGACGATGGCTCCTGGCGTGGCAAGTCCGATCTCACGAGCAGCCCAAACCGCCGCCCCCGACGAATTTCCTACAAGTAGCCCTTCGTCCCGGGCCAGCTGTCGCGACATCGTCCGAGCGGCGTCCGTCTCAACGCGTATGGTTTCGTCGACGAGCGATTCATCGTAGGTAGAGGGTCGCAGGGCGCTCGGAATGTGCTTCAGTCCCTCGATGCCGTGGATCGGACCACTGGGTTGAACTCCGATGACCCGCACCGCGTCCCGTTGCTCTTTCAGGAAACGCGCAACTCCTGAGATCGTCCCGCCCGTACCCACCCCGGCGACGAAGTGCGTGATTCGCCCGTGGCTCTGTTCCCAAATTTCCGGCCCCGTGGTCGTGTAGTGGGCCCGCGGATTCGCCGGATTATTGTACTGGTCGGGGAAGAAGTATCGACGGGGGCTTTCGAGCGATCGCCGGCGTGCTTCACGCTGGGCACCATCCGTACCGTCGAGCGGGTCGGTAAAGACAACTCTAGCCCCGTACGCCCGGATCCGATGAAGCCGCTCGGGGTGAACGTTCCGGGGTAGGCATAGCTCAACCGAGAACCCAAGTTGTGCCCCCAGCATCGCATAGGCTACGGCGGTGTTGCCGCTCGAAGCGTCGATCAAGGTGTGATTGTGGGTCAGACGGCCGTCGGCCATGGCCTGTCTCACCATGACCACGGCCGCCCGGTCCTTGACCGACCCGGTAGGATTCAGGAACTCAGCCTTCGCCCAAAGCTCGAAGTGGCTCGGCGCGTCGGAAGCGATCCCCGCGAGCGATAGGAGGGGAGTTTTCCCGATGGATCCCAACAGCGAGTCTGCAACCGAGGCTCGGACGGATGCACGATTCCGCAGGGCCCCGGGCGCTGAGATCACCGCAGCTGGATCAGATGCGTACATCGCATCCCTCCACGGCTGATCGAATCTTGCAGATCCACTCCGACCTCGCCGAGGAGTGCCTCGGTCAGGTGCTTATCGAAGACATCGCAGAGCAAGTGTGTGTGCGTCAGAGCCGTTTGTCGGAAGACGCAATTCGTTCGGGCGATCCGGATTTCGCCGTCGGCCGTCTTCTCCATGGAACTTCGGAACCCGAGTTCGTTGAGGGATTTCACTAGCGAACGAGCGCGCTCTTCCGTCGGCTTATCAGCGGGTATCTTGGCCGCGACCTGGCGCGCCATTCGTCGGGCGGACTCGGCGAGCAAGGCGGCGACAAACCCTTCGCCTTCGCGGGCCAGAAGTTCTTCGAGCATCGAATCGAGCAGGAGCTCGTAGCGTTTCGGAAACAGTTCCTGCCCCAGCGGGGTCAAAATGTATCGCTTCCGCGGACGCCCGACTCCTTCCCGTCGGAACGAAGGCACGACCCACCCCCGTCCTTCGAGCCGCTCGAGATGGCCACGCGCCGCACTTTCTTGGATCCCCAATTTCTTCGCGAGATCACGAGCCGTTCGCGGCGCGCCGGCGAGCTCTTCGAGGATCCTTCCTCTCGTGCCCTCTAGGGGCCGAACATCTGCCGCGCTCATCCTACCCTCCAATCGGGGTGCTAAGAGTTTAGACACCACGCCATGCTTAAATAACGGTATCGGCTCTTCAAAGCGAGAGACATTCGATGAGCGCTTCGTCAGGACCAACGCACGTTCTGGTCGTCAAGGATCTCCACGCGGAAGTGGCTGGAAAGGAGATCTTGAAGGGGGTCAATTTGACGCTCCGGACGGGTGAATTGAGCGCCCTGATGGGTCCAAACGGGTCCGGGAAGAGCACACTTGCTTACGCGCTAATGGGACACCCGAAATACAAGGTCACCAAGGGGGAGGCGCTCCTGGATGGCAAAGACCTGCTCAAACTGACGGTCGATCAACGTTCGAGAGCCGGACTCTTTCTCGGCTTCCAGTATCCGCAGGAAGTCTCGGGCCTTTCTCTTTCCAAGTTCCTCTGGACGTCCTACATGCAGCGGCACACGATCGAGGACGCGAACGCCGAACAATTTGGCAAGGACCTATCCACCCATCTCGGGTATTTGGGCATGGACGATTCGCTTCTCAAGCGTTCGTTGAACGAAGGATTCTCGGGCGGGGAGAAGAAGCGAGTCGAAGTGCTCCAGATGGCGACTCTCAAGCCGCTCTTTTCCATTCTGGATGAACCCGATTCGGGCCTGGATATCGACGCGGTCAAGGCAGTCGGCGAGACCGTCGCTAAGTTGCACCGACCGGACGCCGGCATTCTGTTGATCACCCATTATCAACGGATTCTGAAGTACGTCAAGCCGGATTCCGTTCACGTGATGGTCGATGGAATGATCGCCCTTTCCGGGGGAAAGGGATTGGCCGATGAGCTCGAAGCGAAGGGATACGACTGGGTTAAGCTGGGAGTACAATCCCCTACCTGAGCCGACGGTCCTCAGCGTCCACGGTTCCAGGATCGAACGATGGATGTAGCGCGCGTACGAGAAGATTTTCCGATCCTACGTCGCACCTTTCACGGCCACCCGCTGATCTACCTGGACTCCGCAGCGACCTCGCAAAAGCCGACGGTGGTAACCGAAGCTGAGAAGGAATTCTACGAGTCACGCAACGCGAACCCCCACCGTGGAGTCTACGGACTCTCCGAAGAGGCGACCGACACGTACGAGCATGCCCGCGAACGCGCGGCCCAATTCTTGCACACTCCCGAAACGGGCGGCGTGATATTCGTCCGGGGCACTACGGAGGGGTTGAACCTCGTCGCCTCCTCGATCGGGACGACGTTTCTCCACCGAGGCGATCACGTAGTTGCGACGTTGATGGAACATCATTCGAATATTGTTCCCTGGCATCTCCAACGAGTGCATCGAGGGATCGAACTCGATTTCGTCAACATCGATGGTCAGGGCCGACTCGACCTCGAAGATCTCGACCGAAAGCTGGCCACCCGGCCCAAGGTCGTTACGGTGACCCACGTCTCCAACGTGCTCGGAACGATCAACCCAATTCGTGAGATCGCGGATCGGGCGCATGCGGTAGGGGCGCTGGTCGTGGTCGATGCGGCCCAATCGGCCCCTCATCTTCGAATCGATCTACCAAAACTGGACGTGGATTTCCTGGCCTTCTCGGGTCACAAGACGCTCGGACCCACGGGGATTGGAGTCCTCTGGGGACGGCCCGAACTGCTCGAAAAGATGGAACCCTTCATGGGTGGGGGTCAGATGATCGAGGAAGTCTTCCCCGATCGGATCACGTACCGAGAGGCGCCCGCCCGCTTTGAACCGGGCACACCGAATGTAGCAGGCGCTTACGGCCTGACGGTCGCGCTCGACTATTTGGAAGCCGTAGGTTGGGACGAATTGCGTGACCACGAACGGTCGCTTCGGCAAAGGGCCTATGCCCACGCGCGGGACCGAATGGAAGGCCGAGTGACCATCGTCGGTCCGACGGAAGACAAGGATCGCACTTCGGTCATGTCGTTCACGTTGGAGGGCGCCCACCCGCACGATGTTGCGAGCCTGCTTGATGCGGAAGGCATCGCCATCCGAGCCGGCGCCCACTGCGGGCAGCCACTCATGCAGCGACTCGGCGTTCAAGCGCTCTGCCGAGCCAGCCCGTATCTCTACAACACCCTCGAGGAGATCGACGGATTATTTGCCGCGCTGGAGAAGACGGAACGCATACTCCGCAAGCAGGCACCCGCCTCGTCCATTGCCTCGTAGCCGACCCGCCTACAACCGACCCCCTTGACAGCCCGTCTCACGGTAGAAGCCCAAGTTGTTACGGCGGTCGCGACTATGGATTTAAATACCTACATGTGATGGAATCAATTGGAGGCATTCGATGGCGCAGTCGGCTGAGTTCACACCACTGGACTACACGCGGTACGATTTCAAGAATCCCGAGACGTATCTCGTCCGGACCGCCAAGGGCCTCAGTCGCCAGATCGTCGAGCAGATTTCTAAGCTCAAAGAGGAACCCGCTTGGCTGCTCGAATACCGTCTTCGTGCCTACGAGCATTTCCTCGAGCGCCCCATGCCGGATTGGGGACCCGATCTTTCCGAGATCGACTTCGATGCCTATACTTACTACGCGAATCCCCTCGCCGAAGGTGACACGAAGAAGAGCTGGGACGATCTACCGGCCGACATCAAGAACACCTTCGAGAAGCTCGGCATTCCCAAGGCCGAGCGAGACTACTTCGGAGGCGTCGGAGCCCAATACGACTCTGGGACTGTCTACCACAAGATCCGCGAGGATCTTTCTAAGAAAGGCGTCATCTTCTGCGACACCGATACCGCGGTCAAGGAACACCCCGAGATCGTTCGCAAGTACTTCGGGAAGATCGTTCCCTACAACGACAACAAGTTCTCCGCGCTGAACAGCGCGGTCTGGTCGGGCGGCAGCTTCGTGTATGTACCGCCGGGCGTCGACGCCGGCATCCCGCTCCAAGCGTACTTCCGTATCAACGCGAAGAATGTGGGCCAGTTCGAGCGCACGCTGATCATCGCCGACAAGGGCGCCAAGGTTCACTACATCGAAGGCTGCACCGCCCCGATCTACTCGACCGACTCCCTGCACGCGGCCGTAGTCGAGGTCATTGCCGAGCCCTATGCGAAGGTGCGATACACCACCGTCCAAAACTGGTCCAAGAACGTGTACAACCTGGTCACCAAGCGCGCAGTCGCCCAAGAGCAGGCGCTCGTGGAGTGGGTGGACGGCAACATGGGCAGCAAGATCACGATGAAGTATCCCTCGGTCTACCTGCGCGGACGCGGAGCGCGCGCCGATATCCTATCGGTGGCGTTCGCCTCGGCGGGGCAGATCATCGACAGCGGTGCGAAGGCGGTCCACTCGGCGCCCGACACCTCGAGCAAGATCATCTCAAAATCCGTCGCGATCCGTGGCGGCCAAACCAGCTATCGCGGACTGCTGCACGTCGCCAAAGGGGCCACCGGTGTCAAAGCCGCCGTCCGATGTGACGCCTTGCTTCCCGACGAGGAGAGTCGCTCGGATACCTACCCGTACAACGAGATCCACGAGGAAGACGCAACGATCACCCACGAAGCCGTCGTGGGGAAGATCGGCGAAGAGCAGATCTTCTACTTGATGAGCCGCGGGCTCAACGAGAACGACGCAATCCACCTGATCCTCATGGGATTCCTGGCCGAGTTCGCGAAGGAACTCCCCGTCGACTACGCGCTGGAGCTCAATCGGCTGATCCAGCTCGAGATGACCGGCGCGGTTGGGTAGAGCACTTCGCGCTCGCCCACCCCTTCGACTCTCCAAGCTCTCTCGTGACGGCGGGCCTACCCACCGACTTCGACCTGCCGAGAAGGCGGGCTTTCCGACGGCCTAGCGCAACTTGGCGTCGAAGCGCCAATCGGGAGAAGTCGGCGTCCCCGTGACCGTCAGTTCGGGAAGAGAAGGAAAATCCTCCGAATTCCAACGAATGTCGCGTCGATCCCAGCGTGACTCGAGGATCGGATAGAGTAGATCCCGCAACGCTTCGATCGGAGCGCGGTCGAGAACATGCGCGAGAAACCCCTCGCCAATGGCCCGAATCGCGTCCGACTCATCGATGCCGCGGGACTCGAGGTAAAAGATCTTCTCGGGATCGACCGGCGCGACCGAGGTACTGTGGGTCGCCTTTACGTCCCGACAGAGGATCTCGAGGATCGGAAGGGTATCCGAACGCGCACCCTTCGAGAGCAGCATCGCGTGTTCGCTGATGTAACTGATCGTCTTGCGAGCCGAATGCTCGATCCGGACCAAGCCCCGGCTCATCCCGCGCGCGTCGTCGGTGAAGACGCCCCGCGTGATCGATTGCCCGTGGGTGTCGGTCGCGACGTGGACCAGGTTCACCGACGAATCATACGCCTGGTCGGAGGCGCCGTAGAAGGACTGCAAGTCATCGACCTGGCTTCCAGGACCCGCGAAAGTGGTTCGGTTCCGGATCTTCGTGCGGAAGCCCCCGAATCCGTTGAAGATCCAGGCGAGGCGTCCGGCCGCTCCGACGTCCGCACTTCGGTGATACACGGCGACCGTCTTGAGGTCGGGGACGTGAGTGGTAAGGCAGACGGCTTTCGCATCCGCGTGCATCGTCAAATCCGTCGTGGACGCATAGAGGCGCTGATGGTCGACCGGCCCGGGCATGCTGAAGATCTCCTCAGTCAGGAGCAATTGGGCGCCCGCTCCCGCGCGGACACGCCGTCGAACGGAGACCGCCTCGTGCGGTTGGGAGAGGATCGTCAAGTCCTGGACTCGGATGGGCGTGCGGCAGCCGTCGGGGATCGAGAGTGCGTAGCCGCGATTCAGTAGCGCGGATCCGAGCGCGGTCAGGCGGTCGGTCGGCTTCTCTGCCGTCCCCAGGTATTCGCGAATCGCCTCTTTGTCCGAGCTCCAGATTTCCGGCAGGGTACGGAATTCGACCCCCAAGTCGCGAAGGCTTTCCGGAACCACCGCATGCGACCCACTTACGTCGTGAACGATTTGGAGCGCCTCGCCCGGAGGTCGAGGTACCGGCACGCGAGGGCCGGAAGCGGCTGGAACTGTTCCACGGAGGTCAACGCCCGCGAAGTACCCATACTTTCGAAAAAGCGGATTCGGCTCGAGCGGAAGGGCGAGAAACTCTCGGAACGCGTCGGTCCGGTACGCCGCGAACTCCGGTGGGTCGTTCAAATCCCGAGAAAGTCCTTCGACCTCCTCGGCACTCAGCCAATCCTGGAAACGCGGTGTGGCGGCGGCCATCTAATTTAGACACGGGAGTGTGTTTATAAAGGGAGCGGGAATGCAGAGCATAGTGGCGGGACGGGGAACAGGATCGGGCCGATTTACGACCCCCGGGTCCAGGGGTCTTGGCTCCCAGCTTTCTTATCCCACACGCAGGGTCGGGAAGAGGTCCTAGGGAGGAGGGTCGGGCATGGCGTTCGACATGTACCAGGAGATCATCCTTCAGCATTATCGCTCCCCTCGAAATTTCGGCCGGCTCGATCACGCCGACCTTGCAGGCGAGGAGAGCAATCCTCTGTGTGGGGACCACATCCGGCTCGAACTGCAGGTCGATGCCTCGCAGCCCCCGCGGATCACGGCCGTCGGCTTTTCCGGGGATGGTTGCGCAATTAGCGTGGCCAGCTCTTCGATGCTGACGGAGAAGCTCAAGGGCATCTCCCTGAAGGAGGCGCGCGGTCTGCAACGGGATGACGTACTCAAGTTGGTGGGAATCCCCCTTTCGCCGGTTCGGGTCAAGTGCGCATTAACGGGTTTTGCCGCCCTCGGCCGGGCTCTCTCGGGAGAGAAGGCCGAGCCGTCGCCTCCGACGGGGGCTGTCATCCCATGATCACGATTGACGAGAACGTTTGCGTGCTGTGCGGCCTCTGTACGGGAGTTTGCCCCCCGAATGCGTTGGACCTAACGCCCCAGCGTCTCGAAGTCCGCCCGCATTGCACGAGCTGCGGTTGGTGCATTCCCTATTGCCCGGTTGGGGCCATCTCGGGGGATAGCACGATGGCACAGCGGAGGCGACGGCGTGGTTGAATCACCAGCACGCATGCCCAGATCCCCCCGGAGTCCGCACTCCCGAGCCTCGCGGCCCCGAGTTCTCCTCGTCGACCCCTATTTGGCGCGCGAGGACCCCATGGAGCGCAAATTCGTTGAGCTCTACCCTTCGTTGGGTCTGCTGACCCTGGCCGCGTACCTCCGCGAACAGAATATCGAGGTGGAAATCGCGGATCTTACGTTTGCTCGGAGCGTCGAGGCGCTCGGCGTCCGCCTCCGAACGTTCGCGCCAGAAGTGGTCGGAGTCCACACGAAGACTCTGATGTACGCCCGCTCACTAGAAATCGCAAGGATGGCTCACGAGGCCCGCGCCTGGACGGTGGCAGGGGGACCAGACGCCGTGACCCGACCGACTCCCTATCTAGACGGCGGGTTCGATGCCGTCGCGATGGGCGAGGGAGAGGTCACCCTCACCGAGATCGCGCATACCCTGCACGCTGAACAAACGGTCGCGGGCATGGCGGGAGTGGTGACTCGAAACGGCGACAAGCTGGTGCGAGGACCTCCGCGCTCATTTCTTCCCGATCTCGACGCGTTGCCTTTACCGGCGTGGGACCTCGTCGACATGGAGGGGTATCTCCGGCAATGGGAGCGTCGAACCGGTGAGCGTCGATCGGCAGTCCTGACCTCGCGCGGGTGTCCCTTCGACTGCTCCTGGTGCTCAAAACCGACTTTCGGGCGAACTTTCCGTCAGCAATCTCCGACGCGAGTATTGGCCGAGCTACGCGCCTTACAGGATCGGTTCCGCGTCGATTACGTACGTTTCTGCGACGATGTATTCGGGATCAATCGAGCTTGGCTCGAAGAGCTGTTGGGCGGACTTACCGGCCAGGGCGTTCGCATCAAGTTCGAGTGTTTGGCTCGGGTCGACTTACTGAAGCCTGACCTACTCAAGCGGATGCGTGCCGCCGGGTTGCAGCGCGTGTACGTTGGAGTCGAGTCCGGCAGTCAGAAGATGCTCGACTTGATGAATCGCGGGACGAGGCTCTCGCAAGTCGAGCGAACGGCCCAGGCGCTTCGCGATGAGGGCATCCGACAATTCTGGTTCTTGATGTTGGGGTATCCGGGCGAGACGCTCGAAGACATCGAGGCCACGCTGCAACTGTTTCGTCGCTTCAGTCCGGAAGAGTACTCCGTGTCGATCGCCGTTCCGATCCCGGGAACTCGCTTTCATGAGGCCGTCAAGGCGAAGCTCACTGGTCGGGCGGGGAAACGTCGCTCCGCCGGCGGCGACTCACTCCTGTACGAAGCAGCGTATCCCCAAGAGTTGTATCGTTGGCAACAACGTCGCTTTCAATTGGAAGCGGCGATCGGGCGGGCACGGGGAAAGCTCGCAGGCAACGTACTACATCGGGTCGAGCGAGCGGCGGACGAATTTCACGAACGCGTCGCGAAACCGCTCTTGCTGGGCACCCCGCGTGCGTCACCGACTCAATCGACTCCCTTTCTGCCGCTGCTTTCGAAGCGACGACCGCGCCCTCCCGGTCCCCCCACCGCGTGAGGGCGGTTCTCGGCATTCGGCTGACGAGAACCTCGACAAATATGCGACGCTCCCCAGATCCTCCTCCTCGAAACATCAGCCAACTATCGAACCGGGAATTCTCTCGACCAGACTGCTCGTAAGAGCGTCTCGAAATCTTGTTTCTCGACCTCCCGGCCGGAGTGAGAGGTTGCGCCTCTGGTCACCCTCCTTTTGTGTCATCGACGCCCCACGGCCGCGTGGGTCGAGTCAAGGGGCTAGCGACTCCGACCGGAACCGCTCGATTTCGAGACGCCGCTCTTCGTAAGAAGGGAATTCGCGCCGAACACTTTCGATCGACGCCGGCGGGACTGTGGCTTACGTCGATCGGACTTGGCACGTACATCGGCCCTCCGGACTCGGTAACGGATCACGCGGTCGAACAGGCGACCCAATTGTCGCTCGCCTCGCACCGCATCAATGTCCTCGATACGGCGATCAACTATCGCTATCAGCGTGCGGAACGAAGCCTCGGACGGGCGATCGCGCGCGAGATCGAAAAAGGCGATGTGAAGCGGGACGAGATCTTCGTCTCCACCAAGAGCGGTTACTTTGCGCCGGATGGGGAGTCGAAGATTCCTCCTAACGACTGGGTGGAGCACGAGCTGATCGGACCCGGCGTCCTCGACCCGGTTGACATCGTCGACGGATGCCACGCGATGAGCGTCTCCTATCTGACGGATCAATTCGAGCGCAGCCGACAGAATATGGGTCTCGACGCGATTGATCTGCTGTACTTGCATAACGCGGCGGACGCCCAGCTTCCCGTCGTGGGGGTGGAGGAGTTTCGGAGCCGGTTGGTGGAAGCGATTGGTCTCTACGAGGGCTATCGAACGGAGGGCGCGTTGGGGGCGTACGGTCTTGCGACGTGGGACTGTCTCAGGGCGCGCCGCGGCGAGGCGAGCTACCTTTCCCTCGAAAGCGTCGTTCGGTTAGCCGAGGAAGTTGCGGGCGAGGACCACGGGTTTCGATTCATTCAGTTCCCCTTCAGCTTGGGAATGCCGGAGGCATCTCAACTCAAGAATCAGCTCGTCGGCGGATCGAAGATGACGCTCTTCGAGGCGGCGCAGAAGCTTGGCATCGGTTGCTTTACGAGCGTGCCGCTCATTCAAGGACAGTTGGCGCGCGCAGGTCCCAAGGCGGAGGGCCTCACGTCGGCCCAGACAGCGATCCAGTTTGCCCGATCCGTCCCGGGGGCGCTCGCGACGCTGGTGGGTCAAAAGTCGCCTGAACACATCGCCGAAAACCTGCAGCTCGCGACGCTCTCGCCATGGCCGTCGCTGGTTTTGGACCGGTTGCTCGCTTAGGGCGCCTTCGCGGCGGAAGCTTTTCCTTCGGGGGAATCCGAAAGCGACTCCGGCACCCCGCGCCCGTTCGTGGAATTTCGGGGTGGGTCCTCCGGGGACGTCAGTGACGATTCGCCGTTCTCTTTCGAAACCCGAACCACCCGATCGGCGATCGTGCTCAACTGAAGTTCGTGGGACACGAGAATGACCTGCGGAAGAGCCAACTCATCGAGTAGCTCGCCCATTCGAAGGACCTGCTCGGGCGAAAAACCGTCGGTCGGTTCATCGA
>JBAUYF010000028.1:0-87071 GCA_049584655.1 Thermoplasmata archaeon | reverse complement strand
CAGCACTTCGAGGGCCAGATCGGGTCGGCCGGCCGTCAATCGTAGGCGCGCCCGACGCCCCGCGATCTCTACGCGATGGGAAGGATCGAGCTGGGCGGCCTTCTCGTATGACTCGTTGGCCTCCTCGACGTGACCGAGTGCGGAGGCGAGATCGCCTCGCTCAAGTTGGAGGGCGGGGTCCCGGGCATCGGGTCCGTTCGCCGCTAACAGCTGACTGAGCGCGTCAAAGGCCGCTTGTTTCTCCCCGGCTACGTCGTGCAACCGGAATTTTTCCAAGAGCGCAGGTCCGTTGTGCGGATCTAGTAACAATATGGCCGTGAGCGAATACAGAAGCTCCGCAGATCGACCCAGTCCCCGATAGGCGTCGCCGCGAGCCTTCCATGCGACGAGTTCATTTGGATCCTCTTTCAACAACTGGTCCACGAGAGGAATGACTTCGTGATACTGCCCGGCTAGGAGCAGCGTCTCGGCAAGGGCAAGGCGACCCGGTCCGCTTTTGGGGTCGAGCCCAAGTCCTTGGCGGAAATAGGCGATCGCGTCCGCATAGGCCCCCTGGTCGCGTAACGCCTCCGCGACTTCGAAATAGGAATGCGGGTCTCCGTGGGCACTCTGCACGGCGGCCTTGAGCACATCGAGGGCTTCGGTGCGCCGGCCCGTTTTGAGGAGCAGCTGTCCCTTCCGTCGAAGGAAAAGGGGGTTCTGGGGTTCCCGTTGGAGGAGCAGCTCGACGTAACGAAGCGCTCCGGCTTCCTGATTGAGTTGGCTCAGCACCTCGAGCTCCCCCCAGAAAAGGTCCGCGTCCTCGAGGCCGAGCTGGATCGCCTTGTCGTACACTTCGTGCGCTTCCGTGAGGCGTCCGGTTTCGCGTAGGGCGTGGCCCAATTCCTTCAACACGTCCGTACGGCTCGCATTCCCGGGCCCGGAGAGAAAGTCGCGATACGCTTGGACGGCCCGATCGTGGTCTTGTACAAGGCGAGAGGCACGGGCGATGCCCAGCTGACTGATCGCGGCACTCTCCGGGTCCATGGAGGACCGCTCGTAGGAAACCAACGCGGTGCGAGCCGCCGTATCCCGTTCCACCGACCCTTCGGGCCGATCGTACGCGAGCGCCAGATACAGATTTCCTCGTTCGAGCGCCAGGTCCGTCCGCGTGGGGTCGAGCCGAAATAGTTCGTCCAACACCGGACGAAGCTGTTCGGGGTCATTGAGCTCCCCTGTCAATTCCTTTTTTTCCATCAAATAGTCGACTTGTCCGGGATGATTCTTGATCAGAGCGTCATAGACGGTCAACGCCTCTTGTTTGTCGCCGGACTTCGTCAACACCCGAGCGAGCTCGATCTGGGCCGCGCTGTCGGTCGGGTCGTTCGCCAGGATCGCGTGCGCAAACTCTCGGACAAGGTCGGTGTTGCCTGCCGCCTTCGCGGCTTCGAGGGCTCGCCGGTGCTCCGCGATGTCGTGCGGATGGGCCTTGACGAGTGCGCGATATGCTTCGAGGGCTTCATCGCCCTTGCCGGCGACCAAGAGGAAGTCTGCCACGCCGCGCATCGCTTCCAGATTCTCGGGATACGTCTCGAGGATCGTCCGACATGCTTCGAGTCCGACCTCTACCTGGTCGAGCCGGATGGCGAGGCTGCGCAGCGCCGAAAGATTCCCGAGATTGCGAGGATCGGTAGCTTGGACGCGTTGCCGCAATGGTAGCGCGAGCTCGGGATGCTGGTCTTCGAGCAGGCCGGCGAGTTCGGCGAGAGCCGCACTCTCGGCGGGCGGCGCTTCGGGGACTGCCGTGGCCAGGATCGGTTGGGCCTCGTCGATGCGTCCGAGCATGATGAGAAGGCGCGCATGATGCAGCGCCATCCGCGAATCGTCGGGTCGCACCGTACGCGCTTTGGCCAACGGTTCCAGCGCCTCCGGAAGCTGACCCAAACTCGCCAAAATCTCGGCGCGAGCCATCAACAGCTCTGGGTCGTCCGGAGTTTCGGACAGAAGGACGTCGACGGCGGCCAAGGCTTGACGGTCCCCCCCGTGGGCTTTGGCCAATTGTAGCTTCATGCGGAGCGCTACTGGGTCGTTGGGGACCAGCTTGAGCGCCTTGTCGACGTATTGCGTTGAGGTCGCGTCGAGCTGCTGAGCGTGCAGATAGGCCGAGGCCGCTTCTTTGCTCAGGTTCTGCAACTTGAGGGCGTCGCCGCGGGTAGCCCAGACGGCTTTGTCGTGCGGGTTCGCTTCGAGCGCCTTGTCGAGCAACGAGATGACTTCCTCCAATCCCTGGTTCTGGGCGAGCAGAATGAGCGCCTTGTGATGCAACAGCGTGGAGGATTCCGGAGCAAATTCGAGACCCAGATCCACGGCCCGATGCGCGAGGTCCGCCGACGAGGCGCGATAGAACGCCATCGCTGTCTCGTCGAGTAGTGACGACATTTCGGGCGCGGCCTCCGTCAGTGCGGCGCGATGCGCCTCCGCATACGCTAGCAGCGATTTTAGAGCCTCCAAATGCCGAGCGCGGTCGTGGTGGGCCGCGAGCGTTACGGCAACGTGATTCAGGCGACGCACTTCCTCGAGCGGGTCCGTGCGTCCGGACTTGACCGACGAACCGGTCCGGGCCACCATCGTGGTAGCGCCGACCAAGCTCCGAACATAAATAGCCTGAGCCGTCGTGGAAGTTTCTCCTCGGCGCTTCCCGTCGCCTTATGAGAGAAGATGCCTGGCGAGTGATGTGCCGCAGCGACACCCGATTGGGGGCACTCACAAATCGATCTACGATCCGGTGCACGGTCTGATCTCACTCGATGCGCCGTTGCTGGAATTGATCGCCCACCCGGCGTTCCAACGATTGTGGGGGATCCGTCAAACCGGCTTCGCCCACCTCGTCTTCCCGGGAGCGAATCACACGCGATTGGAACATTCGCTCGGCGTTGCGTGGGTCGCGCGCGAGATGGCGTTGCGACTAGCGCTCCCGCCGGCCGCGGTGACGACGGTCGCGGTCGCCGGCCTTCTCCACGACCTCGGTCACGCCCCCTTCTCCCATACGTTGGATGGTCCGATGCGCGAAATCGAGGGACGCGACCATGAGTCGGTGGCCCGTCGCCTGATTCTCGGGATCGAATCGGTCCCTACCTCGAACGGTCGCGTGGAAGCCAACTCGCTGCCTGCAATCCTGGAACACCACAAGATCAAGCCCCAGGAAGTCGGAGCGCTTGTCGATCAAACGCGGGGTTCGTCTTCCCGGAAGGTCGGTCCCGCGATCCTTCACGGTCCGGTCGATGCGGATCGGATTGACTATCTGCAACGAGATGCCCACTACACCGGCGTGGCGCACGGGGCCGTGGACGCCGTCCGCTTGCTGGACACCGTGAGCGCGCGAAAAGGTCGCCTGGTTTTCGCAGAAAAAGGTCGCAGCGCGGTAGAAGGCTTCCTGGTTGGTAGGTCCCTCATGTACTCCTCTGTGTACTACCACAAAACCGTTCGATCGGCGGAGGTGATGGCGCAGGCCGCCGTGGAACGTCTTCCCGGATATCCCGAGTCCGCGCACTCGCTGTTGCGCCAGCGCGATGGCGATGTCCTCGCGGCGCTGGAGCGCTCGGATGGCATCTCCCGAAATCTGGGTACGGGGCTGCTGGATCGTCGCCTTTACAAGCGAGCGCGCGGCTGGCGTGTTCTCTCGGACAGTGATCGTAAGGCTTGGCTGAGGCTCGACCACGATCCGCCGGGCCGGCGACAACTCGAGGATGAGGTCGCCGACCAATTGCACGCTCCGGCTGGAAGCGTGCTCTTCGATCTCGCCGGCCTTGAGGCGCGTACCCAACCAGGAGACGATTGGGGCCGGGTAGGAGTGCTCGAAGGCCGAACCATCTCCTACCCGTTCGGGCGATCGAGTGAGTGGGCATCGTTCACCAATCGCCCGCGCTCGAACTGGAGCGTTACGGCCTACGCCCATCCTCGCTATCGCGCGTCCGCCACACGATGGTTGGACCGCGACGCGTCGATCCTTCCGTAAGTGAAGTGCCGAGCCGGTTCGCCGAACGGGTTAAGGACCGCGAAGCTTCGACGCCGCTGTGCACGTCGTGTTGCTCGGTACGGGCGTTCGGCCCATCCCACCCAACGGGTATGGCGGCGTGGAACGGACCCTGGCCGAGTATTCCCACGCGCTGCAGGCCGCCGGTCACGAGGTCGAGATCGTCCAAGTCGCGGGACGGGGACGATCGCTCGACGAGTATCTGTTCGCGCGGCAGCTCAAGAGCCTGCTCGCCGGCCGCGCCTACGACGTCCTGCACGCCAGCACCCCCGTCGTGGCAAATCGGCTTCACCTCCTCGGGCGCCCGTACGTCTACACGACCCACTCTCGGCACTGGTTCGAGCGCCGCGGCCTCAGTCAACGTTGGGGATTTTGGCTGGAACGGCGGGCCGTACGACACGCGGTGCATACGATCGCGCTGACGCCCGTCGTACGGGACGCGATCCTGCGACAGGTGGGCTCCGCGATCTCCGACCGCGTAACCGTCATTCCGATTGGAGTGGACTTGGAACGGTTTCGGCCCTCCATGACCACGCCAGATCCATCGCTTGCCTTGGGCGTGGGAGTAATCGATCGGATCAAGCGATGGGAGCTAGCCGCCGCGGCGATTCGGGGAACGGGCGTACAGCTTCGCTTGTGCGCTCCTATCTCTGACCCGTCCTATGCACAGGAATTACGCCGGGGGAATCCGCAGGTGCAACTACTCGGCGAAGGTAATGAGGCCGACTTCCCGAGCCTCTTTCAATCGAGTTCGTTCTTGATCCATCCGAGTCGCGTCGAACTGTTGTCGGGCGCGGTCTTGCAAGCTCTGGCGTCCGGATTGCCGGTGATCGGGGCCGCGCCGCTCCGCGGCGTCATCCGCGAAAACGAGACCGGCTGGACTTGCGATCCAAGGGCATCCGACTCCGCGATCGTTGAACAAATGCGGAGCCATGTTGTAGCGCTACGTGACGACCCTGAACTACGTCGGCGGATGAGCCTCGCGGCGCGTGCCTCAGCGGAACAGGAGTTCGATTGGAAACGCGTGGTGGAGCGGCACGTGGCGCTGTACCAGCACCTACTGGATACGAGGGCGCTTAGCCCAACACAAAGCCCTGCTCGGTGATCGCGAAGGGACGGCGCTCGGGGTCGTGCGCCGCGCCGCGCATCCGAACGATCTTGATCTGGCGGACGGAGCGGTCGCCGACCCACTTGCGAGTCAAGAGGATCTCGCCGCGCGTCAGGATCTCCTCCGGTGTAAGAATCCCGGGATTGCCCGGAGTCGCGGTGATCAGCGACGTCGCTTCGCGCTCCGAGAGGAAGCGCAAGAGGGACTGGATCTCGGTCCGTTCGGCTTGGGGATCCGAAGACTGACGGACTGCAAACCTTCGGATGGACGTGATGGAATCTACGACAACGCGACGGAAGGGAATATCCTGCATTTGTTGCCGAAGTTTGAGCTGGATCCCTTGGATCGCGACGTCATCCGAGTCTTGAGCACGGCGCGCCTCGGCCGACAGGTCACGCATCGACTTGAGATCGGTCAGCGTTCGAATCTCTTGCACATCGTTGAGCCGCTTGATCGCTTTCGTCCCAGGGTTGGCATCGAGGGTTTTGACTGCCGAAAGATCCCAGCCGAACGAGCGGACGTTTTCGATGATCTCGGTCGGCGGTTCGTCGACCGCCACGAGGAGCACGTCCTCGCCCCGGCGGAGTCCCTCCATTAGGAAATTGAGACAAAGAAGCGACTTTCCACTCCCCGTTCCGCCCGTAATCAAGTAAGGACGACCGGCCATCAGACCCCCACCGAGCATGCGGTCGAGACCCGGGAGCCCGGATGACACTCGGCCTTCGGCCAGCTGAGCGCTCACGATTCAGACTCCGGGCGAGGTGATGCAGAGGGATCTACCGGATTCGGGGCAGGTTCGGCCTCCGACTCCGGAGACGGGTTTGCCGCTGCGGCGCCGCCGTGAGGTGTAGTTGTACCGGGTGCCGGATCGGCGCGCGTCTTCCGACGGCGTGGAGCTCGCTTCTTCGGTGGTACCCCCGCTGCGGGGGGAACCGGATCCAATGTCGCGCCAATAGGAGGCACCGGCTCCGGAGGAGGAGTTTCGGAGAGAGTGGATGCAGCGGCTGGTTCCGGCGTTTCCGCCGCCGGATGGTCGGCGGGGGGTGGTGTGGCGCGTTTACGGCGGCGAGGGGCGGGCGGGGGTGAGAGCGACGCCCCGATGGCGGGCGCTGCCATCGATGATTGGGTCTTTGCAGGCGGTTCCGCCGGGGCGGTCGCCGGAAGCTCGGCGGGTGCCGTCGGCTTCGGGGCCGCCGCAGGGGTCACTGTACGGGCCGGCGCAGAGGGAGCCGCGGCTGGTCCCGTCGGTGCCGCACGATGGGGACTGCTCGTCGGTGCCGCCTTCGTCGGCGGAGTCGAAGCGCCGCGTTGGGCGGGCTTTGGGGGCGCAGGAGCCACGTTCTTGGAGGGCGTGATGGTGGGTGATGGGGGCGGACTCCTCGCGGGCGTGCTCGCGTTCGTGACGATCGCCGGCTTGGGAGGTGGAGGGCCCGCGGGGCTGGGCGCCACCTTCGCATGCGAACTCTTCGCGGCAGGCGCCGCATCAACGGCGTGGGCCGGCTCGGGCGACGGGAACGAAGGCAGCGGTGGGGGAGGCCGTGAAGGAGTTGCGACTGGGGCGGCGACTTGAGTTGTTACCGTTTCGACCGGTGCGGCGGGTGCGGGCGTCGGAGGTGACGTCGGTGCGGGCACTGGTGCGGCCGTTGGGGCCACCGACGCCTTCGGGTGGGCCGGAGCGGAGGGCGCCTGTGGAAGCGGAGTGGTGGGCAGTGCCGCAACTTGGGGCATGGCTGCTGCCGGGGCGGCCACCGGCGCGACCGAAGAGGGCGGGGTGGGCGGCGGCACGGGATTCGCAACGCCGATACGAGCCGGGGGGCCGATTCCCGTTAGACGGGGAGGAGGGGGCGAGGGCGGCGGCCGGGGTGGTCCACGACGTGCGCTAGCGGCGGGTGGCCAGGCCTGAGCTGGTACAGCCGCGGTCGAAGCGGGCGGGGCAGACGGCATGGAATTGAGAACCATTTCGAGCAACGGCTGAAGTTCGTGCAGATCCGGCAGTTGAGTCGGCGGAAATCCGGCGCGAGTCTCTGAGGCACGCGCAAGAATCCGCTGCTCGGCGTCCCGAATGGCGGCGGACATGGGCTCTCCGCTTGCTTCCCGTGCTACTTTGAACTCGTCCACGAGCTCCACGATCAATCCGCGCGCAACCACGAGGTGACGTTCGACGTCCCCGAGGTTTCGTAATCCCGCTGCCGCGAGCGCCGACTCGATTTCGGAGCGGACCGGAAGAACATCGACACCCAAGGCCACCAGGTCCCGAATCTCCTCCTCGAACGAGTCGAGCAGACTCGCGGGTAGTTCGACGGGCACGACCTCTACTTCGGTTGCTTCAGCCGGGACGATCGTGGGGCGTTCGACGAGCTGTCGGGTATCCCGCGAGATCGTCGAAGACAGATCGATGTCCAATCCCTGCGGCCCGATGCGGTACGGATGCAGTCGAATGTCGTGTTGGCTGCCGCGGAACTTTTCGACGCCAATGGCCCGAACCGTCTTTCCCTCAAATTCCCAACGGAACAACCGAATCTCTCCGCGGGCGAGCAGGCGCTCGGGCGTCTCCACGTCCTCCAACGGGGCTTCGACGGTGAGCACGGTGGTCAGACGGAGGTCGGAAAGGAAACGCAGAAAGGTCTGGGCACCGGCGACCTCATCGACTCCCTTCATGCAAAAATACTGCAGCGCCGTCAGCGAGTCGATGACCAACCGCGTGTAGCTACGGCGCGCCATCTCCATGCGAAGCGTTTGTTCGAGGGCCGTGAAGGTGACCTCGACACTCGAAAGTTCAGGCGTCTTCCGAATCTCGGAACCGATCTCCCCGAAGAGGATCGAGTGTCGGACCGCCGATATGTCCTTGAACGGAGCGCGCTCGTAGCGCATGATGTCCGGGATCGCATCGAAGACGAACACGCGGTCCAAATCCGGTAATAACCCGGGATGGTTGAATTTCATCTCGTTGGGGGGTTCTTCCAACGTAACGAGGAGGCAGCGCTCGCCGCGACGGGCCCCGTCGCACAGGAACTGCAACGCGGCCGTAGTCTTACCGGTGCCAGAAGGTCCGACGATCAAGTAGGGCCGTCGTGCAACGAGCCCGCCGTGCAAGATCTCGTCGAGCGCGGCATTCCCGGAAGAGACGCGTCCTTCCGCTGGAGCCGTAGGATGGTCGCTGGTCGACACTCTCGCTTCCGCTTCCTTCGGCTCTCGGAGAGCCGATCACCGTGAAAGAGTGGTCGGTGGGTGGCTTAGTCCTTTCCTCGGTATCGCGACAAAGCAGGCGCAAGCGCTATGACGCGACGACCGCCGGGTGACCGATGCCGGACCGACAGGGCGCGGGGCTGGCCACGATGCGCTCGCTCGCGACCCAGTTCCCGGCACAGCTGCTCGACGGCTTCCGTTCCGGGGAGGAACTGGGCGCCGCCGTACCTCGATCCACGCAAGCGGCCTACCTCATGGGCATGGGAGGTTCGGCGATTGCTGCGGACCTCGCCCGGATCCTGATCGATCCCGAGACCGAGCTTCGACTTTCCGTTCTTCGAAGCCCAGAACTTCCCCTCGCCACGGGAAGTCACGCCCTCACGATCCTCGCCAGCTATTCGGGGAATACTTGGGAGACGCTCTCGGCGTACACGGAAGCCGGGCGCCGTGGAGCCCGCCGAATCGCGATGAGTTCCGGCGGTGAGCTGGCTCGTCGCGCGGAAGAGGACGGAGTACCCTTCCTGCAACTCCCCCCCGGCATGCCGCCCCGCTGTGCCGCCGGTTACATGCTGGGTTCCCTCCTCGGATTGTTCGATCGATTTTTCCCCGAGTCCAATGACTCGCGTATCCGTCGAACGTCTCGCCACTTGCAAGACTTGCAACGGTCGTTACTTTCTTCCCGCGGAGGGGCCGCACGGCTCGCGAAGCGAGTTGGATCACGCATTCCGTTCGTATGTACCGAGACTGGATTTGGACCGCTTGCCCGCCGGTGGTCGACCCAGATAGAAGAGAATGCCAAGCGCATTGCTGCGTACGACGATTTTCCGGAACTCTGGCACAACGCGATCGAAGCCTGGAATGCCGCATCCACTCGCGCGGCCCGGAGTGTGGCTGTGCTGCTGCTCGCATGGTCGGGCGCCTCGGCGATGAACCAGAAGGGGCTCCGCTACTTCGAGCGCCTTCTTGAAAAACGACGGGTCCTCGTCGCACCGGTCCCGCTCGAACCGGAGGATCGACTCGAAGCACTGATGACCGGAATCTCATTGGGTGATCACTTCTCGCTCTTCCTGGCCGAGCAAGCGCGCGTCGACCCGTACGGGATCGACGCGATCACGCAGTACAGGACGGCGATGGACGCCCCCTAGTTCGGGCTTGTTCGCCGGTACGTTCTTATGGACCCCCTTCTTCGGTCGCCCCGGTGCTGAGGTAGCCTAGCTTGGCCAAGGCGCCAGATTCGAGATCTGGTGATGCGTATGCATCGCGGGAGTTCAAAAGGCATGGACGCGGAGAGTGCCCGGCCGGAGACTCTCCCCCTCAGCGCCCCCTCGCCCGAGAAGATCTGGATCGAGTTCGAGATCGCGCGCGCTGGCCGAAGCGAAACCACTCGAGTGGAGGTGGTCGTCGGAAGTTCTCTGCGCCGCGCGATTCGCGCGGTCGGTCACGCTCCGGAAGGTTGCGCCGTGCTCGACGGGGATCGTCCCCTGCCCCTGGATACACCGCTCGTTCGATCGATTCGCCTGACCCTCGTACCCACATTCTCGGGCGGCTAGCTTTCACCCCGCTGCTGGGAAGGGATTATGCCCCCCCGCGTGCGTCTGCAGTGCATAGGGTGAACCTTCAGCCAGGAGGACGCGTGGCCACGAGCTGTCCGATCTGCGAACAACCGATCCCATCCACCACCACTCATTGCTCCACTTGCGGCTATCCCACGGCGCTGGCAATCGAGGGACTGCGCTCGCTGAACGAAGAGCCTCCTCCTCCTCCCGTGGCTCCGACCAAACCGGCGGCCCCCAAGCCCACGGCGAAGGCGCGACGGGCCGCCGCGGCCGCTCCGAATCCGCAAACGGATCTGTGCGCCCAAATCTCGGAGGACCTTTTGACCAAACTCATGCTCATCCGAGAGCTCGGCGGAGAAGCACCGGACGTTTCGTCCGAGATGTGCCAAGCGGCCCTGACACAAGCGGACGGACGCGTCGGGGAGGCGCTGCAAGTACTTCGGAACGCGCAGTCTCGCCTCGTCCAACAGAGTCAGCAACTTTTCGAACGACGGATCCAGCGGATCGAAGCCCAAAATACGGATTTTGAAAAGGACGGCCTCCAGCTGGGCCTCACCAACCAGCTGCGCGATCTGCGAGCGAAATTCGCGCGCGGCGATCGCGAAGAGGCGCTTCAATCCTTGATCGAACTCGACCGCCGCGTCGAGCGATTTTACTCCGATTGGAGCGGTCTCAAAGGTCTCATGGGTCAGATCGACGCCCTGCTCAACCAGGCCAAGAACCTCGATATATCGGTAGGGGAGCTGGACGGGGAAGTCGCGGTCCTGCGCGAGAAGATCGGGCACCTGACGCTCGAAGAGGCTTCGTTCGACGCCCTCGCCCAATCGGCGGCGCAGCGCTTGATGCAGCTGCACGAAGCCATTCCGTCTTCACTCGAAGCCGAATTGAATCGCCACGAACAGGCGCTGGCTACGTACCCGGAAGAGCATCCTCCAAGTGTTCCCGCCCGACGCCTGCACCTGGAAGCGACACGGCACCTGAAGAAAGGACGACTGACGGAAGCGGCCCAAAGCGTACGGGAGTTGCGCGCTCAGATCGTGATGCTCGAGAAAACGGCGCCGCCGGAACCGGCGCGCCGTGGGGGCCCACCGGCTGGTTCGGGACCTTCTCGTGAGGGGGAAACGGCTGGGGGCGCCGCCACCGAAACGGACGGCGAGGCATTGGATCGTCTTCTTACCAAAGCCCGCATGCTCGCGGCGCGCGTCCGAACGCTCCCGACGGACACCGACGCCTCTTTTGATGCGGCGGCGGAAATCCGTCGGGCGACTGACCTGTTGCGCGAGCATCGACTGGAGGAAGCCGAGCTGACACTGACGCGCTTGATGCGTACGCTTTCGGCACAGCCCTCGAGGTCGTCGTGATGAGCCCGGCGACCCAGGAGTCGGAAGCGATTCGGGCACGTCTCACGAAGCTCCTGGCGGCGAGCCAGTCGCTCGAGTCGGAAGGCATCCCGTTCCCCTCGGCTCAGATCCGTACCGGGGTGGAACATGCGCTCGCGGCGGGTCGGGCTGCGGAAGCGGGCGCCCTCCTGAAGCGCGGGGAGGCACTCCTGGCGAAAGCGTCCCAGGATTGGACCTGGGTCCGCGAGCTCCTGCGAAGAGCCGACGAGCTCCGCACGATCGCGGAAGTGTTGAATGTCGACGTGGCCCATCTGGACGCTCGGGTCGGCAATCCGAGACAACAGCTGCGCAGCCAACCGCTCTCGGCGGGCTCGCTGGAGAAAGCGGCAGCCAGCGCTTCGTTGGCCCTAGCGGTGCTCAATGACGCGATTCCAAAGTTCTGTGCGCGCGAAGCCCAACAGTTAGGTGTCTCGGTCCGACAGGCGCGAAATCGCGGGGAGGATGTTACCGAGGCCAGTGCCGCATTCGCCCGATTCCTGATGGCCATGCAAGACCAGAATCTCCCGACAATGGCGCAGCGTTTGGGGGAGCTTCGGAAGACCGTGGCGCGCATTCCTCGCGCGCCGGTGCTGCCCCCTCTATCCGAGTCCGAGGAAGAGGAAATCCTACTCGAAGCGCGTACCCTAGCGCGACGTCTCCAACGAATCAAGACGAAAGCACGCGATGCGCAGAGTGCCGCGCGGCTGATGACGCAGGTCCGGGCGGCCTTGAGCGAGGATCGTCGCTACGGCACGCCCGAAGAAGAGATCGAAGCGTTATGGGAGGAGGTCGATCGTTTGACGCGCCAGCGGAAGAATGCCGGTACTGGCCCCGCCCTCACGACCAGTGGCGAGCCGGTCGACTACAAGGAGTCGGACGACGACTCGACGGGGGACAACGTGAATGCCGAGGACGACGAGGCCCCGGATGCGCCGAGCCTCTACCCCCCCGGTGAAACCGATCCCGAGTACTCCGAAGGGCTCACTCCGCGAGTTCGCGCGCGGGCCGCTCATCGAGAGCCCCCGTAATGCTTTTATACCTATCGCAAGTCGTTTATACCACTTGTCGCGGGTCGGCAGCCGCTCGGAATCGCGCGAGGTCGGTGTCATCCTCGGCGTGACCCCCACGGGTCATTTGACGGCACGCGCGCCGGGTCCGACGTTTGCTCCTGAGGGAACTCGCGTGAAGGATGCCGCGGGACAGTTGAGCGGACGAATCGTGCGCGTCTTCGGGCCCGTGGAACGGCCTTACCTATCGGTTCGACTCAAGCGACCTCCTCGGCCCGAACAGGGACTCGCACTTCTCGGCGCTTCTCTGATCCGGGAGTAGTACTCTTCGAGGGAACGTCGATGCAACAGGATGAGTTGACTCCGAACGAGGACAAACAAGTCCAGCGATCGGAAGATTTGGCGGTCCCCACTCGCTGCACGAATTGCGGTTCGACCCACCTAACGCGCGATTACGAAAAGGGCGAATTGGTCTGCGACGAATGCGGTCTGGTCCTCGAGGAGGCCATGATCGACCAAGGCCCCGAGTGGCGGGCCTTTGATGCCGAGCAGGGGGAGAAGCGAACCCGAACGGGCGCTCCGACCACCTTGACGATTCACGATAAGGGACTTTCCACCGAGATCGGTTGGAAGAATCGCGATCCGTACGGAAAGTCGATCCCGACGCGGAATCGCGCCCAGCTCTATCGATTGCGAAAGTGGCAGCGCCGCATCCGCGTTTCAAACGCCACCGAGCGCAATCTGGCCTTCGCCCTGGCGGAGCTCGACCGGATTGCGTCGAGCATGGCGCTTCCTCGAAATGTCCGCGAAACAGCGGCGATGATCTACCGGAAGGCGGTCAATCGAAACTTGATCCGCGGACGATCGATCGAGGGAGTGGTCGCGGCGTCGCTATACGGTAGCTGTCGCCAGTGCAACGTCCCGCGGACGCTGGACGAGATCGCAAGCAAATCTCGGATCGGCCGCAAGGAGATCGGCCGGACGTATCGATTCATGACTCGCGAGCTCCACCTGAAATTAATGCCCACCCGACCGCAAGATTACATTCAGCGGTTCTGTTCCGAGCTCAAGCTGAAGGGGGAGATCCAGACACGCGCCAACGATATTCTGAAGGAGGCGACCGAGCGAGAGCTTACCAGCGGACGGGGCCCGACTGGGGTCGCCGCGGCTGCGATCTACATTGCGTCGGTCCAATGCGGCGAGCGGCGGACCCAGCGCGAAGTCGCCGAAGTCGCGGGCGTTACGGAAGTAACGATCCGCAATCGCTACAAAGAGCTGACCGAAAAACTCAATCTCCGCGTCATGCTCTAACGGCCCCTGCGTGAACGGGGGGGGCGACCTCGATGATACAACCCATTAGGAGCTTTGATCGCGATGGATGAGTTGATCCGGGCCGCCCTGGGAGTTGTCGAGACGGCGGGCGCGGCCTACGGCGACGTGCGTGTCATCGCGCCCCAACGGATCGAGCACTTGGCCGTTCAGAATGGCGAAGCTAGTGGATTGACCTATTCGGACCGAGCCGGGCTCGGAGTCCGCGTTCGAACTACCCGCGCATGGGGATTTGCCTCAACCTCGGAGCTGACGGCCGCGGCGGCTCGTACCACGGCGCGCCTCGCTCTGCGCGTGGCGCGGGCGGCGAGCCGATCGGCACCGGGGCCGCTTCGAGTCACGGACGAGTCCGGCCCGGACGGCGGAAGCTATCATACGGCGTTTCAGATCGACCCGTTCGAAATCCCGCTAGAGGAGAAACTCGTACTCTTGACGGAAGCCGAGAAGCGCTTGCATGTGGATCCGGATATCAAGACCGGCCTCGCCTCGTTCCAAGCCTGGGATGAGGACAAGTGGTTCGCTTCGACCGATGGACGGTCCTATCGCTCGCGGATCATCCACGTCGGGGCTGGCGTCAGTGCGACCGCGATCGCAGGCGGCGAGGTCCAACGGCGTAGCGCGCCTAACTCGTTCGGCGGCAATTTCGCCCAATCCGGCTTCGAATTCGTCCGAGAAATGGACTTGCCCACGCTCGCAGAACGCGTGGGTCGCGAAGCGCATCAACTCCTCTCTGCGCCATCAGCTCCGACGGGAAGGATGTCGGTGGTCCTCTCCTCCGACCAACTCGCGTTACAAGTTCACGAGTCGATCGGACATGCGACGGAGCTGGACCGCATTCTCGCGATGGAAGCAGGCTACGCCGGCACCAGCTGGGTGAGTAAGGATCAGGTGGGCTCCCTCGAATACGGGAGCTCGAGCCTCTCGATCGTCGCCGACGCCACCGAACCGGGCGGCCTGGGTACCTTTGGGTGGGACGACGAAGGCGTCCCCGCCCAGCGAACTCCGTTGATCGATCATGGCCGACTCGTCGGCTTGCTCACTTCTCGGGAGACCGCGCCGCTCCTGGGCTTGGAGCGATCGGGGGGTACCGCCCGAGCCGAGGGGGCGAATCGGGCGCCGCTCATCCGAATGACGAATATCGACCTCGCTCCCGGCGATCTTTCGTTTGACGAACTTCTGGAAGGGGTGGACGAGGGCGTCTACTTCGAAACGAATCGATCGTGGTCGATCGACGATCGCCGGCTCAATTTTCAATTCGGAACCGAAGTAGGGAGGCGCATCATTCAAGGTGAGTTGGGGGAGTTAGTACGTAACCCAATCTACGCGGGGATGACCCCCGAATTCTGGCGTTCGATGGATGCCGTCGCGGATCGTACGACATGGCAGCTGTGGGGAGTTCCCAATTGTGGCAAGGGCCAACCGGGCCAAGTCGCCCGCGTCGGGCATGGAGCCCCCATCGGTCGTTTCCGAAATGTCGCTGTTCGAGGGGGCTGAATTCGACGCCCACCCCCCAATCGGTGGCGACCCGAGTCGCCGCGACGCTTGACGCGTTACCCGAAGGCGTGGAAGCGGACGCTCGCGTCGTCTACAGCAATTGGGGAACGATGCGATTTGCGAACAGTCGGATCCATCAACCGCATCTCGAGCGGTCGACCACGCTCTCGATCCGGGTATGGGAGGACCAGCGCCTCGGAACAGCCACCTCAGTGGATACGAGCCCGGAGGGGATCGCTAGTTTGTTGCGGCGGGCCCGGGCGCTCGCGCATGTCGCGCCTCCTGAAAGAAAATTTCCCGGCTTCCCGCAGGACGGGGGCCGACCCATTCGTGAAGTTGGATATTCTACGGCCACTGCGCGGCTTTCGCCCGAAGCGCAGGTGCGGCTTGCCGAACGGGCGCTGCGCGCGGCGGAAGACGCGCGACCGCATTCACGCGTCTCCGGCGCGGTCAATGTTGGGGAGCGGCAACTCATGGTCGTCAACTCCAACGGCCTCGCGCATTCCACGCGACGCTCGATGGCGCAAGCCAGCGTGCTCGTGGAGCACCCGAGCGATGATCCCCCCGTGTCGGGTTGGTCCGAAGCGCTAGCGTGGAACGCAGATCGACTGGACACCGCCTTGTTGGGTCGTGAAGCGGCCGAGCGCATGGCTTCTGCCCCGCCCGCCCCGGTGGAAGCCGGAAAATACCGCGTATTGCTGGCGGGACCGGCTGCTTCCGAACTGGTCGGCTGGCTGTGTTACCTTGGTTTCAGCGGTCACTCGGAGCAGGAAGGGTGGAGTTGTCTGCGCCGGCATCGCGGCCGACGGATCGGACCAACCGACCTTTCAGTCGTGGACGATCCCAAAGCTCCCGGGTCCCTCCCGCAGGCGATCGATTACGAAGGGGTAGTCAAGCGGACCGTTCCCCTGGTGGAGGACGGGGTCGCACGCGCCGCTGTCACTGATCTCGTGACCGCGGGGCGCTTGGGAGTCCGTACGAGCGGCCACGCTCAGCCACCCGAGTGGCCCGAAGGAGACGCGGGTCCGCTTCCGACGCAAACCATCGTCGCGGCGGGATCGGCGAAGTGGGACGAGCTGGTCCGGGAGACACGGCGCGGATTACTCGTCACACGGTTCCACTACGTGCGGGTCGTACATCCGGGCAAAGGGATCCTCACCGGCATGACCCGGGACGGGACGTATCGGATCGAGCACGGGGAGATCGTGGGACCAGTCCGAAATCTCCGATTCACGGAAAGCGTGCTGACCGCTGTCAAGCATCTGGAATTATTCGGGAAGGAACGGCGCTGTTTCGGTGATGAACGGGGCACCTTCGCCATCACGACACCGCCGGTCGTGACGGGAGAATTCCGCTTCACCTCCGCCACCCTCTTTTAGGTCGCCGCCGCTGGCGACTCCGATGGCACGCGTACTGCCCGTCTCGTTTCTGGTTTCCGGCGAAGGCTCTACGCTTGATGCCATCGGCGAGACGATCGCCGGAGGCCATCTCTCGGCGCGCGTAGCGTTGGTCGTCGCGGACCGACCACACGTTCCGGCGATCGAGAAGGCGCGACGACGCGGATTCGCGACGACGGTGATTCCGACGCGCGGTGTGCCGGAGGGCGAGTGGACGGAGCGTTTGACGACGGCCCTGCGCCGGCAAGGCACGGAGCTCGTGGCGCTGGCCGGCTATCTCTCGATCTTGCCACGACGTTGGGTCGCTGACTGGGCCGGTCGCGTGGTCAATCTACATCCGTCCTTACTTCCACGCTACGGAGGACGGGGGATGTACGGACCGAAAGTCCATGCGGCGGTCCTCGCCGCCGGGGAACGCGAAACGGGCGCTACGGTCCACCTCGTCACGGATGCCGTGGACGCCGGCCCCACGCTGCTCCAGGCTCGAATCCCGATTGAAGCGGACGAAACGCCCGATACCCTACGGGCGCGGCTCCATCCGATCGAGGTCCGACTGCTGACGGAGGTGATCCGTCACTTTGCGGACGGTACATGGCCGCTCCCTTACGTGCCGCGGGAAGAGCCCGCTCTTCCCCGCGAAGAGCGCGGTCGCTCCGGTTGAGTTCGCGAGGTCGCGGTGAGCGTCGACGTCGCGCCAACCGGGGCGAGGAGCTCCGCCAAGGGAATTCGGTGGCGTTCCGGTGGCAGAGGCACGCGGTGGCGAGTCGTCTTCGGCGGAAACAGCTCTCCGGAGAGGGCCCGGCGGACCACCTCCGCTTTGGAGATGACGGGGCCCGGGGACCAGCGCTCGAGCCCGACGGAATCATCCTCGTAATCCACGACCCACGCCGGCACTCGGCGAGCCTGTAGCACGCGTAACGCGGACAACCGGTGATGTCCGTTGAGCACCACTCCGCTCCCTTCCGCCACCCAGATCGGGTCTTCCACGACCCCCGCGGTTTGGATCGCACGCACGAGTCTCTCCACGTCGTCGGGATCCACTTCCTCGTGGGCGTGCAACTGCTCGATGGGGAGAAGTTCGAATCGCGGCAACGGTTTCACGAACGGGTCGCCTCCTCGCGGAACCGGCGCAACCCGCGACGAACGTAGACGCGCGACATTTGCTTCCGATAGTCGGGCAACAAGAACGTGTTGTGCACCGGCCGAACCTTGCGCTCCACTTCCGCGGCCAGGGCATCGATCTGATCATCCGAGAGCGATCGACCGATGTACGGCTGCGTCAGCGCGTCGAACCGCTTGGGAAAGGTCTCCAGCCCGCCGACGGCCAGTCCAAGTTCGGTGACCACCCCCTGGTCCATCCTCCCTGCGATCGCGATACTCAATTCGGGAAAGTCAAACGAAGGTCGCACCCGCAGTTTCTGATAATTGCCCACGCGCCGGCGGGCGCCCTCGGGCAATTGTACCGCCACGAGGAGTTCCCCGGTCCCCAGATGATGGCGTTGAATACCGTCGCCCGCAGCATCGTAAAATTCCGTGAGCGCCACCCGCCGTCGACCGGACGGACCGGCGATCTCCACTTCGGCGTCGAGCACTTCGAGGGCAGGCGCCAGATCGCCCGAGAACGTCGCGTAGCACTTCACCTTCTGAGGGACGACATGGCACCGGTCCCCGTCCGCCTTGAGACAGAATCCCAGGCTCTCGCGCCAAAATTGGCTCTGATTGAAAAAGAAACAGCGCGTCTCGACCAACAGGTTTCCGCCGACCGTGGCGCTCGCGCGCACCAGCGGAGTCGCGACTTGCTGAATCGCCTCCACGAGGAGAGGATACGTTCGACCGAACTCCACGTCCTCTTCGAGGTCAGCGAGGCGGCTCATCGCTCCGATTCGATCGAAGCGGTGTCCTTGCAGCTCCTCGATCTCGGTCAGCGCGATGAGATGGGGCCGCAAATTGAGGTGCATCTTGTAGTTCGGAAGCAGGTCGGTTCCGCCGGCGAGATAGTCGAACTTTCCGGCGAGAGACCGAGCGAGTTCGATCGTCTCATCGATCGAGGTCGGCCGATGAAGGTCGAACGGGTCGAGGTGCATCGTTCAGCCGTCCTTCCAGTGACGACCTTCCGCCCGCGCTCGATCTAATCCGCGCAGCACCTTGTCGGGCGTGATCGGCAAGTCGTAGAACCGCACTCCCACGGCGTCGTACAGCGCGTTGGCCATCGCTGGAAGGGTCGCCACTAAGGGGCCCTCGCCCGCTTCTTTCGCACCGAACGGACCTTCCGGATCGTCTTCGCCGACCAGAAGACATTCGACCTCCGGCATCTGGTGCGGCATCGGGATCTTGTACTCGAGCAAGGCCGGATTGAGAAGTCGGGCGCCCCGATAGTTCATCGATTCGCCCATGACCTGGCCAAGCCCCATGTGGATCGATCCTTCGATCTGGCCCTCGACCGCCAACCGATTCAGCGGCCGTCCGCAATCAAAGGCGGCCCAGATCTTGGAGGCGTGATACTCGCCGGTTTCGACGTCTACCTTGACCTGTGCCACATACGCGGCAAATGAGTAGGCCGGAGCCGTGCCTGCGCGCGCCCCCTTGAAGGTACCGCCCATCGGATGCGAGCTATACGCGCCGGATGTGGTCAGCGCTCCCTCCGTCTCCATCGCCTTGTGCAACGCTTCGAGGAACGAGACGCCGACTTCCGGTCGACCGCGTTGCTGGATTCGTTCGTGCGCCACCTGCAGCTGGTCGGGCGCCTGTTCCAGGAGCAGTCCCGCGGCCGCGACGAGCTTGGCTCGGAGCGCCTCGGCTGCCTGTCGGGTCGCGTTGCCCATCATGAACGTGACCCGACTCGAGTAGCTACCAATATCCACCGGGCTCACGTCCGAGTCGACGCGTGCGACATGCACGCGGTCTAGGTCCGCACCCGTGACTTCGGCGACGATGGCCGCCATCAACGTGTTCGAGCCTTGACCGATGTCGGCCTGCATGCAGTGAACCGCGATCCCTCCGTCCATGTCGACCTTGAGATGCACCGTACACTGCGGCATCTTCGGGGTGAAATGGATTGGACTATTCGAACCCGAAATGTAGAATCCGCATCCGAGTCCCACGCCCTCTCCGAACGGGAGCTTCCGATACTTTTCGTTCCATCCCGATCGAGCCCGCGCGATCGCGAGACATTGTCGGAAGGAGGTGGATGTGATCCGGAACTGATTGATCGTCGTCGAGTTGGGAAGCAAGGCGTTCTGACTCCGCAGGTCAAAGGGGTCGATGCTCGCCTGCTCGGCGAGCTCGTCGAGCGCCACTTCGATCGAGAAGCGGATATTGGTGCCACCGTGCGCGCGCATTGCGCCGGAAGGCGGTTTGTTCGTGTAGACGCGTCGACCCCGATAGCGGAAATTTGGAACCCGATACGGTCCCATCGCCAGAACTCCGTTGTAGTAGGTCGTAACGGTCCCGAAGGAGCTCCATGCGCCGCCGTCGATCAGGGCCTCGATGTCGTAGCCGAGGATCTGGCCCGATGAATCGAGCGCGACGCGCACGTCGTTTTGAGTGGGATGTCGACCGTGGTTTGTGTAGAACACATCCTCTCGGTCGCACAGAATTTTTACCGGGCGGCCCGTCTCGAGGGCAAGCGCGGCGCAGACGATCTCGTGGGGCAGCGGATCCGATTTGCCGCCGAATCCTCCGCCGACCTCCGGCTTGATCACTCGGATCCGATGCATCGGAAGCCCGAGGACTTCCGAGAGCGCCCGATGGAGGTAGTGAGGCACTTGGGTCGCGCTCCAAACGGTCAATCGACCGTCGGGGGTCGCTTCGGCGATCGTTACGAGTGGCTCGGTGAACGCATGCGTGACGCCGGCAAAATTGGCGCGAACGCGAACAGTCCACTTCGCCCGCGCGAACGCCGCGTCGACGTCGCCGAAGTGCTGTACGACTTCTTTCTGGATGTTCGATCCGTTGAGACCGCGCGCATGAATCGGCTCCGCGACTTTCTCGAGGCCCGCGCGCGGGTCGGTATACTCCGGGAGCGGATCGACCTCCACCCGGATCAACTGCAGCGCGCGTTCCGCCGTCGGCTCATCGACGGCCGCGACCGCCGCGATGATGTCCCCAATGTAGCGTGCCTTGCCGACCGCGATTGCGGTCTCGTCATGCGTGATCGGAAGAACTCCGAAGGGCGTCGGATACTTCTCCCCTGTGAGAACGGCGTAGACGCCGGGCAGTTTGCGAGCCTCCCCTACTTGAATCGATCTGATGCGCGCGTGAGCCCACGGGCTCCGCAACAACCGACCCACCAGCATTCCGGAGCGCTTGATGTCGTCCGTGTATTCCGCCCGGCCTGTGACCTTGAGCGGGCCTTCGACATACGGGATACGCGTACCGAGCAAGCGATACGGTGGGGCCTCGGACGCTCCCATCAGGCGCTTCCTTCAGCCGCACGCTGGATGGCACTAACGATCTTGGTGTATCCTGTGCAACGGCAGAGATTTCCGGCGATCGCCGCCACGATTTCGTCACGCGTCGGATGCGGATTCCTTTCGAGAAGCGCACAGGCAGTCACAACGAATCCGGGCGTACAAAATCCGCACTGCGTCGCGCCCTCCATCACGAAGGCCTTCTGAACGGCATTGAGTCCCGTTGGTGGCGTGATCCCTTCGATCGTCGTAATCGATTGACCCTCCGTCAAGGCGGCGAGTGTCAGGCACGACAGGGTCGGTCGCCCATCGACCAGGACGGTGCAGCACCCGCAGGTGCCCAGATCGCAACCGCGCTTCGTGCCCGTCAAATTAAGGTCTTCCCGGAGGAGATCGAGCAGGATTCGGTTGGGGGGGCACCGGACCTCGACGGGATGTCCGTTGAGACGGATCTTAAGAAGATCGGAGGGCAACATTCTCTCCTTCTGCGTGGGCGGCACTATCACGAGTTCGACTATCTGAACGCGTCGGGTGCATCGACCGAACGATCTCCCCCACAATGCTGATCGCGATCTCCGGGGGTGTCTCCGCACCGAGCGGAATCCCGACGGGCGTGCGGATTCGCTCGAGCCGCTCCTCTGGTACGCCACGCTGGCGCAAGGAGGCGAACATGTGCTCCCGTTTGGTCGCGCTCGCGATCAAGCCGATGAAATTGGGAAAACGTTCGAGCGCTTGCGCGAGGACTTCGAGGTCCTTCCGAGCGTCGTATCCGAGGATGTACAAGTGCGTAAAGCTCGGGGGCTCGATCTCGTCGAAGAGCGTTTCCGCGGTGGCGACCACGCGGCGAGTTGCCTCTGGGAAGCGCGAGGAGTCGATCCACTCCGGTCGGTCATCGGAAACTGTGTAGTCATATTCGAGCGTAGGCAGGATCGACGCCAGAGCCTGCGCCACATGACCCCCTCCCCACAAGAGAAGGTTGGGACGGGCGGCGACGTACTCGATCGCGACATCCACCGCCCCTCCGCAGAGACTCGGAAGTCCACCCGTCTTCCAACTCTGCAGGTCAAAGTGGTGAAGATCTCCGGAGCGCGTTTGGAAGGCGGCTCGCGCGAGTTCCTTGACCCGTTCCTCGAGAGCGGCCCCTCCAATGGTTCCGAGGAAACTTCCATCGGCGTGAACGATCATCGAGGCACCTAACTTGCCCGGGACCGAACCGATGGTCTTCACGACGGTCGCTCGAACGAACGATTGGTGTTGTTCCAGAAGCCGCAAGGCTTCTCGAGTTAGTCGACGATCCATGTATCCTCGGGCGACCGGGGCCATTGGGCAATAATTCGATTGTACTCCTCCCTCGAATCCACATTGGCCAGCACGAACGGATCGTCGACCGGGAGTCGCCGCACCTGAGGACCCAAGCGACTGACGACGCTCCGAAGCGGGGCGTCGACCGACAAGCCGGCGACTTCGCGCGCCGCCGACGGTCGGATCAGCACGGGGTGCCCCCCTCGGCCTTCGTAGGTCGGAATGAACCAACTCGCCATTCGATCTGACACTCCGCAGTTATGAAGCGCGCGAAGGGTTTTAGCTTCGACAAATGGATGATCGATGGGCCAGATGAGGGTGTTGGCCCCCGATGGCAGCGCCGCGAGCCCCCGTTGGACTGACCCCGTCCTTCCGAGCTCCCACGTTTCGTTTCGAACAATTTCCGCGACGGAGTCGCGCAGCTGTCTCCGCACAAAGTCCTCATGCACGCCGACCACGACGATGATGGGGGCAAATCCTTCCTCCACGGAGATGCGGACGAGGTGCTGGATCGCAGACTCGGATCCAAGGCGCATCCCGGCCTTGGGGGTCCCACCCCAACGACGCGACGTGCCTCCGGATAGAATGAGAGCCGCGTCGGGATAATCCGGCATGATCGCTCCTCCGAAAATCGCCGGCGACGCCGAGATTCTCCTCGGGGGAGCCTCTTACATTAAATACCCTGTTCGGGTGGGCGCGCGCGCATGACCCATCCGACCGACGTTCCACCCGCGGCTCTCCTTCCGCGCTTGGCCACGGAGCTCAAGAATCGAGGGGCCGTGGTCCCACCCGTTTGGGCCGCGTTCGTCAAGACGGGAGTCCATAAACAACAAGCCCCGACGCAACCCGATTGGTGGTACATGCGAAGCGCCTCCGTGCTGCGAAAGATCTACCTTCTCGGGCAGGTCGGCATCGGGCGCCTTTCCGCTGAATATGGCGGCAAACGGGATCGCGGATCCGCCCCGTACCACGCCCGTACGGGTTCCCGCGCTGTGCTCCGAGAGATCGTCAGTCAGCTCGAGAAGGCTGGCCTTGTCCAACCGTACAAGAACCAGGGCCGCCGCGTGAGCGCCGCCGGTCAGAAGCTACTCGACACGCTTTCGAAGGAGACGCTCCAAACCCTCGCCGTTACGCGACCCGAACTCGCCAAGTACGTCTGAGGCCTCAGAGTCAAGCGGAGTGCAAGCGATGGCGTACGACACCGACGCGGAACTCAACGAGCTGCGTCGCCGCCGCGTCCAGCAACTGCAGGAAATGCAGTCGGGACAGGTCGCCAACGCAGGAGCGTTTGCCGCCCAACAACAGGAACAAGATCGGCGTGAGCAGGAGCGTTCGGAGATTCTGCGTCGGCTACTGACGCCCGAGGCCCGCGAACGTTTGGGCCGGATCCGGCTGGCGAAGCCTGACGTTGCTTCCGCGGTTGAGCAGCAGGTAATCGCCTTGGCGGCAAGCGGTCGTCTTCAACGACAGATCGACGATGTGACCCTTCGTTCTCTCCTGGAAAGGATCATGCCCGAACGACGTGAAATCAATATCACGCGGCGATAGAAGTCGGGCGGAGAACACGAAATGGCGAATCGTCGTAAGAGCCTCGCGCGCAAGGTCCGACTCTTCAAGGTCGTCAACGGAAATCGGCGTGTGCCGGCGTGGGTGCTGCAACGCACCAGTCGTCGGTTCGTTCGCCACCCCAAGCGCCACTCGTGGAAGCGAGGGCATCTCCACCGGTAGGAAACGAAGGGAATTTCGATGCCACGATCCACTCAAAGCCGAACCGAAGAACTCGAGCGGGAGTATGTAATCCCGCTGCGGGCGAGCCAGCATCAGCCCTCGCGTCGCCGCCGCGCCGGGCACGCGCTCGAGACCGTGCGTCGCTTTGTCATGCGTCATATGAAGGGCCGTCACGAGGACGTTTGGATTGACCCGCGCTTGAACGAATACGTCTGGGAGCGGGGCGTGCAACACCTCCCCCGCCAAGTTCGAGTGAAGGCGATCCGGTTCGAGGACGGACTCATTGAAGTCGATCTATTGGAGGGGGCGTAGGCCCCATCTCTGGGAGCTCCCTTTCAGTGCCCGTCGGTCGCACACTGATTTCAGGAAGCCCCTACGTCGGGGTGTACCTGCGAGTCGGTGAGCATGCGGCGGTCATCCCCCCGACGACGTCGGGTCCGATCGAGCGCGAACTCACGCGCCTCTTGGACGTTCGGCTGGTTCGGACCACGGTAGGCGAGAGTGAGATAGTAGGGGCGCTCACGGCGCTGAATTCTCACGGCGTCTTGGTCGGTGATGAGTTGGACCCAGTCGAGCGGGCGGCGCTCGAAACAATCGCGCCCGTGACCCACATCCCGAGTCGCCAAAACGCGCTCGGGAACAATGTGCTGGCCAACGATGCGGGTGCGGTCGTGCATCCAGAGTTCAGTGACGCGGCAGTCGATCGGATTCAGCGCGCGTTGCACGTGCCCGTGCGCCGAGGTACGCTGGCGGGTCTTGGGACGGTCGGGATGGCCGGCATCGCGACCAATCGCGGGGCAGTCGTTCATCCTCGGGCGACGGAGCACGAAACGGCCGTCGTGCGCGATGTGCTTCAAGTGCCGGTTCACCGATCGACGGCGAATTTCGGGGTTCCGATCGTTGGCGCGTGTTTGGTCGCCAACTCTCGGGCGTTCATCGTGGGACGACCGACAACGCCGGTCGAGATCGTGCACTTGCAAGAAGGACTGCAGATCCTGGACTGACGACGCCCGCGGACGGCGGGCCGAACTTACGTACCGCGCTTCCGCTTCACGTAGCGCGTGGCGTAGCCGGCGATGCGGTTGGCGAGCTTCTTGTACGTCGCTTGGAGGTGGTTGTCGACCGTGACTCCGAGGTCCGTAAGTTCGAGTACCTTCTGCTTGTTGTGGGCGTAGTCTCCCGTAAAATCATCCGGATAATGGCGGATCAAATCGATTGCGACCCGCTTGATGTAGGTCTGCCGGATGTTGCCCATGCGCGCGGCCCGACCCAGGTACGGTTAATAACCGTTCCGCCGGCCGGCGAGGAATCGGTAGCGACGTAAGGTCCGATTGACTCCACAACACTAGCGAACGGGCAGGACAACTGCGAAGGCGAGTCCATCGTACCCCTTACTGCCCACGACCTGTAGGACGGTCGAGGCCAACCGTGGTTCCGCCGCGAGCCGGTCCAAGAATCTTCGGATACCGAGCACATTCGGATCCGAGTTGGTCGGGTCGGCAACGTCCCCCTTCCGTACGACATTATCCGCTACGATGAGAGTCCCCGCGTGCGCGAGTCGAAGTGCCGCTTCGAGATAATCGGTGTAGCCCGGCTTGTCGGCATCAATGAAAATGAAATCGAATGGAGGGGCCCCCTCCGCCGTCAGACGAGCCAACGACTCCTTCGCCGGGCCCAATCGGACTTCAACCTTGGATGCGAGCCCCGCGCGCGCGAGGTTGGCCCGGGCCACCTCGGCGTGTTTCGGATCGATTTCGAGCGTAATCAATCGCCCGCCAGCCGGGAGGGCACGTCCGAGCCAAGTCGTACTATACCCGCCGAGCGTTCCAATTTCGAGGATTCGCCGAGCACCCGCCGCTTTCGCCAGAATGTGCAACATCTTGCCCTGAAGCGGCGAGACCTGGATCGCAGGCAGCTCTGCTGCGGAGCTATCGCGAAGCCCGTCTTCTAGGACCTCGTCGCGCGGGGTGCACAAGTTCGCCAAGTACTGGTCTACCGACGTCCAAAGCTCGGGTTCCGTCATGGAAGTTCAGTCGAAGGGAGGAATCCAACTTCGTAAGACCTTCGGGCGTGGTTCGCTACGCGCCCAGATCCCATCGCAGCCCGCAGTTCGACGCGCCCTTTTCCGCCCGAAGCGGGGTGTCGGGCTTCGATTGGAACAGGGAATTGTATAACTGACGAAGGAAGACACCAAATACCCCCACCGAGCTAGATGTCATGCGTGAACCTTCCGGCGGCCCGCGAACTGATGGAGCCCGGGCGATAGTGGCCGCGTCGTCGTGGGTCTGAGTCGGGAATTTTAGTAATCATGGCGGAGGCAAGTGAGGCGCCGGTATTGGCCCCGACGACGCCCGGCCGCGAGCGCAACGTTCTCGTACTCGACCTCTCGAAAAGCATGCTCGCGCCGCTACCCGAACCTTCGGCTGAAGGACCTGAGCGGCAGAAGATCGAGGTGGCGCGTACTGCGGTCTTCCGTATATTGGAAAACGCCGCAAGTGCCGGTTCGTCGTTCGGACTCGTGACGTTTACGGAGACGGTGCGCGTTCCACTCCCCCTTACGGAAATCAATCGTCAGAATCTCTCGTACATCGAGAATCTGATCTCCCTCCTCGCTCCCAGCGGCCGATCCGCGATTTGGGACGCGCTGGCCGTGGCGGCCGACATGCTGCGCCAAGGTTCGGCCGGCGTCCAGGGAAACATCGTTCTAGTCACCGACGGATGGGACAATGCGTCGACGAAATTCGATGTCCGGGACCAGAAACAGGCGACGACCCAGGCAGGTAAGATCGACCTGTTCCCGTACATGCTTCCTCCGAATTCGAACCTAACATTGCGAATCATTGGAATCGGGAGCGGCGATGAGCGGGATAAGGGCGTGGACGCCACCCGCATGGGACAGCTGCTCACTCAACTCAACGCCCGGGCTGCCGAGCTTGGGCTCCCGGGCGCCTTCAGTTATCAAGAGGTTACCACGGGATCCCAACTGTTCGCTCAGATGGTGAACGCGTTCCTCGACGTGGATTTCGAGGGCCAGCGGCCCTTGGACCAGCTGCCCCCCGAGGAACTGGCCCGCCACGCGGCCAACGCGGCGAAGGCGCTCAAAGAGCCCCAGCAACACGCGACGGTCAGCCGCCTCGGAGGTCACATGGCAACCGTAGCGCGTCAGGAGGATCTCTACTCGGAGGCTCAAGTCCTCGAAGTCGACGTCCTTTCGCCCCCGGGCGGTGCCATTCCCCCGAATCTCAAGGAGCGCTACGGGCCCCTGGGCGAGGTTATTGAAGCGTACTTATCGCACGAGTACGATCGCGCGCTTGACCAATTGAACAAATCACAAGCGGTGCTTCCCCCGGTAACTCGGCTCTACTGGGAGGCGCGGACCCGGTTCGCGCAGGGCGCCGTAGTCGAAGCCGCTCGGGCGCTTTTGCACGCGTGGGGAGAGGCGGACAAGCTTCCGCTGATGAGCCAGGGTCGGATCATCCGCCGACTAGCGCTACTTCAGGCGCGCATGCAAAGCGACCAGGAGACGGAGACGCTCGTCAAGTTCATTGATGAGACTGAAAATCGATTGACGCAGGTCGATCCCACCTTGCGCGCGCGACTCCTCGAACTGTTCGCGAAGCTCATGGAACTGCGTGGGACCTATCAGCTGACGAAATTGGGCGCCACCGACGAAGCGGCCGATGCAGCACAGCGGCACGAGGCCGCGGTCGAGGACATCTTCGGCTTGTTGCAAGATACGCGGATGAGCAACACCTCGACGGAACCGATGGTGGAAGGCGCGTTGGACTTCATCGAGATATGTCTCGCCGAAATGCGGTAGGAAGCGGATGGGCGAAGTCAAGACCACGACCCGCACTCGAGGGAAAGCCGGAGCGAAACGCGAGAGCAAGCTCTCTGCGGAGACCGCGCGGATCGCGGTCGTCGGAATTCCCGCTTCGGGCAAGACGACGTACTTCCGGTTTCTCTCGGGTCACTTTGGCCTCAACCTCCCGATCCTGTACGTTCCGGCGCGCGACAACGCCGGTCAGCTTCCACTCTTCGGAGACCTAGACCACGATGTGGTGCTCGAGGAAACGACGTACGAAACTACGGACCCCACCGATCCGGAGGGTTCGTTGGAAACGACGACGCGATTCTACGTCAACAAACCGATGGAAGATCGCCGAAAGTTGTGGATCGAATTGGCCGCGGGCCGTGACGAACAGGGCGTGCTGACGAAGTATCCGCTGCCGACGAAGTTCAATCAGTTCGTCGAAATGAAAATGTTCTTCCGCTACGGCTCGCCCGACGGGAGCACCGGCGTTTCGCGCCCAATGGTCCTCAGTACGATCGACGAGGCCGGCGGAATCATTTCGGACTACTTCACTTACGATCGGCTCTGGGTGGAATCGACCGAGGAGGAGATCAGCGAGAAGAGCTGCAAAGTCATTCCACACTTCGATAGCTGGCGTCCCGATCGGCGAGATCTGTGGCGGCGGGGCCTCACACTGCTCGGCCGTTTCGTGCACGAGGCTGAGGCGATCATCCTTCTTCTTTCTCCTTCCCTTCCGTCGCTGCGGGACCAAGCGCAGCAAGTGAATCTCGCGCGTGGGGTCTTCAAGTACGTTCGTGAGAAGAACATCCCCCTCATCATCGCCATTTCCAAGGCCGATCGCCTACGGGACTTCTACACGGAAGTCGAGCAGTCTGTCCGGGACCGCGGCTATCGATCTCCGTTCGACACCTACGACTATCTGGTGCACCGCGATGGAGCGGGGCTCGGGACGATTCTCGTTGCGCAGGACGGCCGCGGGGTTTCGCTCAAAGAGGATGTCTTCCTCGTTTCCTCTGCTGTATCAACGGGCGAGGGTCACCCGCTCTTCTTGAGCGAGACCGGATTGGAGGCGCCAAGTGCCGGCAGTCCCACGATGGGGATTCCCGTCATGGTCAATACGACTCTCCCCTTAGCCCGAGCATGCGAGCGCGTCCTGGAGCTTCGCGCTACGAAGGGTAAGTGATGGTCGAATCCAGCGCCCGACGTGAATCGATCGTGCCTCCCTCGGAGGCGGGGACGGGCACGTCGTCGAGCCCCGATGGCCTAGTCGCGGTCGTCTGGTGTCGGCAGGTCGATAACGAGGCCGAAAGCCCCGGGTACTCCACGATCCCCGAGGACTTTCCGGGGCGTCGCGAGACGCTCGACTCCATACGAATCGTCGGCAATCTCACGATCAACGTTGCCGATACCCACGACTATTGGGACCCTGATCCGACGCACCCGCTCTCCTACTATCCCAATCTGTTCCTCTACCCCGCATACAGCGGCCGCTACACCTGCGTGGGACGAATGTTCCTCTCGACCGAGGACCGACCCCGGCTGGGTATGAAAACGCTCGTACTCGATACGGCCCAGCTGCTCGAGGGCGGATCGTTTGGTCCCCAGGTGCTGCGCTGGCACGCCTCGATGGGCGGCCCCAGTCCCGAGAATGCGCGAGTAGCGCCCGATCCAGACCCGAATCTCATCCCGACGGTAGGGGAGGGATTCCTTTTCCATCGAGGATCCACCGATCCAGTCCTCGCCGTCGTCGGCTCAGACCAATGGGAGCCCACGACCCGGGCGATTCTCGAATTGGTGCGACTACTGCCGACCTCACTGGTTGCCCTCGGCGCCGTCCTCATCTTCCCCTACTTTCTGCCGCAGCCCAAGACTAATCTTCACGAATTGACCGAGGCGATCCCGCTCGCCATCGCGGTGATGCGAGTGCCCAAGGGAGAAGCTCAAGGGGATCGACACGAGAAGCGGATCGCAAGTTGGGATTCCGCCCCGGTCACGCTTCGGGACTTGACAAAGGGAATTCCGGCGCCGAAAGGGCGCGAAACCACCCCGATGGTCCTCCAGTACGTTCGTGATCATCAGGAAGACAAACTCGCTCAGATCGCACAGCGCGTCGACCTGGTCGAAGCACCGCGCTTGGTGGAACACCTTTCTGACCCCGACCGTCAAGCAGGGAAAGATCGACGCAAACAGATGTGGCGGATTGGGACGGCCATGGAAAGCGCAGCCCTTCTCTTGCAACGTCCCCGGGGTCGCCAGATCCCGATGAGCACAGAGACCGCGCGACGCGCCAACGAATACTTGCGCGTTCGGGCGGACGACATACCGGCAGAGCTCCGCGCCGACCGCTCGGTATCGGCGCCCCCCGTCGCGGCGGCCCCGGCCTCCGGCCAGCTGCCTCCTTGGTTGCAGCGCGGGAACGAGCCAGCGGCTCCGGCGAGGGCCGATCGCGTCGAGGTAATCCCCGTACCTATCGCCGATGACCCGTCGTTGCGTCCGGCCGAACCGGCGCCGCCCGCTCGAACGGTCACTCCCGTGCCGCCGCCGATGGAAAGTGAACGGCGCCCGCCCGCTGCGGCGGCGGCTCCGGTCGATATGGCGGCCCTGCGCAAAGAAATCGAGCGCGATCTGGTCCGCTACGTGGACGAGCGCACATCGACATTCCGCGAACAGCTGGCGAGTTCGGCAGCGCTCGAGCCGGAAGGACGCGTTTCCCCGGCGATGGAAGAGCGGCTCAAAGCGATCTCCGCCGATGTCGAACGACAGATCCAGCAGGCATTGGCCGATGTCGATGCGCGCTACACTCAGCGTTTGCAAGCGGCATTAAACTCCACCACGACCACGCAAGCGTCGCAGGCGGAGTCCTTACGAACGTCCATCGAACGGCGCCTCGCGGACACCGTGGAACGCGAGAACGCCATCGTGCTGAAAATCCAGGAAGAGTTCGGCCACCGCCTTGCCGCCCTCGACGAGCGCATGACGACCTACGGGACCTCCGTCGAACGGGAAGTCAACCGGCAAATGCACGGTGTCTTTGATCCGAGAATCCAGGAGATCAGCGATGCACTCAAGGCAGCCGTTAAAACGTCGGGGGACCTACTCGGCGCTCAGCTTCGGACCGACGCAGCTCGGTCGATCGAGGACCTCAAGATCCAATCCGCTCGATTGGAGCAAGAACTGCGAACGACTCTATCCGCTCAATTCGACCTTGAGATCCGGGCCCTCGGTGAGCGCGAGACCGCGTTACGTGAACAGGTCGAGGGCCGCGTCCGCGAAATCATGGCCCAACGACTTTCCGAGAGCGATCAGAAACGGACCAAGGAACTTCGTGAAGCCGAAGCCCGCACGACGTTGATTCTCGATGGACGGACTAAGGACCTTCAAGATCGCGTCACGGCGTCGATCCAGGGACTCCACGAACAAATTACGGCGCAACTCGATGAGCAAGGGGCGCTCTTGCAGGCCCAGTTGACGAGTGAGCACGAAACTCGCTTGTCGGAAGTGGGAGCGGGCCAATCGCAAGCGATCGCCGATCTCCAAGTCCGGCTCCAGTCCTACTTCGAGCAGAAGACGCGCGAGAATCAAGAGCTGGAGCGGGAGAAGTACCTCGAGCTGCTCGCCCGCCTGAAGACCGAAGTCGATCAGTCGCTGGCGAAAACGATCGACTCGGGTCGGTTCGAATCGGCCCTACGCGACCGGATCGCGCGCGGGTTGGAGGGGGAGCGCCTCGAAACTCAGAAACTCATCGACCAGCGGCTCGGCGATGTGGAGGTCCGCTGGCGGACCCAGACGGAACAGGACGCCGCCCGAGTCGAACGGATCGAGTCTAAGGTGGAGCGGAACGATTCGGAAGCGCTTCGACTGGAGGGAACGGTGCACTCCGAGATCGAAGAGCTCGACCGGCGCACGGAATTGCTCTCGGAGCGCCTCCTTCCGCTGGTTCGGCGCGCGTGGCTCAAGATCGGCGAACTCGAAAAGGCGGTCGGCTCTCCCCAGGATACCGAAGCGGGATTGCGCGACCTCCGTCGGGAGTACGCGCGGGAACTCCGGCGCATCGAGGGACAATTCCTCGAACAGACCGGCGAACTTCGGGATCGACTGGAGACGGCTATCGCAAGCCCGGGACGAGTTTGGCTGACTTTGGTCCAACAGTTGAGCCAGTTGACGGGGGTCAGTCGGCCGGACGACCCCGGCATCGGACGTGGGAATCGGTCGTCGGAGGACCTTGAACGTGAACTCGCCGGACTCCCTGAGTCGATCTATCCTCCTCGAGGACGGAGCGCGCGGGGTCCGACCATTACGGCGGACGTCACGGACCCGCTCCCGGAAGACGCGGAAGCGCGCGAACCGGATGCGGATGCGACGGCCCACCGTCGTGCGCGGCGCAACTAGACCCGTGTTCCGCCCCCTTGGGGAGGGCGGAACAGCCATATCCGCTTCGCAAATTCACCTCGTGAAAGGATGGACGCTGACCACCACCACTGCAAGGTCTGTGGCCGGGTCTGTGCGCCCGACCAAGATACGTGCAGCAAGGCGTGCCGCGCAAAACGCGACACGGCCTTGCGGTCGAAAAAAAATCTGACCTACTTCTTGTATGCGATGATCGCGTTTCTGGTGCTCCTAGTCGGCGTGGGCTTCCTCCACTGAGCGAGGACGCGTGGCGCATCGGTATCGGGTTGCGGTCCTCGGCGGAACCTTCGATCAGTTCCACGCCGGTCATCGGTCCCTGCTCCGACGGGCGTTCGCGACTGCCGACACCGTCGGCATTGGGTTGACGACGCCAACCTATCTGAAGAAATTCCCGAAGCCGCTCGGGCGACGGATTCAATCGTATGCGGAGCGCAGGCGAGTCCTCGCCCGTTGGCTGCGCCATCACTACGGCGGTCAACGGTGGTGGATCGCTCCCCTCGGGGAGCCGTTCGGCCGCTCGGTAGGTCCGGGGGTCGATGTCCTCGTGATATCCAAGGATACGCGTGAGGGGGGACGCGCGGTCAACCGCGAACGACGTCGTCGGGGTCTCCCCTCGTTGCCTATCGAGGTTGTCCCGTTGGTCCTCGCGAAAGATCATCGACCGATCGCTTCACGTCGTATTCGGGCCGGCGAAATCGACGCTAGCGGGCGCCCCGCCACGCCACCTGCCCGCCGATCACCGTCGGGGAAGCTGAGGCGCGGCTGGCGCCTTCGGTCGGCGCGAAAGGTTCTTCCGAGGTAGCGGGTCTCCCCCGTAACGAATGGAGACGTACCTTCGGGTGACCTTCGACAGCGAAGGAGCTCGCCCGTCCGAGATTGCGGACCGATTGCGCAGCTTCGGATTCCAGCCAACCCAGGGCAACTACGACTTTGTTTACGATTGGAATGGCGCCGCGACGCGTGAACAGTTGCTCGACCTTTCGGACCAAGTCACACACCTTCTGCGCGGGTACCGCGTCCTATTCGAGATTGAGACCGTCTGAGAAGCCCCACTCCCGGCCAAACTTTTTATTCCGATCGTAGGTGGGAAGATTACCGTGCAGCGGTATCCGGTCCGGACGAGCCATCGAGGGAATCTGGACCCCGCCAGCTTGAAGCGCTGCATGGAAAGTCTCTTCGAGGGAGTCTCGAGCGAGGGCAAGACCGTCTCTGCCCATTTCGGCGCGATCGAGTCTATCAAGGCTTGGTCCGAGGGTCGCGATCTCGCCGTAGACGTTCGGACGGATCCCAAGGTCGCGGTCGAGATCGCGCAGGCGACCGTTCAACGGTACAATCGCTTTCTCGAAGAGACCACGGGATATACCGCAAAGGAACGCGCCCGCCGACTCCGAAAATCCGCGACGGGGGCGGCCCCCGGAGCGTAAGGCGTGTCGATCCCGGGTGGTGCCCCGCTGCCGCCGACAGCCTCGGGCAACACCGAAATCGATCGGATCCGCTCGCTCGTTGCGTCGTACTTTCCGGTCTATGAGACGCGAGTAACCCCGCAGTCCCTCCTGCTCGTCGTCCACGTCGATCCCCCCTCGCTCGAGGCGAAGTTTGACCAGTTGCGCCAGGAACTGACGAAGCGCGACTACATCGGGGCGATCCGGTACGACAAAGGGGAGTATTTCCTAGAAATCGCGCGTCGACCTCCGATCCGGCCCTATGGATTTTGGGTCAATCTCGCTCTCCTCGCCGCGACCTTCGTCACGACAGTGTTTGCGGGCGCCTTCATCTGGCTCGCGTACGTTGGCCAGACGACGCTCACGCTCGCCGATTTTGCGAATGGCGCTCTCTTCTTCGCCGCCCCAGTCATGACAATCCTAGGGCTGCACGAGCTCGCGCACTACGTCATGGCGCGTCGCCACCACGTCGCGGCGTCGCTCCCGTACTTCGTCCCGGTGCCGCCGCCGTACCTGATCTTCGGCACGTTCGGAGCCTTCATCAGTATTCGTGAGCCCATTCCCGACAAGAAGACCCTGCTGGACGTCGGGGCCTCGGGACCCATCGCGGGATTCGCGGTGTCCATCCCGATCGCCCTCGCCGGCATGTTCCTCTCGGCCCATTCGACCCCCCCTGCCCTCTCCGCGTGCGGCCCCGTCATCTTGGGCGTGCCGTACGGGAACCTTCTCTTTGGCACCTCGCTCTTTTGGGATTTCTTGGCTCTGTTTATCCCGGGCGCCAACCAGAACCTTCACCCCCTCGCGATCGCGGGCTGGGTGGGGATCCTCGTGACGGCGATCAACCTCTTGCCCGCCGGCCAGTTGGATGGAGGGCATGTCTTTCGAGCGCTCTTCGGGGACCGCGCCCGTTACGTCAGCTACGCTGCCGTCCTCCTGCTGTTCGGCCTCGGCCTCGTCTTCTTTTACACGGGCTGGTTCATCTTCGCGATCTTGATTCTCCTGCTCGGAGTACGTCACCCGCCGCCCCTGAACGATATCAGTCGGCTCGATGCGAAGCGATACGCCGTAGGGGGCCTCGCTCTCGCGATTCTCGTGACCGGATTCGTCGTGGTCCCGATCTCGACTCCGCTAGGAAGTATCGGCATTCCTTCTGCCGGGGCCGTCCATGTTCCCATCCCGGTGGGGTATCAAATGGCCGACAACTTGACGTTGAATTTCACCAACCAGGACCCGGTACCGCACGGGTTCCTTTTTTCGACCGCGATTTCCGCCGTCACGACTACGGTAAACAATCAGACTACGCCGCTCAATGGTACCGCTTTAGCTCGGTTCATTGCGAACTCGAGTTGGATCTTCTACCTACCGAGTGGCGTGATCACAACGGCGTCGAACGCGGGGAACGTCACCATTCCCAGCGATCTCTATTCGGCGATTGATGGGGGGGCGCACGGCCGTCTCGTCGCGACGTATCTGAATCGCCAGCAAGGAGCCGTCACGATCACGATCACCGTTTCGGAAGTTTGCCCCCCGAGCGGCGCCACGCCCGTAAGCACCACGTTTACGGCGTCGTAGGCCCGGGCGCTCTCTCGTACACCCGAAACTCTCGGGTCAGGCTGCGGTGTACTCGGTCGGAAACCGCCGTCACGCGGGTCCACGGGAACGAGATCGAATCCTCTCCTCCTGCTGAAATGATCACGATCCGACCGCCGGATCGAATCCGTCCCGCCCAGACCGGCAACGTGCGGGCCAAGAGATCCGAAACGGGCTCGCGGCCCGTTCCCGAGGCGCGTCCGTACGGCGGGTCGGTGACGAGGGCGTCCCAATAAGTTCCCGCGCTCTCCTTGCCGATAGTCGCCGAGTCACCCACGGTCATGGTTTCGGGGACCAACCCCACGTGGGCGAAGTTCTGGAGCGCGCCGCGCACCATGCTCGCCTCTCGATCGATGCCCGTGACGCGGGCGCCAACTAGGGCCGCTTCGATCAGCAACGATCCAGTACCTACGAACGGGTCGACCACGCGGTCCCCGGAACGCACGCGGGCCAAATTCACGGCGGCTCGCGCCAGTCGCGGATCGAGCGTTACCGGTCGTTGAAAGGGGTAGTTCGGCAATCGGCGTGCTAGAAAGCCCGAGCGATCGACCGCCCCTACTTCCTCGAAGGCCCCCGGTGCCGAGTCCCCACTCGGGCCGACCCAGAACCGCCGCTCGGGGTGCCGCAGGTCGATCCGACCTCCGCCCCGTTTGTACGCCTCCACCCAGCGGGGCAGCTTAGAGTCGGCCGCTTCGGATCCCGGGTGATCGAGTTCTCGGAACGAGGCTGATTGGCCGTGGCTCCCTTGTTCCTCGAACCACTTGTCGAGGGAGCCCTCGCGGCCGCCGACTTCAACCAGGCAACGGTGGGCGAGAGCGAGGCGGTCCGCGAGGGCACCGACCTCGCGGTGCGATGGCAACTGAACAAGGACACGACCTTGCCGCGTCCCTCCCTGTACCGTGGACTCCGCCGTACCTCCGAGCGCCTCGGCCGCTGAGATCGCTTCGGCGCGCGCGAGCGCCGGATTGCGCCCGGAGAGCTCGATCCAAACCGAGATCATGCGGGGGTGCTCCCGAACCACTCGGTCATCCGGCGCCGGATCTCAGCGGTGTGAGATCCCTCCCAATAGAGATGGCCGCACTCCCCGCATCGATAGATCGGAACGCCGGAACTTCGGACTGCGTCCGGGATCGCCAGGGGGGTTAGCTCGGACGAGTCTCGAGATTGCAGCATACCGTTGCAAAGCGTGCATCGCTCGAATCGAACTTGCGTGCGGAGCGCGGGATACGCGCGCTTCACGGTTTTGAGTTGTTCCGAAAGCTCCGGACTCGCGACGAGAATCGATTCGGGGACCCGGCCGGCCAAGGCCCGATCCCGTGTGACCAGTATCCGACCCTCCCGTAGCGCGCGCTCGGCTATGGCGGGGTCGTCGATCCCTCGGGCGTACGCGGTGTCATAGCCGAGGAATCGAAGATAGCGCGCCAGCCGCCCCAACATTTCGTCGGCCAACCAGCGGGGATCGTCCACACTTTTGCCAGCGTTCGGGACCATTTATCGTGGGAGCCCCGGGGTCGTTTATATCGAAGGAGCTCTCCTTTACAACGGAGGTTCTCCCGTGCGCTGGTTCGGTACCAATGGGATCCGTGAAGTCGTCGGTCAAAAGCTGACGTCCTCGCTTGTAACGCAGATTTCGAACGCTATCGCGCATGTTTGTCCGGTGGGGGACCCTATTGCCGTCGGTTGGGACGGTCGGACTTCTTCGCCCGGATTCGCGCACATCGTTTCGGGCACGCTCGCGGTTGGCGGCCATCGGGTGGTCGAACTCGGGCTGCTGCCCACCCCTGCGATCCAGTACAACGTTCCTCGAGTGGGCGCTCAGCTCGGAGTGATCGTCACCGCGTCACACAACCCGCCGGAGTTCAACGGCGTCAAATGCATCGCGCGGGACGGACTGGAAGTCTCACGTGAAATGGAAGAGTCGATTGAAGAGGGAGTCGAACGGAACGTCCTTCCCACCACGCCGTTCAATGAGATTGGCTCCATCGGGATCGACTCGTTCGGAAGTGAACGGTACATCTCGGGTATCCTCGAGCAAGTCGACCGAAAGGCGATCCGAAACCGCAAGTTCACGGTGGTGCTCGATTGTGGGAACGGCGCCTCCGTCGCCACCTCCCCCACGCTGTTTCGCAAGCTCGGGTGTCGGGTTGTGAGCCTGAACGGTCATGTCGATGGAACGTTTCCCGGCCATCTCTCCGAGCCCACCGAGGCCAACCTGGCAGATTTGTGCCGAGTCGTTCCCGCGGTTGGCGCCGACCTCGGGGTAGCTCACGACGGGGACGCCGATCGGGCGGTCTTTGTCGATGCCTCGGGGCGGTACATCCCGGGGGAGAAGATCCTGACGCTCTTCGCCAAGGACCGCGTGGAACGTCAGCACGGAGGAGTGGTCGTAACTCCGGTCTCAGCCTCCCAAGCCGTCGAGGAGGTCGTCCGAGCCGCAGGCGGGGAAGTCGAGTATACGCGCGTGGGTTCCCCGACGGTCACGCACGCGATGCAACGACGCCACGCGATCTTCGGCGGGGAAGAAAACGGAGGACTCGTGTTCCCCGAGTTCCAGCTGGCCCGGGATGGGGCGATGTCGGCGGCCGCAATGTTCGACCTCCTTGCTCGGCGAGGGATCGGACTCGCGGAAGCGCTGCGCGGACTCCCCGAATATACCCTGCTCAAGGAAAAAATCGCTTGTCCGGTTGATCAACGAACTCGGGCGATGGAACATCTCAGCCAAGCGGTCTTGAAGGAAGGGGGTCGCGTCGTGACCCTCGATGGCGTCAAGATCCTCCTCCCCGATGGTTGGATCCTGCTCCGGCCCTCCGGTACTGAGGCTTTCATTCGCGTGTTTGCGGAGGCGAAAGTTCCCTCACGCGCTCGTGAACTCGCGGATCTTGGGCTCGCGCGCGTGCGCGATACGCTGCAAGAGCTTGGCGTCGCCAGCGCCTAGTGCCTCGAATTTCCTCGTTCGGAAGCGCGCCCACCTGCCGACACGGGTCCAGCTTACGCGTGACGGGATCCCGGTTGGTTCCGGATCGACGGAACGTGGGCGAGCAGAACAAAGTACGCGTAGACGGCCGCCAGGAAGGCGACCGCCATCGCATACGAGTAAACGTCGTTCGAGAGTCCTGTATACAGAAACACAAATCCGAAAAGCAACGCAACGAGGACTGACACCAATCCAATCGCGGAAGCCCGAACGATCGGGCGATCCGACGTTTCGAGGGCATAGGACAGGACGCCGAGCCCTAGGAAAAGTAACAGCAATGCGTTCACGAGGTGCGCGGTGAGGATCGGATGAGTTCCGTCGACGGCAGCACGCAGAATGGCAGATTCGGAGGAGGGGAAGCGGGTATCGAAAAGGTTGACCCAGATTCCGAGCATGAATTGGACAAAGAGATCGGCGAGTACGAGCAACGTCCCTTGGCGCACGCGCCGCAGCGCTAGCGCTCCCGGGGCTGCACCGTCGTCGCCGACCATTCTGCGAAGCTCCGGGTCCTGCGGTCTCCCCGCGCTTGTAACGGTGACGCTTCACGAGCGTCCAAGCGTCCCGCGACTACCGTACTAGGGGACCAACCAGGAAGAGTCCGATGAGGAGCATCGCCAGCACCGCCAGTGTGACCCGCGTCATCGTGCGCTCCCCGTTCGCATGGAATATGAACGCTCCCGCCAATACGCGCGCGACCGGAGTTGCGATCAAGAACAACACACCTAGTGTGAGGTACGCCTCCGCTTGCAGGTGCAGGAGTCCGTTCGCTAGTCCCGACGCGCTCAGGTACATTCGAACCGGATTTTGACTGATGACTTGGGACCAGCCTTCGATGGGATTTCCGAGCACGTAGTCAACCGCGAAGACAGCGAGCGTCGTAAGGGCGAGGAGAAGCCCGGTTCGTAAAAGTCGGGTCATCAAGAGAAAGACTTCGGGATTGAGTTCTCGCCGAGTTGCCGGATCGGACGCGCCGGATGCTGCCAATGTGGGCGGGATGTTCATGGGAGTCCGATCCCGCGGAGAATCAACTCCGCTGCCAGTGCAGCGACCACGATGACGAAGATCCAACGTACGGTCTGATTCGGTAGCCCTGGTAGTACGCGACTCCCGCTGTAGGCGCCGACCGCCGTCCCAATGGCAACGGGCGCGGCGATTAGCGGATTGATGTAACCGGCCGCGAGCAGCACGCTCGCTCCCGCCGCGATCGTCACTCCGATCATGAAATTACTCGTCGCGGTGGCGACTTTCATGGGGAGGTGAAGCGCTCCTTCGAGCGCCTGCACCTTAAACACGCCACCCCCGATCCCGAACATCCCACTGACGAATCCGGCGCCGAACATGATGCCCATCGCGCTGTCGGTGTTGGCCGCCGCGTAACGTACAGGGCCGTCCGTGGGATCGTTGTAGGAACCAGTGAATCCGAGCTGGCGTGAGCGGGCGTCGGGCGCATCGCTCACTCGTGGGCGGCGGTTCCCTCGGAGCGCGGTGAGCGGGACCATGAGCAGCAGCACGACCCCCAGCGCGACCATCAGGGCCGAGGCGAGATTCAGACGCGCAATCAGGATAGTGCAAGTCGCGCCGAGCAGCGCTCCCGGCACCGTGGCGATTTCCAGGAACATACCGATCCGCAAGTCGCTCAAACGATCGCGAACGTAGGCGGCGCCGGTCGTCGTGGAGGTCGCGAGCACCGTCACGGCTCCAGCTCCGATCGCGTCCACAAACGGAACGGAGAAGAAAATGACGAGAACGGGAATGACGACAACGGCTCCCCCGAGCCCCGTTAACGATCCCACCAAGCCCGCGGCAATGGCCGCTACGGCGAGAAGAAGCAGGAGGATCCCGAGGTCCACGCGAGGCCCACACCCATTCGCCCTAAAGTTGCTCCGATGCAGGCGGTGGTCGTCTCTCCGAACTCCTTACTCTTGCGGCTAGCGGGAATGACTGGGCGGAGTCGGAAACTTCAAAGGGAGTTTACTCGCTCTCTTCGTAGGGTCAGACCAGTCTCCATGCAAGTTCGCGGCAATCGAGAGGCATTCGGGCAACCCGGCATGGAACCTCGTTGGTCCCATAGCAACAAGGATGGGGTCGGCACCGCCTACTCGGCCGATAGCCGACTTTGGTTCACGATATGGAAGGGGATCGTCACCGAGGTCTACTATCCGACCATCGACCAACCGCAACTTCGCGATCTGGAGTTCCTGGTGACGGATGGGGTCTCCTTCTTTCACGAGGAGAAACGTCAGCTCGAGTCACGCACGGAACGGCAATTCGAAAACGCCTTGGGCTATCGCGTCACGAGCGTGGACCCACAGGCCGGCTACACGCTCGATAAGGAAATCATCTCCGACCCCCACCTTCCGTGCCTGCTGATCCATGTCCGGTTGACGTCACGACGCTCGCCCTCTCTTCCGAAGCTTCGCCTGTTCGCGCTGGCCGCCCCGCATCTCGAAGTCGGTGGATGGGGCAACACGGGCCGCGTGCAGGAAGTGCTCGGCCGCGACGTGCTAACCGCCCAGAAGGGAGGAACCGCGCTCGCGATGGCGGCAACGGTCCCCTTCGTCCGATCGAGCGTGGGCTTCGTCGGAAAAAGCGATGGGTGGACCGACCTCGCCGAGAATTACCAGCTCGACTGGGAATTCGATACCGCCACCGACGGCAATATCGCGCTGATCGGGGAGATTCCGGTGCACGATCGGCAGGAGTTCACTCTCGGATTGGCACTCGGTCGTACGCTCGCCTCCGCAATCACGACGCTGTTTCAATCCCTCGGCTCTCCGTTCGAAGAGCATCGACAGCGCTTCGTGGAGCAGTGGGACCGCGTAGCCCGGAGTCGGCGCCCCATCGAGGGCGCAACGGGAGACGGAGGTCGCCTCTATCACGCGAGTCAGAGTCTGATGCTCGCTCACGAAGACAAGGTCTTTCCCGGCGCATTCATCGCTTCGCTATCGATTCCGTGGGGCGCCACCAAGGGCGATAACGACCGCGGCGGCTACCACCTCGTATGGACGCGGGACATGGTCAATACCGCCAGCGCACTCTTAGCGACGGGCAGCACCGAAGCGCCGCTACGGGCGCTGATCTACCTGGCGACGCAGCAACAAGCCGACGGAGGATTTCCGCAGAACTTCTGGGTCGATGGTCGGGCCTATTGGCGCGGAGTGCAGCTCGATGAAGTCGCGTATCCGATCATTCTCGCGAGTCGCCTCCACCGTGCCAGAGCTTTGCAACAGTTCGACCCGTATCCGCTCGTGCGGAACGCGGCTCGGTTCTTGATCGAGCACGGACCGGCCACGGATCAAGACCGCTGGGAGGAAATTTGCGGGTACTCCCCCTCGACGCTAGCGGTATGCATCGCCGCCCTGACGTGTGCAGCCGGGATGGCTCGGCAGCGCGGCGATGCCGCCACTGCCCAGTTCATGCAAGAACACGCCGACTTCTTGGAATGCCACATCGAGCCGTGGACCGTCACGACCACGGGAACACTAGTGCCCGGGATTCATCGGCACTACGTGCGCATTCGCCCGGTATCCGTCCAGAATCCTACTCCCGATGAGTCGGAGGACATGGGCTCGGTCCAACTCCCCAATCTGGAACCCGGGACCCGGGACGTCTTTCCGGCAAACGAAATCGTCGACGGTGGGTTTCTCGAGCTCGTTCGCTACGGCGTACGTCCCCCCGACGATCCGATCATTCTCGACTCGCTGCTCGTGATCGACAAGGTCCTCAAGGTCGACACCCCCCGTGGACCGGCGTGGCATCGCTACAATCATGACGGCTACGGGCAACGCGATGACGGAAAGGGGTACCTCGATTGGGGTCGAGGTCGGGCCTGGCCGTTGCTCACCGGAGAGCGGGGTCATTACGAACTGGCGGCAGGGGGCGATCCGAAGCCGTATCTCCTTGCCATGGAACGATTCGCCACCTCGACCGGTCTACTGCCCGAACAGGTCTGGGACGAAGTCTCCCGAGAAGAAATGCACTTAGAGCTCGGCATGGCGACCGAAGCGGCGCTTCCCCTCGTGTGGGCTCATGCCGAATACGTGAAACTGGCCCGGTCGATCGCGGATGGCAAGGTCGTCGATCTGATACCCGAGGTTGCCAATCGCTACGCCGCGCGCACGCATCGTCCGACACCTCGAGAGGTTTGGAAGTTCAATCGCCAGCCGCCGATGCTACCGCCGGGCTGGCCCTTGCGCCTTCAAGCGGGCGCCCCGTTCACGCTGCACTGGACCGCGGATGCGTGGCGATCCAACCAGGATCTCGCTTCGACGCCGACCAGTTTGGGCCTGCACTTTGCGGATCTCCCTCCGCTCGAGGGGACGTCGACCGCCTACACATTCACGTTCTTCTGGCCCGACGCGCAACGGTGGGAAGGTCGGGACTTCTCGATTAAGAGTGGCGTGCTACGCTCAATTTGAGCGAGACGGTGCGGAGAGCGCTCTAAGTCACGGGATCGAAGTTCACCCGGGGCCTCCCCAGAGACCGATGTTCGCGGCAAACTCGTAACTTCCGGGCTGCGAAGGGAGCTGGATACTCAGGTCCCAAGAGTAGCATTCGAGGCAAAAGTGATTCCAGTCGGCTAGCACGTTCACCAATAGGAAGTGGGGGGTCAGGGTCACATAGATGCCTCCGACCTCCGCTTCGACCGGACCGGTCTGCGTCAGATTGACCAGGATCCAACACGAAACGACCAATCCCGAGGGGAACGTACCGTTGACGCTCGGACAGAAGCCGGGTCCGACGGCCAGAGGGGAAACGATCGGGGGAGTGACGCCTTCCGACTGATTATATCCAACCCAATCGGCGGTCCAAGTCGAAGAAAGCACCACCACGCGTCCGATGGGCCCGGAAGGACTCGCGACGACGTACAGACCGATGCCCCCAAGAAACACGAGGGCGGCGATTCCGACCGCAAGGGCCACGGCCGTAGCCTGCGACAAGAGCGGGGGGGGCTTTCGAGCTACTGAAGTCGAGGTTGAAAGCGACGAGGGGGGAGCGGAAACGCCGATAGAGTTCGGTTCGGGCACATGTATTTCAGCAACGCTCGAGGCTTCAACTTTCGCTCGGCAATCCACCCGGGATCTCTAGCCCGCTGATCCGCGTCACGCGCCAGCCGGACTTACGGCCTCGCCGGATACTGAGCGTAGGACCGAGATGTTTGGCCCTATTGGTCGGCGTGCGTCCAGTACCTCAAGGATTGCCCCCGCATGAAGCTAGCCACTGGATCCAGAGACCGGATCCTCGTGCAAGGGATCCCCCGTTGAACGCAAGCGATTGCGAGGGGGGATCGATCGATGGCAAACACCTTGTCCGCAACAGAGGCAGGGGCGATATCGGCCGCACCGTCCCCCAAAAACGTGACGCTCCGACCACGGGCCTGATGGGCCGCTACCAGCGACTTCTTGAAGTTCTCCCCAGAGGAAAATCGAACCGATGCCCCGTCGCCAAGGGACGCGGTTCGAGGCATCTTGATCCGAAAACCTTGAGCCGTGGATTTGGTCACCGGGCAGCATAACGGTGGTATCGAGAGACCTTCACGGCGAAAAACTTGACGAATGCAGAAGTCGATTCCCGCACTCGCCACGACGAACTTGCTGCCTCCGCGGCGACACTCATCGAGGAGAGGCTTCATCCCGGGCCGGAATTCGGAAAACGGGAGAAGATACCGCAGAATCTCCGCGGGGGATGACGCGCGGATCAGAGCAGTCTGCTCCCGCAAGCAATCGCCGAGGGTGATCTTCCCGGCCTCGAATAATTCGTCGAAGTGCTCCCATCCGGGTGCGCCAAATTGTTCGAGCACCATGGTTCCAAGATCGTAACTGGTCAGGGTACCGTCGAAATCCGACACGACGACCGATTGGGCGGGTCCCGAATATCTTGGCACGGCGAACGAGGCCATCGGTACCCCCGTAACAAGGCTTCCTTACGAATGCTCGGAAAACGGATGGGCCCCTGCGTTCGTCTCCGCAATCTCAAAGAAGGCGACGGAGATCGGACCGCGATGAACGCAAAGACCGGGAGCTCTCTGCGCAAGCCCAACCCCGAGCAGCGATCCGCTCGGGAGGAGCTCGAACAGCGGCTGACATCAGTCCCGGGCTTGACGCGGCAACCAGGACGACGCGGACACGGGAGTGCCTACTTCATTTCCAATCGGGAAATTGTTCACTTTCACGGAGAGGAACGAGTGGACGTTCGGTTGACGCGGCAGGTCATTCACACCCCCGCGGCCGAACGACTTTACGATGCGCGGGTGCGAACTCGAGGTCCCTCCTCAGACTGGGTAGCGGTCCAGGTCGTCGAATTCGAGGACGTAACCCTCGCCATGTCCCTCGTTAAAGTGGCGATGGGCGCCCGCGCAAATCTCGCAAAGTGACGAGCGGCTGGGCGCGAGAATCGATTCAAGAATCTCGGCCCCATCGTGCTCCTCCCAGATTCGGAATTTCGCGCCGAGGGCGCGAAAATCACCTTCCCATCGAGTTGGGGTCGCCGCGAATCCACCTCCTTGAAGTTGGGGGAGTGGTACTCGTGCGTATGGGACCCATTTCCGGTCGCGCCGAATGACGAAGCGGAGCTACAGCTTGGCCGTTGCTTCTGCCCAGATTTCATAAGGTACGCGGACGACCGATGACATGACCGCAATCTGCCCCCCCCAAGTCCTGGCCAAGCGCGTGTGGCGTGACGGCACGGACGAGGATGGGAAGTACACCTCGCGGAAGTGCAAGCCTTTAACTGAGTCAACCCTCGATTGTCGGAGGAGGGGGCGGTGTCGCGGACGCGGAGTGAAGCCAAACGGAAAGCCATTCTTGCCGCCGCCATCCGAGTCTTCGCGAAGGAAGGACTCTCGGCGCCCACCTCGGCTGTTTCCAGGGAGGCCGGCGTGGCCGAAGGAACCCTCTTCATCTACTTTCCAACGAAGATTCAGCTCCTTGACGCGGTTTATCGGAACATTCGAATCGAGCTCGCCACGGCGATCCTTTCCTCCTTCCCTAGGAAGAAGGACGTACGAACTCGAATGCTGCACATTTGGGATCGGTTCGTCGGCTGGGGCGTCGAACATCCCGATGCTCTTCGGGTCGCCGTCCAGATGGGTGCCCGTTCGGATTTGACGCCGAATCACTCAGCGACGGAGATGGGGGTCCGGGCCGAGTTCGAGGCGATTCACCGCTCCTTCCGAGAGCTGAAGTACACCCCAAAGCTCCCTCCCGAACTGGTCCAAGCGGCGCTCGATGCGCTGGCCGAGATGACGATCCAGATGATACTCCGAAAGCCGGGGCTTGCCGCGAAATACCGCCGTACCGGGTTCGAATTGTTTTGGAATGGTGTCGGACCTCGTTGAACGATTTCTAAAATGAGTGTGTGAACACTCATATATGACCGCGTGCATCGCGAGTCATGGCCCCGCAGATCGAGCCCGGCGGGCAGTCGAAGGCTGGGGGGGTAGCCGTCGTGACGGGCGGCAATCGTGGTCTCGGGTGGTGGACTGCACTTGGGCTGGCTCGCATCCATGCGGAAGTGGTCGTGACCACCCGTTCGTTGTCCCGGGCCCAACCAGAGATCGACCGGATTCGGTCGCTGGTCCCCGACGCAGAGGTCCGGCTCGAACTCCTGGACCTCAGCAGCCTAGGTTCTGTTCGTAAGTTCGTCGAGCGCTTGGTTCACGGCTCCCCCATCGACCTCCTCGTCAACTGTGCCGGCGCGGTCATTCCTTCGAGGCAGGTCACCGAGGATGGACTGGAACGCACGCTCGCCACTGACTACCTCGGGCCATTCGCTCTCACCCTTGGGTTGATGCCAGCACTACTCCGGGCGCCCCATCCCCGCGTCACTACGGTTTCGAGTATGGGTGCGGATAAAGGGAAGCGGAAAATCGATTTCGCGGACCTGCAAGGGGAGCGCGAATACTCCCCACAACTGGCGTACAATCAGGCAAAGCTCGCCGACCTGATGTTCGCCATCGAGCTGGGTAACCGAGCGTCCTCGTCGGGTCTGCCGCTGATCAGTAATGCGGCACATCCGGGGCTGGCCCGAACGGACCTACAATGGGGCGTTCATGGGCGACGTCCGTCGGCCGGGATACGGTTCCTGATGAGGGTGTTTGCTCGGCCTCCGGAGGAAGCGGCTCGATCGATCCTCAGGGCGGCGACGGATCCTGCGACGATCTCGGGGAGCTACTACGGGCCGGAGCATGGAGACAAAGGCGAACCGGTTCTTTCCGCCGTATACCCGCCGGCCCTGGACCAGAAAGCCCGAAGCGAATTATGGTCGGTTTCGGAAACGCTGACCGGTGTTCACTGGCAATCGTAGTCGGCACGTCTCCTGGTGCACCGCTGCGGGCGTGAGCGGTCGTAGCCCTGCCGGTAGCTCGTCCGATCGCGGCGTGAATGTGACTCGTTAGCAAAGGCGACCTTGGCGGGGTCGCCCGATAATCCCGAAGTTTCAGCGGGCGAGACATACGACCGGTCGCACGGGCGTAGGAGGGCCAGCCGTCCCCGGAGGGTTCGAAAATCGGCAATCACCAGTCCTTTGGACGTTCGGTCAATCCCGAGGGGACAACCCTCTTCACGCAGCTCGCTCGATGGAAATCCGCCCAAGGAGCCGGAGAAGCACCCGCGAGAACTGTAACCGCCCGTTATCCAAAGGGCTGTTCCGTAGGCCTTGCCGCGTCTCGCCGGGCTTTCACTGACCACATCAGTGGGATTGGGGCGTCGTTCTCCTTGAGGCGCCAATACCCCTGACGGTCCCGGTTCATGAATGAGAAGCGACGCCAGTAGCTGAACGGGTACTCCCTCACCCTCTCGATTCTGAGACCGCCGTTGATCAAAGCAGAGAGGACCTTGGAGAGTGGATGAACCCACGAGTGAGTCACCCGGTTTCTCATCTTCGCGCCGACCGCGTACGTCCCATCATACTCTTCTCGAATCGCTTGCGAAGTGAAATAGGGACTCTTGGGCTCGAGACGGGTCACCGTCGCATCGTTCGGAAAGACTTCCGCAATCGGGTGGTCCTCGAGAAAGTAGAACCGGCCACCCGGCTTCAGGAACCGCGCGACAACCTGAGCCCATCGATCAATGTCAGGGAGCCAACAGATTACTCCCTTCGCCGTGTAGACAATATCGAAGCGCTCGTCGAGTACGTCGGGGAGGTCGTACACGTTCGATCGAAGGAATCGAGCCTTGATGCCGACCGCCCGTGCGAGTCGTTGGGCCGCTCGGATCGCCGGGAGAGAAAAGTCTACGCCGGTTACCTTGGCTCCTAGGCGTGCCCACGATAACGTGTCGAGTCCGAAATGGCACTGAAGGTGAAGCAAGGATTTTCCCCGCACCGATCCCAACTCTTTCGCCTCCAGCGGCTGGAGCGTGGAGTTGCCGCGGAGAAAAGAAGGGACGTCGTACGAAGCGGAAGCAACGTGCAAGGGAACGCTCTCGTCCCACTTGCGGCGATTGATGTTCATCCGTCGACGATCCTTCTGCATCTTGCGCTCCGCAGGCAGCTCCCGCCTCATAACGCTCAGTGGATAGTGTTGAGGACCTGCGGGGTGGAATTTCCCTGATCCGGTCAGCTTCGACCACGACGCGGGGGAGGGAACGACCTCCAGGCGCCTTGCCCTTCCCACTTCCTCGTAGGGCGAGGAAGAAGGTCGATCCTCCAGGAGGTCGGGAGCAGCACAGCGGTACGGTTCAGCGCGAGGTTTGGGGTCCGGAGGGCTAGGTTCGTGGTAGAACGCGCGATCGGACGGATGGCCCGTGAGGTCGACGCACAAGACGCATAAATCGGCATAGACTTGAGAATCGAAAGGGGGGAGCTCATGCCAGGCATTACTGGGATCGAGACCGTCACAGTTGCCGTACGCGACCAAGAGGTTGCGCTCCGCTGGTTCCTAGACAAGCTTGGGTTCGAAAAGCGACTGGACAAGTCGGGCTCGGGCTTCCGCTGGCTCACCGTCGCCCCCAAAGGGTAGAACGGAGTGGAAATCCTTCTCGCGTCATGGTTTCCGGATATCGTCGGAAAGGACGCAACGTGGGTGCTTACAACTCCGGATTGTCGACGGACGTACGAGGTCCTGAAGGGCCGAGGAGTGTCATTTCGCGAGCGCCCCGAAGAACGCGGATCACGCGTCGAAGCAGTCTTCCGGGACTTGTACGGGAATGAGTACGAGCTGGTGGAGGACCAGACAAGGCACTCCCGTTGAGCCGATCAATCGTGGTTGAGTTTTCGGGGACTGGGCGAGCCTTTCCGGCGACAGGGATGCCCTGCGCTCGAAAGGGACCCCTTTCCGGAGGTGCTCGACCAGGCAAGTTGTCCCGAGCTCACTCGTCGATGCACGAGGGGACTGCGTGACGAAAGTCTCCCGCTGAAAGCAGATTGCCCGGGGTTTGGATTAGACCCGGGCAGGGGGAGCGTCGTCGCCTCGGGGGTTCGAGTATCGACAGTTTCTAGCAGCTTCACCGAGTGGGCCGACCGAGCAGAACCCCCTGGACATTACCCCCTCGATGGATATCGGTCCAAGTCACCATATCAGCGCCCGCGATCACAGAAACCGCCCCTTCCCGTACCCGGCTCGCGTTGCACAATCGGTTCAACATCCCTTGACTCCTTAGTCAAGGAGCCAACTCTGGCCGAAATTCAGGGAGTAGGCTCGGCGCTCAACCTTTTGTTCCTTCAGTCGCGTAGGTCAAACGGGAAGCACGCTATGCCGGTAAAGAGTGTTTGGCTTATAACCGGTTCCGGCCGGGGCTTGGGCACCGCCATCGCAAAGGCCGCTTTGGCCGCCGGTCACGCCGTCATCGCTACCGGCCGCGACGTCCGAGAGGTAGCGACTGCGGTTGGTGAACACGACGACCTGCTGGCCTTCAAGCTCGACGTAACCCGTCCCGAGGACACCCAAGCCGCGGTATATGCTGCGGTGCAGAAGTTCGGCAAGATTGACGTCCTCGTCAACAACGCAGGCAACTTCTACGCCGGCTTCTTCGAGGAGCTCAGCCCCGAACAGGTCCGCCAACAGATCGAGACGCTCTTATTCGGCCCGATGAATGTCACTCGCGCCGTCCTACCGGTAATGCGCAAGCAGCGCTCCGGCCTGCTGGTCACCATCTCGTCGACAGCGGGAATCACCGGCTCAATGTTTTGCACTGCGTACGCAGCGGGAAAGTCTGGGATCGAAGGTTGGATGGAATCACTCACACTGGAGATTGCTCCATTCGGCGTTCGCACGATGCTGGTCGAACCCGGGTTCTTCCGCACAGAACTGCTCGCCGCCACCTCGACTACCTTTGCCCACCCATCAATCGACGACTACGCCGAGCGAACCCGGGAGACAGTGAAGGCTTGGAATAGCATGAATGGTAAGCAGAGCGGCGATCCGGCCAAGCTTGCCAAGGCCATCGTGCGGCTGGCCGGGCTCGAGGAACCGCCAACTCGCTTTCCCGCTGGCGCCGATGCTCTGGAGTCGTTTCAAGCCAAGGCGAATGCGCTGCTCGCGCAAGCCAATGCCCACCGCGCTCTGTCTAGCTCTCTCGGGTTCGAAAACCCCTAATCACAAGTCGCACCCCTTTCCGGAAGGGCGAACCCCCGTCATGCATCTCAGAGTTTCCACGCGTTGCGTAACGGGTCGCCATCGAAGAATCGACGAACGTGTGAGGGCGGAATCGAACCCCCGGGGTTCAAATCCCATCGGGCGTGGGGGGACCCGCACCCCCCGGGGGTGCGAATACCATGGACTAGGGGACAAAACCTACGTTAGCGAAAGATCGAGAATCTTCGGGAGACTGTATGATCCCTCGACTCCAATCTTGTTCCCCACTTTGACTGACCACGTCTCCCACTCGTGGCCGAGTCCGTTCGCGGCCTCCCGGAAACGCTCCCATTCGTCCTTGGAGCTCGGGCGGAACGAGTAAGGACGGGCGCTCCTGATCTCAGGCACATAGGACACAATAGTGTAGAAGTCGGCCGTCAGAATTCCGCGTGTTAGTCTGTAGGCAGCGACGAACTCGTCCCGATCCTCGGTCGCCGGACCTTGCAGCAGTCGAAGGGCTTCCGTATAGATTTCGGACCGCGACGTCGCGCCTCCATCCCCCCGAGTTTTACCATCTGAGCTCGCGCGCAAGCTTCCTTTTCATGCTGCGAGGTGGACGGCGCTCCGGCCACCCCGGTAGTCGGAGACAGTACTGCCTCCTCGACCTGGAGGGCCGCGTAAATGAAGGATCCGGTGTTCGCACCCCCCTCGTCGAAGATCCTCATTCACTCCCGGATGAAGGACTCTAGACGTGCCGGATATGTGGGGAACGATTGGATCAGTCGGCGAGCTCGCGTCTCGGCTTTGCGTGCCGCCAGCTTGGCGGGTCCGCCAGAGTATGACCACGCTACCACGAGGAGCGCGCCCACGACCGCCACGTCTCCCCCAACGCGGACATAGGGGTCGACACTGAACGGGAACAGCCCGTCGACAATGGCGATAACTGCAATGGCGAGAATCCCAATGAAGAGGCCCAGCCGGCTCGCCTCCTCGTCCACGGTCGAGAGGAAGCATCAACGGGTTTAGAACTTCCGAGACGGGGTGGGCTGGTCTCAGACCATCGATGCAATGAGCCCGAGAATCGAGAACCCGGTGACCCCGATAATCGCCGAAAAAATGTAGGTGCCCATCGAGGCGAGTACTGCGGCCGGGTGCCAAGCGATCAGCAGGAGGTCAGTGGCGAAAAGACCCAACCCGATCACGACTAAGAAGACGAGAGGGAATCCGAAGACTACCAAGCCGATCTCAGTCGCTGTGGCGAAGATCGCGATTGCCTCCGCGAGAGCGATGTTTCCCATCCGTTCAGTGAATGTGCAACGCGTGCTTTAGGGAATCGGGGGTAACAGGAGCGATGGTGCATCGGACGGTGCGACGGCTCTGGCCCTGAGTCCAATTCGACCCCCAGCGGCAAAAGTAGTCGACCCATCCGCCCATAGAGTGGCGACCAATTCTCCGTACCTCGTTGCGTAACGCAAGGCAAAGTGGATCACCATATTCGAAAAACCCCGAGCTCGCAGCCATCGGAATACTTCCTCCTCGAGCACTCGGGCGTCGCGATTGGAGTCGAGGAGCCGTCGTAGCAAGAACCGGGCCGAACGAGCGATCGAAAAGAATGCCGAGACCCTCGACGCGGAGGAATCGGTTCTCGTCCGATGTGGCTCGGGAGTTGAGCGATCCCCCGCAATCGTCGCCCTCTACATAATTCGGTACTGGGGTCTTTCGCCGTCCGACGCGTGCGGTTGGATCCGGTCGGCTCGGCGGAACGTTATCGAGGAACTCGAGATTCTACCGCTGACCTACGACGTGCGGACCCGCTAACGCGATCGCGAGTTTACCGTCACTCTGAGGTATTAGTGGGAAGATTAAATCGGAAGGCCGGTGTTTATGAAATGTTCGGAAATGATTACCATGCCTTTACAAAATTGGGACTGTGGCTGTGTGATTGTAAGCGAAGTTCCCAGACAGAGAAACCGTGGAGTTCGTGGAAAAATAATATGGCGCCCACTCGCATACAGGATACCCGTAGTACGATTGGCTGAGCGAGAACGCGAAAACGCCAAGCGTCCCGTTCGCTTCGTACATCAAGATGGGAGGCAACAGCTGTTGGTGCGGCGGCGCGGGGGATCCTAAACCTTGCAAATAGACGGTAGTTTTCGCTTCGGACTGGGCGGACCAAAATAACGTAACCACGACAGGACCGAGGGTTGTCTGTGGGGGATTTTCGCAGAATCCCTCCCACAGTTCATTGGGAAGGATGACTTGAAAATTCGGGGCCGACGACTTACCGCCGAACCATTCGATGAACGTCTGTGTCTCGTTTCGGATTGGAACGCTGTACAACACCACGATCGATACAAGGATCAACACTACGACGATGAGCAGAGAGACGATGATCCTCCACCGGCGAGAAGTATCCGGTCCGTTTCGGAACAACTCCTTCGACTCCATCGGGACCGTGCTTCTCAGATCGGAGAGGGATTATGGCTGCTTTCTGTCAAGTAGCATCCCGTTGGCCACGAAATCGAGCAGTTTATTCGTGACAACGTCATACACTTTTACTTTGACATCAACGACATTAGCGTTGACTACCTTAACCCACAAACCGGTCGATGCGTCTAGGATAGAATCCTCAGTGGAAAGATTTTGTGGGTCGTGCAACCACCCTTCGAAAGTGTTGTTTTAGATAAAAATAGGCTGATCGGTAAGAGTCAACCACAAGAGGCCATTGTTGACGCTCAGAATCTGAACGACTTTGGACTCATCATCGGAGACGACTGTACCGGTAGTGAGCTTGAACGTCTGTGTGTTAAACTCGTCAATCGTCTCTCCAGGAGTCAGTCTTTGGACCGGTACATAGCCAGTCGGCGTTAGAATAGGCGTTCCATAGGCGACGCAACCTCCTCCGCCGTGGCAACCTGGATAAAGTACGAAATTTAGAGTGTACCCTTGATCCAACGCATATGGATACAAATTGGACTCCGAAGTCGCACAAGCCGGGTACCCGGCAGGTGGACTTACTTGAGCCGTGAACGGATTGGACGAGGTCGCCGCGATTGGGTAGATTATCGAATAGGCCCCCGCCGAATTGGTGACAGATAATAGCGAATTGCCCGATCCGTACTCAGTGTCCCAGACCTGGACCGGGGCACCGGAGAGTTTCGCGCCGGTCGTGGCGTTTTCGACTACGCCGGAGAGCTGCCCACCATCCAAGTTCACCGAGAGGGCTGTTTCATTTTGTCCTTCCTGATTCAATGCCGTGGTGGCGGTGGGAATCGTGGCACCCCCTGTTAGAGTGCCCATCGACGTTGGATCGGAAACGGAGTAGGAGTATTGAGCTCCGGGGAGAGCAAAGAAATGCCAGTAGCCTGCGGAGTTCGTGTATTCAACGAAGTTGGTGATAGTGCCGCTCGAGTTCGTCTGCTGAAGCGTTACAGCAACGTTAGAGACAGGAGGACCCCCGCTGTACGCGTAAACGAAGCCTCCAATCGATACGGCCGGGGCGACTGAATATGCTTGGAAGCTTCCCGTCGCTGCCGCAGGGAAGACACTCCCGCCAGAATCAATCAGGTCTATGCTCGCTGCGACTGAGACTTTTCCTAGTGAAATCTCAGTAAGATCCTGTTGCGAGAGAGTCGTCTGAATCACATAACCCTGCGAAAACACGTTCGATCCCCAGTTAGGGTTGTCATTCGGGTTCCAGCTCCCGTTGTTGACCTGAGACCACTCGGAAACTGTCCCATCCCCAGACAGGTGAGAATTAGTGTTGAGACTCACGATCTTGTCGGCAGAATTCGTGTAACCACCCATGGCTCCGGCAAAATCCAGCATGGCAGCAGCAGGGGCCAGTACAAAGCTATACTCGGGGAAGATTGTAGCCGCAGTAGAAAGTGCGGCGCTTACCATCCCGATATCCGATACCGCTTGAGAGTGCGTATCAGCATCTCCGATCGTCCCGATGGTTGTATTCAACCCTACCTGATAGGAGCCAAGAATCACGGTGGTCGCGTCATTGGGAAGCCCGGAGTAGGTGACGGAGCTGCCTACCGCCCCTGCTTGCCAGTTTCGTCCTGTGTCCGGGCCATTGGGAGTCACTCCCGCTCCTCCAATTGCATAGGGAATTAGGTAGAGGTTAAGGAAGCACTTCGAAGTGCATTGATCATAGTTATAGTAGGATTGAAAGTCTGCACTGGTACTCAAACCAGTCGTAATCACCGATTGAACTAACTCGGACTTTTCATTGGCTGGGTTAGAAGTCGCATTTTTGGTTTGTTCTACATTGAGGGGCAGGTAAACGTTGCCCGCGTATTCGGTCGGGTAAATCGCATTATCCCCATCCTAGCCGGTCCAGCCGAGATAGGTCGGAGGAATAGATTGGGCCCGCACTTGACCCACGCCGGTGAAAGAGACTACGATTGCAGACTCGCCGCACATTAACAGAACCGCAAGGACCGAGAAAATTGGGTGTTTCCGAATTAACGGTATTCTACGCCGATGCCGAACCGTTGTGTGAGAGATCTTACGGGCAGCGAGGCGAGGTTTACTGGGATTGGATGGCACGCACTGTTCCGACGTTAAGGTTCCGGAAGTGAGTGCCTCGTACGTGAGAGTCACGGCCCCACGATTACGCAAAAGTCGAATCGGGCACGCTACTTTGCTCCCGCGCAGCATGCTGTGCCGGCAATGCCCGCCCCGCCTGGAATCGCACCCGGCACGAGCCAGACTACGAGCTCGTCGCGTGCAGTCGTCACTTCTCAACCTGTGGTTGTAGCAGGAAAGTAATTCCTATATTTCAACCATGTTAAGCAGTATAGTGCCTATAACGTCGAGCACGGGTTTCCGAGTGATATTGACGCCCGACACCGAGTCGATTTCGAGACTGCATCCTTAACCTGCGGGGAGTCCACTCAGATAGTATTCTCGAATATATCGGGGTCCGGTCGTGACGTTCGCGAACTCTGACTTCACGCTGCGATCCTAATCGTTACGTAATTCGTTATCCCGCTGGGTGTCGCGATAGCGTACAGACTCCAAGCCAGAGCGGCAGCAAGAGCGGGCAATTGGCTCGTCATAAGCGGGAGCTGGGGGTCCGCCTCGAGAGTGAAATTCGCCGGATCCTGAAGAGGGTTGAAAAGGGGTCGTTTTGGAGTTGGGGTTTGTGCCATCGGGTGCCCCTCGCGGAACCAAACCCCGGCAGGGGATTTATCACGCGGCTTGTTTCGCTCCGCGAAGCGGAGTACCACTTTTTGCACGAACCGGCGGGATGGTGGACGCTTTGCGCGATTTGAGCCCAGGTGCGCTGCCTCCCTTTTGCGTCGGACGTATCCCGGAGTTCGACAATGCGCGCGAGTAGCTCCGGAGTCAACCTACGGGGCTTGCCGATCGGTTTCCCGCTTCGGGTCGCTCGAAGACCGGCGCGGATCGCGGCCATGCTGGAGGACGTTCGCTCGCGGATGAGCTCGCGCTCAAAGGAGGCGACGGAGGCGAGGACGCCTCGGACGAGAGCTACTTATAGTATTCGAACCCCCCCGGCGGTGCGGGCGTGGGGGGATTTGAACCCCCGACCAACGGGTTAGGAACCCGCTGCCCTATCCAGGCTAGGCCACACGCCCGAGGGGAGTGGCGTCGCGGACCATAAGAAAACTTCGATGGCGCACGGTCGCTCCAGCGGCGATTCGTCACCCTTTTCGCGCGAACAGTCGGTCGTAGCGATGGTCGACATGATTTACCAGATTGGGAGCCAGCTCTTGCACGATCTCGATCCCTTCGAGATTCGCCTGGAGGGTGGCAAGGACGGGGCGTCGAGGCTCTGGGCCGGATTCCGTCGGCGCTGCCGGAACGCTGCTCCCGAGAGCAGCGATGAGGAATCTTTCAGGACTTGCGACGTACAAGAACGGAAAGACTCGACAGTCACGCGTGAGCGTAGCGAACAGTTCCTCCGGACGGGTGCCGGATTTTGGCCTCCCGAGAATCAGATTCACTTGATCCGCGGAGCGGCCCTTGAATGCCGGGAGTCGGGAGGGCTCGAGAAACACGCGATGGAGCACCCACCCCCGCGTGAGCAGCTTCTGCTGAGAAAACGGAAGTCCGAGGGGTCCCATCAAATGACCGGGACGGCCCTGCTCTTGCCCCACGAAGGGGCGATGAAGGAGTTCGGCGACTGCCCACGACATCGAGGGGTTCAAAGTACCTGGAGCGGGCCGTTCGTCGTTCTCGCCGTCCGGTCCCGGACCTCCTAACCCATGCGGATACGCGAGAGTTCCAGCCATGGCGGCCAAATGCGACCAGAGACCCTCGAAGTCGAAGTAGACGGGAATAGATGGCTGATCGAGTCGCACGGTGATCGACTCGTGCCAGGAGCCGAGCTTGAGCGCGTCGAACTGGTTGGAGATCCGCTTCGCCTCCTCCACCGTGGGGAGGAAAAATACCCCCAAGGCGACTTGAGAACCGGCCCAAAGTACGACGTTCCCCGGTTCGCGCTGCCACTCCGCGACGAGGTCGGCTACGCGATCGACAAAAGGCCGGGCCACCACGAACATGGCGAAAGGAAGACCGAACCTTGAGGGGTCGGGCACGTATCGGTCGCGGAGCCATCCCTCTTCGTACGCCCGACGTCGGGCGGCGTGATAGGTCGATCGCGGGATATCGATCCTCCTCAAGCGTTCCCGTTCTCGGTCGGGTAATGCTGAGAGCAAAACGGCAATGACCCGCGCTTCGGATTCCGTCAGCGCGCGCACGCAGTCATGCTCCTAATTGCTACGCCCTAGCACGGAGTACAGGGCATACACGGGATTGATAAACATGGGGTTAAAACCTACCCGTCGTCTTGTTCGGTTGGAACCCTGAGATCGAGATCCGGTTTGGAGTCAATGATGCGCGACAAGATTGCGAGACCTACCCACCTGCTCGTCATGATGGTTGCGGCCATCTTGGTCGTCACCCTGGTTTCGCTTACGGGGGCAGCTGCGGCCACCCCGTTGACTCCAACGTTCGCCGTCGGTCCCAACGCCTGGGCCTACGGTGGGGTGAAGACGATCAGTGTCGCCACCCCGACCGCGAACGGAACGGCCTCCGGATCCGCGTACTACGGCCAGGCGACGTTGCTGAGTCAGAGCCCGGGAGCAAATGGGGCGATCTCGATCGCGGCTCAACACACTTCCGGCGCGGGGGTGGACGTCACCTACTGTTCGCCCAGTTGTACCGCCGCTGTGTATTACGAGGTGATTTGGGACTATCATGTTTGGGAAAATATCACCGCCTTCGCGAACTTCACGAATAACGCCTCCATCTCCACTTCTTCCGGCAACAGCACCGGACTGGGTCTATTGAACTCGCATACGCAATTCGCCGCGAACCTGACGGAATTCCTGGAAGTCGAACTCCACACCGCCAGGATCACAACCACGTACACGCACAGCCTTTCCGTGCAGGTCGCCGGCAGCGCGTCCCTAGACTTCCTCCCTTCGAGCCCCCTAGGCCTCATCCCTAGCGACGTGGCTTCGGTCAGCACGTGGAGCGACTCTGCCCCGTACTCCGCCGCATGGGACTGGTCCGCCGCGTACTACAACCATACGGTCAGTGCCATTGCCAATCGGGTGAACCAAACGAACTTCTCCGGGAATGGTTCGATCCCCAATGGGACAATGAATCTCACCGGGGCCAATGATGGCACGGTCATCACCCTCGCTGGCAAGAGCATGCTCGTGCTCTCGATCTCCATCTCCGGAGCGCCGTTTGATCTGCGCGACGGCTTCATCTTGATCCCGTCGAGCAGCGACCTCTTCGGAAGCGCGCGACACGCCTGGTCTGCCTCTCAGTCAGGGTTGACCACGACCCAGCTCGGGAATGTCGACTACTATGCGGGGACTTCAGGGCACATCGGAATCCTGGCGACTCGCCAGGTGTACTCTTCGACCCCCGTAGCCGCCAACTCCTCCGGTGCCGGAAACTTCACCGAAGCCGAGCCTCCTGGCCTCCCGACTCTCCAGCAGGTAGGGGTGCAAGGGCAGCCCGAATCTGTCGGTCAGGCGGCGCAGAATCAACAGTGCCTCACGGCCGATTCGTGTGCCCCCGGCGCGGGACCCACCAGCCCTCTGCGGGAACTCCTCGTCGTGGGCGCGGTGGTAGGACTCGTCGTTGTGGTGATGGCTCTAATCGTCCAACGCCGGCGTCAAGTCCCGGCGCCCGTCTATCCTAACGCTCAGCTCTACCCGGTGGGCTCTCCCTTGCCCCCCGTCGCGACCGCTCCCCGGTCGACGACGGAAACCCCGAAGGATTCGGACCCTGACCCGCTCGGAAATCTCTGGTGAGTTCGGGGCGGGATGCTCAATCTCGTTCCAATGCCTACACTAAGAAGCCTGTCGAAGCGGTCGAGCCCGCGTGGCAAGGGGGTAGCGTAGAATGGCCGCGACACCCCCGAACGCCTTCGCGAGCATTTCGCCCTCTTCGCTTTCGGTGGAGATCAAACGGACGGTGGCGCTCGATTGGAGCGCACGTCGAAACAGTTGCTCGACGTAGTCCTCGGATTCGGTGGCCGATAGCGAAGATGCGCCGCATTTGGGACACGGAGCGGCGAGCACCTTGCCGACCTCCTCGTCCGACAACGTTCGCTCGAAGGCGTTGCCGCACGAGGCGCATTTGAAGGCCACTCGCTTCTTTCGAAGTCCTTCGGAGATGAGTAACGTGTCGACTGCGCCGCCCTCCAAGGCGGTTTGCACGTCCTTCTCTCCGTACGCCGCTAGCCCGCTTTCCGCGCGGCGGATCTCGTTCAACAGTCGCTGAATGATCCGCTTCTCCTCCGTCAGCTCGAGCCCGTGGAGGGTTTGGGTCGCTTTTTCGACCATCTCCTTGAGGCCATACTCGTCGGTGTAGCCGACGTCAAAGAGCGGGAGCACGACTTTCTGCTGAAGTTCGTAGTGCAGGTAGTTCTCCTTGTAGAAGTACTCCTTCGTAGCCCCGGGCCCCCCGATGAGGACGCCCTTCAATTGGTCTTTCTTCGGGAGAAACAGTTCGTTCGCCATTTCTCCGCAACGCACGAAGAAGTCGTGGGCGGCGTGTTCGATCAGTCGTTCGAATCGATGCGCCGACTGTCCGCCGCGCCCATGCTTGCTGGGAACGAGGGACTGCTTGTTGCGTAACGCTTCGACGCGCTTGCCGCGGAGATAACCGAGCGTGACTTCGGCGCGGTCCATCACGATCAAGCCCCAGAGCTCGGGCTCATGGACCATCGAGATGAGGGGTTCGAGGAAGAACGTCGAATCGCAGCGATAGAGGTAGGTGTTGAGCGGTTCGGGGGGCTCGACGATGAACGTGACCGGCTCGGACTTGTCGGCCCCAATCGCCTTGCTCCCCACGAAGAACGCCACTCCGTTCGCGGGCGCCTCCTTGTACGCGCGTACGCGGCCCATGATCGACTCGATCGCCCACATGACGTTCTTGCGCGTCGTGCGGCTCTTGATGTTCGAGCTTTGGGCGTACTCGTTTCGGAGATACGCCATCACGTCCGAGACCTGCTTCTTCGGCGGAACGTACAGGGAGATCAGCTCCGTCGCGCGTCCGCGCGCCGCCGCGATCTCATCCAGCTTTCGCTTGAACGAGTACCGGGCAAGTTGCGTGTCGACGGTCGGATCTGGGCTCACTGGCGGCTCCGGGCGCCCAAGCGCGAGAAGTATTCGAGACTTTCAATCGAGGTCCGGTAGGGAGCCCAAGAGGACTCGGGCCCATGCCCGGGGCGGAGGAGTCAGAGCAGCTTGCGAACGTGTTCGTCGATGACTTCTTCGGGATAAGCGCCGACGATCCGGTCAACGAGCTTGCCTTCCTTGTAGAAGAGCAGAGTTGGGATGCTCATGATTCCCAACGCTCCCGCCTGCTCACTGTTGTCGTCCGAGTTCAGCTTGCCGAAGGCGACCTTCCCTTGGTACTTGCCCGAGAGGCGATCGACGATCGGGGAAACCATCCGACACGGTCCGCACCACGGCGCCCAGATATCAACCACCGCGGCGGAGTTTTCTTGGGCGAATTTGTTGAACTGAGCCCCGTTGAGTTCTTGAACCGACATCGACGTTCCTCCCCCATTTTATCGGTTGCTCCTATTAAAGAGTTCGCGAACGTTTACTTCCCCAACCTCGCTCACGTCGTCGAAAACACGTATTTTGGTAAGGGCTTAGTAGGGGTCGGCCCCTAGGGTTTCTGTTCTTCTCCATGCGAACGGACCCGTCGTCTGCCGCCGAAAATTCCCCCGCCACACTACCCGGCGCTTCGGTTCCCCGACCGCTCCGGTCGACCCGATCTCCTACCTTGCTTAGCGCCGCGGCCCAGAAGGCGATTCGTCAGCGCATGCTCTTGTTCCGATCCACCGCGCTGGGCCGGATTGCCGAGTTAACCGGGGCGACTGCCGAGGAGCTCAAGCGGTATCGCCGCGAACTCCTCGCGAGCAGTCTTCCCGATCTCCTCCTGCAGCGAGGGGCTGGCCTCCCGTTCACGCGAGAGCTGCCGCAAGGCGCTCTCTTGTATCTCCTCGTGAGAGCCCAGCGACCGGATCGGATCGTCGAGACGGGCGTCCGCCCTGGCTATTCGACCGCCTGGCTGCTCGCAGGACTCGAAGCGAATGGAACCGGAGAGCTTGTCTCGTTGGGGCCGGGCTCGCCGCAGGGGCGAGCGGCCGGGGTTCACCAAGTGAGCGTGGGCCAATTCGTTCCCCCCGGATTGCGGAGTCGCTGGACGCTCGTTCTCGGCAATTCCGAGGAACGACTGCAGGAACTATTGAACGGGAATCAACGGATCGATGTGTTTCTCTACGACAACGGTCCCGACGTCGTGCGGGCCCGATTCGAGCTTCATTCCGCATGGGCCGCGCTTTCCGAGCGCGGTATTCTCATGGCACACCACATTGAGGCAAACCCCGCGTGGAGTGAGTTCTGCCGTGCCCAAGGGGTTCCGGACCAACTTCTTGACCCCGGACCGCCTCCGATGGGGGCCGTAGCGATGCAGACCCCGCGGCGCTAGTCGGTGGGATTTACCGTTCCAACTCCTCGACGAGGTGTTGGACCGCAGGTAGGATGAGCTTCTCCAACGCCGTGCGCACGGCCCGCTCCGAGCCGGGGAGGGCAAAGACGGGCTTATTCCGGATCAGGTACAGTCCGGCGCGACTCATCAGCGCTAAGGGGCCGACTTCGGCGAAGCTCAGCGAGCGGTAAAGTTCCCCGAAGCCGTCCAATCGCTTGCCCCCCATCGCCTCAAGTGCGTTCACGCTCAGGTCCCGCGAGCTGACGCCCGTGCCCCCTACCGTCATCGCGCACTCGACGGGTAGCTCCGCCAGATAGGGCTCGAGCTTTTCCCGGACGTCCGCCACGCTATTCGCGACGAGCGCATAGTGCAAGACTTTGTGACCTGCTTGTTCGATCAAGGAACGCGCCAAGTCACCCGACGGATCGTCGTCTTCGGTGTGCGTATCCGAGACCGAGAGGACGACAAATCCGATCGAGCGCTGACCTCCAAGATGATGACGCCCTACCGAAGCGCCGGGGGGATGAGCGGGTCCATCGGTCATTTGCGGCCTACCTCCCGCTTTTCCTTCACGACGACGCGCACCGGGCCCAGGCGGGTCGCGGGGTAAAGCCCGCGCGCATCCTTCTCCAGGTATTTCACCATGTCCCACACGGTGAGCAATGCGACGCTCGCGCCGACCAAGGATTCCATCTCGACCCCCGTGCGACCCACCGTTTCGGCTTCGGCTCGCACGTGAATTTGGGTGCGATGGAGCGTGAACTCAATTCGGCTGCCCGTGAGCGGGATCGAGTGACAGAACGGAATGAGATCGGCCGTCCGCTTCATCGCTTGTAGTCCGGCGACTTCCGCGACGGAGATCGGATCGCCTTTGGCCACCGTATGCCGCCGAATGTGGGCCAACGTAGCGGGTCGAAGACGGAGATTGCCCTCCGCCATGGCACGGCGATAGACGACGGGCTTCTTGTGCGTGCGACGTTGCTGGGCCATGAGTTCAGCTCTTCCGTTCGCGGGCGAGCGCTAGATGGGCGAGCACCGATTCCAGTTGGACTCGTTCGGAAGCGCCTTGCGCCAATCGGAAGTCGATGTCCGCGAGGTATTCCACGAGACGGATCTTATCGCGGGGCGGAATGAGGGTCTCGGAAAGATCCGGCAAGTAGCTGTGGATCGCACGCAGAATATCCTCCCCCGTCGCCCCGCGTTCGGTGAAGATCTGGTAGAGGCGGTCGCGGGCCGCGAGAAATTCGCCCGCGAGCGCCGCCGTGAGCATCTGTTCCACCTCGGACCGCAGGGGAACGGTGGAGACTTGACGAACGGTCTCTTCCGTTACGGAGTCCGCGTACGTCGCGGCGAGTTGTAGCAAATTGATCGCGCGCCGTAGATCGCCCCCACTCGCAGCGATGATCGCCGCGTAGGCGCCCGCGGAGACCTTCTTCCCTTCAGCCTTGGTAATGCGCTCGAGCTGAAGGTGCATCTGGTCGGACGAATACGACCGAAAGCGAAAGACGGCACATCGCGATTGGATCGGATCGATGATCCGGGACGAGTAATTGCACGACAGAATGAAACGACAGGCGCCGGAGTAGCGCTCCATCAGTCGCCGCAGGGAGGCCTGCGCCTCGGCGGTGAGATTGTCCGCTTCGTCCAAGAAGAGGAGCTTGAACCCCACCCCGCCAATCGGAGAGGTGCGCGCATAACTCTTGATGGTGGTGCGAACTGTGTCGATGCCGCGCTCATCCGAGGCATTCAGCTCCAGGAAGCTCTGTCGCCATTCTGCGCCGTAGAGATCTCGCGCGAGGGCGATCGCGGCCGTGGTTTTCCCCGTCCCAGGGGGACCGGCAAATAAAAGATGCGGGAGGGATTTTTTTTCTGCATAGGCACGAAGCAAAGGAACGATTCCCTCCTGTCCGATCATATCTTTGAGGGACGATGGGCGATACTTCTCGACCCAAACGGCCTCGCCCGCGGCGTTCGTCATGGAGTTGGCACATGGTCGCGGTCGAAGGTAATTAGCGTTGTGACTGCTCTCGACCCTTGACCTTCGACGTCAAGGAAGCGCGCATCCTCACCATTTCCAGTTCGGCGCGTGGATGGTTAGGTAGGTGACGGGCGGGCAGCTAGCCGCGGGATCATTCAGGGCAGCTGATCGGGTGCGAGAGATTCGGGGGCCCGCTCACGCTCGAATTCCGTGAGACCTGACGCTCCCGCGGAGTCCTCGGCTGCCAAGTGGATCCGAAGCGCTTCCGAAAGGATCTTCCCGTACTGTCCGAGCGCCTGCCGATTTCCTCCGTGGTCGTCACGTCGGATGATCTCGAATAGGGTTGCCAGCTCCGCGAGGGAAGTCCGGAAGCGGGCATGATCGTCCGCGATCTCTCTGCGACGTGAAGAGTCCGATGCCGCGTCCCCGACCTCGAACCTCCCCTGCCCTCTCGAATTCTCGACGTGTTGCTCGACGGCCGCGCGAAGCCTCCGAATGGCGATTCCTATTTCTTCGACTAGTTTGTTTTCGAGTAGGACCAGTCCATAGCTCAATCGATCGAACGACTCGATGATTTGGTAGAGTTCTGCGTCCGACGAGCGTTCGATGGTCCCCGACTTGTCAAAGAATCTCGCATTTTCCGGCTCGGGGGTCATTCACCCAGCTCCGTGGGGGGAGTTCGTGGTAGGCGGATTACTCTCCCGTATTCATCACTCGTCGTGAGTGTCTTCCGTGCGCTGGGGGAATCACCCCCCCGGACTTTCGTCGACATATGTGCGTCGGCCGTTTGTCCGCCCCGCTGGACCGTGTGAGCCAAGTGCGACCAAATATTCTAGACGATCTCCGTGCCGCACGTACGGAGGCACCGGTCGCCAGAACGACCCCAAAGCAATCGAAGGCAGTTTTGTCAGACCCAAATCTCGTTTCAGACCGCTCCCGGTTCGGCTTCTGGGAGCGATTGGCACGACGCGCCCGATAGCTCCGTCTCCCCTGCCTCGCCACGCTTTGGAGACGCATTGGTACTTCCGGGAGTCCATTTGCCGCAAGGCTAGGTTCTCTCGTTTGCTTAGCTCGCCCGAGGGTCGGGTCCGGGCGGCCCAGTTGCTCCCTCTGGCACCAACAGTTGAGATCGGCGTGTGAGCAGTTTGCGCCGAAGTCGGTATAGGAACACGACGGCGAGTCCGGCCACTACCACAATCCCGGGTACGAGAATGATTTCTAGGAGCACGTCCCAAACGATGAGGTCGATCAACGCGCCGGTAGCGAAGATGAATTCCGTCCACTCGACGTCAAGGCTTCCGGTCCGAGATTGAACGAACCAGACGATACCGGCCGCGGCGCCCACCATGAGACCGATCAGGCCCGCCGGAGGGATCCAATGGGGTCCGACCGTGTCCACGAAGAGCCAGACGATGAAAGTGGCCGCTCCGGCGAGTCCGAACCAGGCAAGGGCGGCACGCCGCGGTCCCGGCACGGAGGCAAGCAGGCGCGCGGGCGTGCGATACGCCAGCAGGACTAAGATCGCGGCCGCGACCAACTCCACGAGCAAAGAAACGGGTCCGGGTCGATACGGCACGGCCACAAATGCGAGCGCGACCGTCGCCCCATATACGAGCGCCAGGAATTCGAGGGCGCCCCGATCGAACCAGCGTTGGGACTTAGTTTCCGGGTATAGCAGGCCGACGAGTAGGATGGGCAACGCAATACTGTAGAGGGCGTGAAAGAGGGTGAGCCCAACGGCCCACACCGAACTGATGCCAAAGACTGAACCAAATCCGGCGAGAACGCCGGCCGGAGTACTTCTCGAGCCTGTGAACGTATGAAATCCGACGCCCTCCTCGAGGATTCCGTAGGCCGCCCCCAGCAGCAGGATCGTCGGCCAACCCTTTTTCCAGATCACCGCGATCTCCCGGATCAGGAGGACGCCGGCGCCGTACAACCCCAGGAGGCCGAGAATGCCGATAGCGAAACCAAAGGGGTCGTACACGACGAGGTCGATCGGAGTGGATCCCGTCATGAACTCCGCGATCCCCGGAGACAGAACGATGAGCGCCAACAGGGGGCGACGCGAGGAGAGCCGGTAACGCATCCCCTGACTATCGCGGGCTCGGGATACTTGAGGAGCTCGGTCGCCGCCGGACGAAGTGGTCAATATAAGCGTCCCCGACATCGACGCCTCACGGGCGAAGTCGGTGCGCGAGATCCTGGCCCACGTTCAATTTCGAGGGACGATCCGTGATCGCTCGGTCGAACCTTATGCTCGTCTTTTGAAAGGACTGCGCACGCGACGACGGGTGCGTGGGGTCCTTTTGGACATCTCCAGCGGGGGCGGGGAAGGAATCGCTTCCACGGATTTCTATCTGGCTGTCAAACGATTGAACGAGTATAAACCGGTCTACGCCTCCATCGGCGGGATTGGGGCGTCGGGCGCCTACATGGCGGCGCTCGGAGCCCGGAAGATTTTCGCTTATCCTGACTCGACCGTTGGTTCGATTGGGGTGATCTTTCCGCATCTCGCCGTCCAAGATTTGCTCCGCAAGATCGGGATCTCCGTGGACTTGGTCCATGCCGGTCGACACAAGGACGCCTACCAAGGCTACCGGCCCCTGACCGAGGAGGAGCGGTCCAAGATGCTCGCGGTGGTCGGCGAACACTATGAGTCGTTCGTCCAGCTCGTCGCGCGAGAGCGCCACCGCCCGGTCGAGGAGATACGCGCACTCGCGACCGGAGAAATTTGGTCGGGCACGCAGGCACTCAAGCTCGGTTTGGTCGATACGCTTGGCGATCGAGAGCTGGCCCTTGAGGAACTCGCAAAGGTCGCGGGCGTTCCCTCGCGTAAGACGTTACGGGTCGCCCCTCCGCGGCCCTTGATCGAGCGAGTCATGTCTGGAAGTGCATCCGCCTTCACCGCGGATTTCTCGTCCCGCGTGCAGGAAATGATGGAAGACGTCGTGCTGGACCTCGGCGGATATCGCCGATTCTAGTGCGGGATCGTTTTTCAACGTCAGCCACTAACTGCGTTCGTGCGAGGCACCGGTGCGCGCTGAGAAGGTCTCGACTCCGGGTCCGAGAGGGATAAATACGACGGTCGTGCTACGCAGGTTCGATGCCCGAAAGCCGCCGCGCAGGATTCAGTTCTGCAGCCGGACTCATCCAATACTACGACATGGAGGAGAGCCGGTCACTCAAGATCAACCCGTACTTTGTGATCGCCATGGGGATCGGCGCGGCAATCTTCGTCGAAATTCTAAGCTGGCGTCTCGTGTAAAGGTTCCTTCTCGGGCTAGGCGATCCCGTCCGCCAGGACCGGCGCCAGCCCCGGTAGATAGCGACCTTCGTTCGTTTCCCCGAGTAGATACACTTTCGATTCCGGCGACTCATCGAGTAGTTGATAGCCGGTACGTCGAGCCAACTCGCGCGCAAATCCGCCGATCTCCTCGTGTGTGGGGACATGGTCGCGTCCGAGGCGCTGGCGGGATTTGCCCATGTAGACGTAGCCTTTCGGCTCGATGAAGTTGGGACGCGCCATCAGGTCGAGTTCGGCGTACTCGCCAGCCCAGCCGAGATTCCAACCGCGTACGAGCGTGTGGCGAACTACGCGTCGAGTCGGGAGGTCCCGCAAGATGACGAGGGACTCGCGGAGTCGATCCCAGGCGTGTTCCTCGGCCGGCAGAGTGAGTTTGCGAAAGACCTCGGCGTTCGGGGCTGTGACGGAAACGTACAACTGCGTCGGTAACGGATCAAGGGCGCGCAATCCGTCGGGGTTCGTACCATTAGTGACGAGGAATGTCGTGATGTTCCGCTCGTGACATAGCTCAAGGAAGCGATTCATCTTGGGATAGAGCGTCGGTTCGCCGGTCAGCGAAATGGCGATGTGACGAGGCGTTTGGGACTCCTCCCAACGCTCCGGAGATACGGTCGACTCGCCCTTGAACCCGGAGAGGATCCGACGCTGGGCCCCTATTGACCGCTCCAATAGTACCTCTGGGTCGTCGTACTCGGTCATCACGGCGTCGTTCTCCCAACCCTGATTGCGCCAACAAAAACGGCAATGGAGATTGCACGAATCGATAGCCGGGGACATCTGGAGACAGCGATGGCTCTCGATGCCGTAGAAGCGCCCCTTGTAGCAATCGCGTTCGTGCACGAGGGACTGTCGAGTCCAATAGCAGAGTTTGACGGCGCTATGTTTCCCCGTAAGTTGGTACCCTTGGCCGACCAGTTCGGTTGACAGGTCCTGGTCGCCCATACCGACCGCAACGACGGGAACCTGCCCCATAAGGCTTTGCGAGCGCGGCCGGGGTCTTACTAGCGCGTTGGGCGGGTAGTCGAACTCTACTGCGAGTGAATCGAACGTAATCGGAGGCATCAGGCGGCCGCGGGACGCGCGGGAACGGTAGTTGGGACGCCGGAGCCCGAACGAGTGGGCCGATCGATGCGGATCCAACGGAGTGAAAGCGAATTCGTCAGGACGGTGGTCGAACTGATTGCCATCGCTAATGCGCCCGTGATCGGAAGGAACTGATACACTCCAAATCCGAAGAACGGAACGAGGAGTCCTGCCGCAACCGGCAGCAGGATCGCGTTGTATGCGATCGCCCAGATCAAATTCTGTCGGACCTTCGCAACGGTACGTCGCGCCGTACGGAGCGCTAACGGTACCCCTGTGAAGTCTGACCGCACGAGCAGGACCTGTCCCGCTTCTCGGGCCACGTCGCTTCCCGATCCGATCGCAATCCCGACTTCGGCCGCGGCGAGCGCGGCTGCATCATTGATCCCGTCTCCAACGAAGGCCACTCGATGGCCCTCTTCTCGATATCGAGCGACCAGACGGGTTTTCTCCATCGGAACCACGCGGGAGTGCACTTTCGAGATCCCCAACTCCGCGGCGATCCGCTGGGCCGCCTCGGGCCCATCCCCGGTGACCATCACGACCTCGATGCCGTCCCGGGCCAACTCCTCGATGGCCTCGCGTGCGCCGGTCAATACCGGCGTGTCGAACGCCAGTACGCCCACGACGCTCTCGTCGATAGTCAGGAGGGACGCCGTCTCGCCCCGCATGCGAATGCGCGTTAGCTCGTCGCCAACCAAGGTTGCCTCGGCATTTGCCAGTGGAGTCCCCTCGGGGGGGAGCACGCCGACGCGCCGTCCATTCCACAAAGCCCGGATTCCTCGCCCCGGGTCCACTCGAATTTCCGTCACTGCCACCGTGGCCGAACCACGTGCCGTAGCGGCCGCCACGACGGCTCGAGCCAGCGGATGGTCCGAACCACGTTCGACCGCGGCTGCGAGCGAGAGTACCTCGTCGGCGGAATACGGAGGCAGGGGCTTGACCGACGTCAAGGCGGGGATCGACGCGGTCAACGTTCCGGTTTTGTCTGTAAGGACGAGATCGACTTGGGCACACCGCTCGATCGAGTCAGCGCCCTTGAACAGAACTCCGCCCTGGGCGGCTCGTCCGGTGCCAACCAAGATCGCTGCGGGGGTCGCAAGTCCGAAGGCACACGGACATGCCGTGATGACCACGGACACAAAGACCAGGAGCCCGATCTCCGGCGTGGCCCCTCCAAACAGCACCCATAGCGTGGCAGCGAAAAGCCCCAATGCGAGCACGAACGGAACGAATGCCGCGGCGAGACGGTCGGCGAATCGTTGGAGCGGCACCCGGCTCGTCTCGGCTTCAGTCAAAAGTTGGCCGATCCGCGTCAGGAACGTGTTCTCGCCGACTCCCAGCGCCTCCACGTCGACTAGTCCCTCAATATTGATCGATCCGGCGAGCACCGAATCTCCCGGTTGCTTCGGTACCGGAAAAGGCTCTCCGGTTAGGATGGCTTCGTCTGCGGAGGTTCGGCCCACGCGGACCCTTGCGTCGGCCGGGAATTTCTCGCCAGGGCGAATCCGTGCGATGTCACCGGGACGAAGTTCGACCAGCGGAATCGTGCGCTCCGTGTTGTCTCGGACTACGCGCACGGTAGCAGGGAGCTGCTCATTCAATCGCTGCAGTGCGGAAGTGGCCCGAGCGCGCGTCCACTGTTCGAGATAATTGCCGGAGAGAATCAGCGCGATGATCAGCGAGGAGGCATCAAAGTAGTAGGCCGCGGGCAACCGGCTGGAGGCGAGCAGAGCCGCCCAGCTGTAGAGGAAGGCCGCGGTGGTCCCGACGGCAATTAGGAGATCCATATTCCCCATGCGGTTGGCGAGGGAGTCCCACGCCCCTCGGTAGAACGACCGGCCCGAGTAGAACTGGACCACGCCTGCGAGCGCGCCCGCAAAGAATGGCCAATCCGTCGGGTGCCAAACGTAGGTCAGGGCGAGTATGAGAAGCGCGAGAGGCCAAGCCACGACCAGGTTCCGACGGAGTCGCCGGTGCTCCTCCTCGGGTGCCGCGAACTGATGGAGGCAACCTTCGGAGCAAAAGTAGTACGTTCGATTCTCGCGCTGCAAACGGAGCGTCGAAACCGCTTCGTCCACGTACATGCCGCAAATCGGGTCGGTCGCCAATTACGGCCTCGTGGTTGGTTGCGGAGAGAGCGTCCGCGTGCGCGACTCCGGTATCCCGTCGAGCGAGAGCTTACGACGGGGGGTGAGTGCGGGCGTACTTCGCGGCGCAGGCGGTGCTGCAAAAGTAGATTTCAGTCCCACGGTACGAGGCATGCGCCGCCGCGGTTTCACTTTCTATGGTCATCCCGCACACTGGGTCCTTCGTCTTCATGGGGCACCTTCCGTTCGAATGCGGTCCGTCTTAAAGCGTATCGGTACCGGCGGACGATTCGGTGGCACGAACAGAATCGGGTCGCTCTCGTCGCGAGACGAGTGCCTCATTCCGCAGACGAAAGTGGTACCGGGAGCATAACCTCTATCCCCCCGACCGATTCCGGGCCGTAATGGTCGTCCAGCTTACGCCGGAAGCGGTGGCCGAACGACTTCGTAGTCGGCCCAACGACGTCGTGCTCCTCGATGTTCGCGAACCTGACGAACGAGAAGCCGCGGTCATCCTCCCCTCGCTACATATTCCCATGAATGACGTGGCCGACCGAAAGGGCGAGATCCCGACCGATCGCGAGATCGTGGTCTACTGTCACACGGGAACTCGTTCGGCGATGGTCGCGGGCTATCTCGATGGCGAGGGCTTCCGACGAGTAGCCAATCTCCAGGGCGGAATCGACGCTTGGTCTCGTAAAATCGACCCGAGCGTTCCACAGTACTAGCCGCCTCTGCAGACGGCCCCTCGACCTCCTTGATTCAGCCTGGGTGGTGTTCCTGAGGGCTTAGTCGCCAGTCGGCGACTTTCCCATGGCCCCTCCAGGCTGCCAGAGGGACACGTTCACGTCGTTCTGACACCAGAACGTAGCCGGAAGACCTTAGCGGCCCCGACGGCCTGCCGACCGTTCCGGAGGGAAATTCAGGGCTTCGACGTAGGCCCGCATCTTCCAATAGGTATCCAGAAATTCTTGACCTCGGGCTGTGATGTCATAGACGATCCGACTTCCTTGGTCGTCGCGCCTGACGAGACCAAGGGATAGGAGCCGGTCGACCGACGCACGCAACCGATCCACGGGCATCCCCGCGCCGTAGGAGATGCGGGTAATTCGCGCCTGACCATGGTACCGCTTGATCACTTCTAGGATCGTCGCGTAGAGATCCGTCTGTTCCCGGCGCCGCGGGCCGTGCGGGGGGGTCCCAGCACCCCGCTCCTCCATCGGCGAGACTCGAAGGGATTATAGTGGAAACGCCGGAAGGGACGCGACCTTCTGAGGCTGAGACTGCATCGTGACGTCGCGCCCCACGACGAGTGTCGAGAGATATTGGACCGCCTTCACGGTGACGTGGTCGCGGAGGTCTACCGAGTCCGCGTAGATGTTACGGGCCGATGCCTTTTCGTCGAGCACGATCGTGCGGCCATAGAGGTCCTCAACTTGCCCGGAACGGCCAATCTCGATCATGTCGCCGATCAGCGGTCCGTACGCGCGACCTTTCCGGTTGATCTGGATGCGGTGCGCCTTGAAGCCATCGTGACTTTCCAAGGCGCCTCCAATCTCGGCATCTCCCGAGATATCCCCGCGGAGGACGCGTAGCTTACCGCCGATCTCCACGCGATGGGCCTGCAGGAAGCCGGTCGTCTCCGCCATTCCACCCACCTCGAGTTCCCCCGATAGAACGAGATTGCCCCGTACGGCGAACTTGCCCCCAATCTTGACGGCCTTACCGGTTCCGTTCCCGTCGATAGTCCCGACACCGCCGATCTCCAGCGTCTCGAAAGTCAGGTCCTTACGCGCATGGAAGATTCCACCGACCTCAATGTCGCCGCCGGTGCCCACGCCGCCGATCCCGGCCATGCCGCCGACCTCGATAGACCCGAATTTGAGGTCCCCGGTAGCTTCGAACTTGCCGCCGACTTCGATCGAGCGGCGTACCTCGCCGCCATCCAGATGGATCTTACCTCCTGCTTCGATCGTTTCGAGGCTGACGAGTCCGACCTCGACACTCCCGCCCGCTTCGATAGACTCGGCGGTCAGAAGTCCGCGAACGATCATTTGACCGCCAAGCTCGATCGTCCGGGCGGTCAGCGAGGAATAGGCCTGCAGTGTCCCACCGACTTCGAAAGTGTCGGCCGTGGCCTCGCCTCCGAGGACCAGCGATCGATCGACATCGACGTCGTGGCCCTGGAATCGACCCTTCACCTCAACGACAGCCTTCTCGCCCAAGAGGCGACGGAGCACAACGAGCGCCCCCAAAACCCGCACCGTTCCGTCTTCGGCTTCGAAGTCACCGGTCTCCAAGTCACCACGAACCTCGACATCTCCGTGGAAGCGGGAGGTACCGGTCACAATAATGGGGGTCGATCCTTCCGGCTCGATGCGGGAGTCACGTTCGACGCGAAGGTCACCCTCGATGCGTCCTACCCGGGCTTGTCCTCCGCGGGGGACGTGGACATCGCTCATCACACGTAGGATGGAGCGCCCCTTCTAAAGGGGTAGGTCACCCCCGGTGAGTACTAGCCGTACCCCCCGTAATCCATAATCTGAACCAGCGTACCGGAAATCATGTCCGACTCCTTGTCCGTTCTCCGCGAGGAGATAATTTCGTGCCGACGGTGCCCGCGCCTGGTTCAATACCGCGAACGGATCGCCTCGGAGCGAAAGCGGGAATTTCGGAACGAGACGTATTGGGGCCGGCCGGTCCCAGGGTTCGGAGATCCGAATGCTCGCCTAGTCGTGGTCGGACTCGCACCGGCGGCGCACGGAGCGAATCGAACCGGCCGCGTGTTTACGGGGGACCGATCGGCCGGTTTCTTGGTCCGAGCGTTTCACACAACCGGTTTCGCCAATCAACCCAGTTCGACGCATCGGGGGGACGGGCTCCACTATACGGATCTCTATCTCACCGCGGCCGTGCGCTGCGTACCGCCCGACAACCGGCCCTCGAATGAGGAACGCGACCGATGCGTCCCCTTCCTCGACAGGGAACTGCGACTGCTCTCCCAGACACGAGCCGTCCTCGCGCTCGGCGGTTTCGCTTGGGACGCAGTCCGTAGGTCGGCGGAACGCGTCTATGGTGTCCCGATTGCTCGGGTCGAATTCGCGCACGGGGCCTGCCTCCCGCTCGGACCGGGTCGGCCGTTCCTCTGGGCATCGTATCATCCCAGTCCTCAGAATACGAATACCGGAAAGCTCACTTTCCCGATGTTGACCGATCTCTTACGCCGAATACGAAGCAGTTGGGAGACGTCGGCGATGGGCAACCACGCCCGCGCCGCCCCGACACCGTCTCGGAGCGAGAGGTGACCGGATTTGAGCTACTCGAGCGAGATGGGTTCGCTCGACTCGGACGTTTCAGTACGCCTCATGGAGTGGTCGATACCCCCGCGCTACTACCTGTGGTACACCCGGATCCGACGCGTCAGCCGATTCCCCCGCGCGAAATGCAGGAGAAGTTCGGGATTCGAGCCGTGATCACGTCGGCCTACATCACCTGGCGAACGCCTCCGCTGAGGGCGGCAGCGGAGGCGAATGGAATCCACGGATTCCTACGGTTTGATGGATCGGTAATGACCGACTCGGGCGCGTTCCAGCAACACGCCTACGGAAGCGTCGAGGTTGGGCCAGAAGAGATACTGGATTTTCAGAATCGAATTGGCTCGGACATCGCCACCGTCCTCGATATTTTCGGCGAACCTTCGGAGGACCACGCCCAGGCGGCGGCGGGCGTGCGCGTCACTGAGGAACACGCGGTGCAAGCCCGAGCGATGCGCACTGGTCTACTGGCGGTCCCTGTCCAGGGCGGAACGTTCGACGACCTGCGGGCGGAGTCCGCCCGATCGGCCACCGAGCGCGGCGACGTCCTCGCCGTCGGGGGAGTCGTGCCGCTGATGGAGCACTACCGCTTCGCGGAGCTCGCCGCGGTCTTGCTTGCTACTCGACCGTACTTGGGGCCGGAGCGGATCGTGCATCTATTCGGGACGGGGCACCCGATGACGTTCGCCTTTGCCGCGCTGTTTGGGGTAGATCTGTTCGATTCTTCGGCGTACCACAAATTCGCGCGACGCGGAGACTTGTTGTTCCCGGAGGGAACAATCGCCCTCGAGGGGATCAAGGAGCCCATCTGTCACTGCCGACTTTGTGCGGAGCTTCCCTTGAACGATGTCGGCGCGCTGCCGCCGGAACCGCGGGAGGCTTGGATCGCCCGACACAATCTCCTGACCTCCGTTGAAGAAGTGGCCCGCGTTCGTCAGGCAATTCGTGATGGCAACCTTTGGGAGCTGGCCGAACGACGTGCAGCAGCGCATCCCGCGCTGCGTGTCGGTCTCAACGCGGTCCTCGACCACTCCGATGCATTCCTCGCCGTCGAGCCCGAAAGCCGCCGCGTCTTTCGCGAGGTGGGGGCGTCGAGCCTGAGACGGCCCGCGGTCCTTCGTTTCCGTCAGAAGGTGGACGCATGGCAACACCAAACCGCGCTCGCTCGACGGATCTCTCGGCTCCCACTTCACATGGACTACTTGGCCCAGGTCCCTCCGAAGACGACATCGGGCGCCTCGATCGGCTGGGAATGCGAAACGGAGCTCGGACCGGTACCGCTCGAGTTCTTGGAGATGTACCCGGTCGGACCTTACCTCGGGGCGCGAGAGTTCGAGGTACGCGACCGACTTCCGACCCCGACGGAGCTACGACGATCGATCGAGTCCGAATATTCGGACCTGGCAGCCGCGGACGATTGGACCGCGGACTGGGACGCGCGTCAGATGCGAGCGCTCCTGGCGTGGGAGTATGGAGTCGACGTAGCGGACGCGCTCCTTCGTCAAGGAGTACGAGCGGTTCGTTCCCGGAGGACTGGCCGTCTCCGCGGGATTCGATTGGAGGGCGATCCGTTGTTCGTCATCGGAAACGATAGTATTCCGCGGCCGACCTGGTCGGGAGCGCGTTTGGTGCAGCCGCTCCTGGCCGCGCCCGGTCACCGTGTTGTGGTCAGCGACGACGGCGCACCGTTCGTCGCCAGCGGGCGCACGCTGTTTGCACGATTTGTCCAGGCCGCCGACCCGAGCCTGGTGCCAGAGTCGAGTGCGCTGTTAGTCGATTCCCACGACTCGCTGCTCGCCGTCGGTCGTCTGCTGATGGCGCCGCATGAGATGGGCCGTTTCCAGCGCGGGATTGTCGCCTATATCACAAGTCATGCGCGCCGATCGGTCGCGATCCTGGAGGAGGAAGGGGATCCCGCTCTGCGGATTCCCCCGCAGGCGCGGGATTCCGACCTTCCTTGAACTTTGGAAAGGTGGACTTTAAGCGGACCGTGACCGTGTGAGGTCTCGCTCTACGATGGCCGACAACGGAGGACGCACGCATACCTTCCTCTTGCTTCAGCTGGACAGCGAGGGGGCGCCGTTTTCCGAGGTGGCAGACCTGCTCGAGGACATGGGTTTTCGCCCCCAGAACCAGGGCTACGATTTTGTCTATGACTGGGGGCGCGCGGCGTCAGTACGCGAGTCTCTGGAATTCGGAGATCGTATTCAGGAAGCCCTTCGTGGGAAGAGAGTCTGCTTCCGCATCGAGTCCACCGACGAGTGAAGCGCGCTTCGGTAACGGTCGCAACCCCTATCCCATTCTCGAAGTTCGCCCCGCGGCGGGCGGAGAGAGCGTGGTCGTACTCGGCATTGAATCGACGGCGCACACGGCTTCCGTCGGCATTGTTTCGGACACTGCCGAGATCCTCGGGCTTGCGTCGGACATGTACCGGCCTACGTCGGGAGGGATCCATCCCCGCGAAGCCGCGAACCACCATGTCGAGTTCCTCCCTAATCTCGTTCGCTCGGCTCTCGACAGCGCCCATCTCAAACCCCAGGAGATCGAGGCCGTGGCATTCGCGCAAGGGCCAGGACTAGGTCCGTGTCTACGAGCCGGGGCCACTGTGGCTCGAATGCTATCCTTGGCGTGGTCGAAGCCGCTCGTCCCCGTCAATCACTGCGTCGCTCACATCGAGATCGCGCGCGTTCTGAGTGGGCTCGACGATCCGTTATTGCTCTACGCCAGCGGGGGCAATACCCAGGTGATCGCCTACGGAGGGGGCCGGTATCGGGTCCTGGGTGAGACCCTGGACGTCGGGATCGGAAATTTCCTCGATAAGCTCTGGATTGCACTAGGCGGCACGTTTCCCGGGGGCCCGGCTTTGGAACGCGAAGCTCTTGCCGGGACCCAATTGTGGCCGCTCCCGTATTCCGTCCACGGAATGGATGTCGCTTTCTCCGGGCTGCTCACAGCGACACTCGCCCTCGCCGCGAAGGGGGTTCCCAGGCCGGATCTGGCCTACTCGGTCGAGGTCACGGCCTACAGCATGCTGACCGAGATCACCGAGCGCGCGCTCGCACATCGGCGGCGATCCGACGTAGTGCTCGGGGGCGGAGTGGCTTGCAACGAGCGACTTCGCACGATGGTCGGCGCCATGGTCGCAGAGCGCGGAGGGACGATGTTCGCCCCGCCCCGGTCCCTCTGCGTGGACAATGGCGCGATGATCGCTTGGACGGGCCACCTCGCGCTTCGTTCGGGCGGGTCATCGACGGTCGAGGAATCCGCGGTCCAACCCCGGCAGCGTACGGACCTCGTCGCGACCCCCTGGCGTTTGAACTGAAGGGCTATGCCGATTTAGCGCGCCGGGACCGTTAAGAAGAGTTGGCCGCTTCCTCGCCCTTGTGGAGACGGTCGAGATCTTGGTCGTGGGCGGCGGACCTGCCGGCTCGACGGTCGCCTACGAATTGGCGCGCACGGGCCATCAGGTTCTCGTCATCGAAGAACATCCGCGGATCGGATATCCTGTCCAATGTGCGGGGCTGGTCTCGCAGCGCGTCCTTGACCTCGCCGGAAGCACCCAATTCGTGCTGCGACCGATTCACGGGGCCACGGTCCTCAGCCCGTCCTTACAATCGCTCAGCTTTCGGGCTCACGACCCGCGCGCCTTCGTGATCAATCGAGCCGGCCTCGACATTTACCTCGCCGAGCGGGCGACCCAAGCCGGCGCGCGAATCGAGCCGGGCTGGAAGTTCGAACGCCGAGAGAGCTCCGGAGCCGAAGGAGTCGACGTACGTCTCACAGGAACCGACGGAACGACTCGGACCCTCCGGACCAGCCTTGTCATCGGAGCCGATGGCGTCGCGAGCGCCGTGGCGCGGAGTTTTCGGCTCCGTCGGCCGGTCGAGATCCTCCCCGCGTTCGAAGCGGAGTTCACCTCAAGCGCGGGCGACCCGGATCAGGTCGAGGTCTATCTGGGGAACGAGGTATCGCCCGGATTGTTCGGTTGGTGGATTCCCGACGGCGCGGGGGGCGCACGCGTCGGGGTGGCGAGCCGGGCGGACGGTACACCCGCTCGAAAGTACTACGACCGGCTGGTCCAACAGGTGAACCGGCTGCACGGGGCTACGCTTCCGGCCCCTTCCGGTTTCTTGGTATCCGGAATCCCCATTGGGACCGTTCCGCGCACGCATGACGACCGAGTTCTCCTGGTCGGCGACGCGGCCGCCCAGGTGAAGCCGCTGTCCGGCGGAGGAATCTTTACCGGTATGCGGTGCGCGCAAATCGCGGCCGAGGTCGCGCATTCGGCACTTCGGCAGAGAAATGTCTCTCGGTCCGGATTGGCGCCGTACGACCTCCGCTGGCGGGCCGAATTCGGGGAAGAATTCTCCAAGGCACTTTACCTGCGGCGTCTTTTCCTCCGGTTGAGCGACAGCGACCTCGAGGCCGTGTTGGAGGCGCTCCGCTCGTCCGCGATAGAAAGTACGATCGTCGCCTTTGGCGATATCGACTTCCCCACCCACGTCGCGCGCAGTGTCCTGCGTCAATCCCCGTCGTTAGTGCGACTCTTTCCCAAGGCACTCGGGGCGCTCCTTTCGTCTGGCGAATTGCGGGCACCGGATCTGGACCCCGGTCCCTTGCGAAACGCGTAGTAGCCCCCCAATCCGGCAAGTACCAACGCGATCGCGAAGATCACGTACAGCGGCACAACGAATGGATTGGTCCGGACGAGTACCGCAGATTCCGGAAGCACTCCCGAAACGCCGAGCGCGCTCAGATTCAACGTCGCGCCTCCTCCCGGCGCCGTGGTTGCGTTCGCCCACGCGGCGTTCGAAAAAAATCCTCGCGATTCAAGCAGGTACGCAGTTCCGTTCCCAACTAAGAAGAGTGAGATGCGAAAGGCGAAGTCCCCTTGCGGGGCCGCCGACGGGACTTGGACCGTTAGCGTTTCCGGGAGACGGGCGGCGGCAGCCCAGGGCGTCGGCAGCACGAGCGACAAACTCGAGGCTCCATTCGAGAAAGTGGGCGTCTCCCCGTCCCCGGGAAGCCGAGCCGTCGCATTCCCCGGATAGGCGTTGAAGGCGTAGAGCGAAACGTTGACGATGCCGGAGGTGACGGTTGCGGTCAGCGCGTTCTCCATCACGAAGGAGATTGTGCCGCTTGTTCCGGGGGGCAGGGTCGGCGCGTTGATCTCCTGGACGAATTGCGAGCCCGCATCGATGGGCAGGGGAGGATAGGAGGCGCGCGCTACTGGGAGCGCGCCGCCCGCGCTGAAAAGGAATATCACGACGACGGTGAGGACGACCGCACGGCTCCGCCGGTTCGATCGATCACGGAGCGGGACCCGCACTCCCATCCTCCGGATAATCGCCCGACTCGGCCATGACGACCAACCGTCGGATGCGTTCGGCGACTTCGCGTTGGCCGGCCCGGCCCCCGACTCCGAGCAGGCTCGGGGCCGTCCGAGACGCGGGAAGCGAAACCGCGCGACTCGCCTTGTAGAGCGCGCGGGCGAGCGCGAGCGGGCGGCGAGTGGCGTCGACCGCCAAACGGTCGGCGTGAAATTCTTCGTGTCGCGTGAGGGAGCGCGCCAAATATGCGAGCACCGGGTCCCATCGCATCATGCGCGCCATCGTCCGAAAGAACGTCAGATATCGACTGTCAAGTCCCTCGATGTGAGCAAGCTCATGCGCGATCACGGCCTCTAACTCGACCGGGCTCAACGCGCGAAGCAGGCCGCGGGAGACGAGAATGATCTCTCGGCGCTCGAAGAGATGAGAGTGGGTCGGCTCCAACAGCGTGAATGAGAACGCTTCGAGGCGACGCGATTCGATCACCCGGAGACTGATCGGCTCCACGGGCGGAGGCAGTCCGCGCGGCCATGCGATGGGACGGGAGCGATAGAGTAGGAGGAGTCCGCGTCCCACCCCTTGATTGAGGACGAAGGCCGTCGCAAATACCGCGAACGCGCCGAGCGCTCCGACGAGCCACAGCCCCCCGTAGCGAGGGTCGAAAAAGACGGACGGATTTCTGAGGAGTCCGAGAATGGCGACCCAACTTCCATTGGCGAGCACCCAGACCAGAAGCGTCGTCGCCAGCAGCGCCCAGAGGGCGAGGAAGGCCGCGGCAAGGCGCAGGACCGTCGTGGGACGCGCGCCGCGGCTCGCGTAGAGGAGCCCCGTACCGATCGCCGCCCAAACGGCGACCGGCATGTACCATAGCAGAACGAGCGGCCCGATCATGGAGAGTCGGTCCCCGGATTACAATCCAAGCCGCCGTCGCAATTCTCGTTCTTCCGCTGGGTTCAACTTCGCGATCTCCTCGTTAAGGTGGACGACCCCTGCGGGGCCGAACATGGTGACCACGCCTTTAAGGAGATTGATGAGGTACTTGTGCTCGAAATCTACGGCGCGGTAGACATACCGTTCTCCGCCCTGACACACTTCACGTCGGCGACGCACGAGCCCTTTGTTCCACAAGCGGCTGAGAATCGTTGCGACGGTCGTGTAGGCGAGCTTCGTCCCATGCGTGGCCAATCGCTCCCGGACCGCCCGCGCCGGCGCCTCCTCCAACTCGCGTAGCGAACGGAGAATGTCGGACTCCAATGCACCCGGCAGTCGATCTGGGGCCATCGCCAACGAAAAGAGACGAGGCGCCGCCTTAACCATGATGGCCGGAATAGAATGGACGAGTACGAACTACTCGAACCGTAGGTCCCGTTGGTCGAGCAAACGTATATTCCGACCCCTTCATCCCGCATTCGTATGAGTGATTCCTCTCCGTCTCCTCGCTCGATTCTCGACTTGATCGGGAACACCCCCACGATCCCGCTCGAACGAATCGCGCGAGGACTTCCCTATCGACTGGTCGCGAAGCTGGAGTTTCTCAACCCCGGAGGTTCCGTGAAGGACCGCATCGGCACGGCGATGATCGACGACGCCGAAGCGCGTGGGCTTCTCAAGCCGGGTGGCACGATCATCGAAGCGACCAGCGGCAACACGGGCGTGGGATTGGCACTCGTGGCCGCGGTGCGTGGCTATCGCGCAGTCTTCGTGATCCCCGATAAGATGAGCTCCGAGAAAATCCGGCTGTTGCGCGCCTATGGCGCGCGGGTCGTAGTGACACCCAGTCAGCTACCCCCGGACCATCCGATGAGTCACTATTCGGTGGCGCGACGTCTGGCGAAAGAGATCCCCGACTCATACTACCCCAACCAGTACGAGAATCAGTTGAACCCCGTCGCCCATTATCGCACGACGGGACCGGAGATCGATCGCGACGGGGGACCGGACCTCGCGGCGATCGTCGGGACCGTGGGAACTGGCGGGACGATGAGTGGCATCGGCCGTTACTTCAAGGAACACCGCCCGTCCGTACGGATCGTAGCCGTGGACCCGATCGGATCGGTCCTATCCCACTACTTCCAAACGAAGGAGCTCGCTCGCGCGAGTCCGTACCAGGTCGAGGGGATCGGGGAAGACATGGTTCCCAAGACGATCCATTTCGAATTCCTCGACGAGTTCGTTCAAGTTAACGATCGAGAGTCGTTCGAGATGGCGCGACGACTGGCGCGAGAAGAGGGTCTCTTCGTTGGCGGCTCGTCCGGGTCGGCCGTCGCCGGAGCCCTCCGCTGGTTGTCGAACCATCCCGTGCCCGAGGGGAAGACCGTGGTGGTTATTCTCCCGGATTCAGGCGACCGATATCTTTCGAAGTTCTACTCGGACGATTGGCTTCGAGAGAAAGGCTTCGCCGACGCCGACTCCCGGGCGGCGGACCTGTTGCGCTCCAAGGAGTTGACGCCCGCACTCGTCAGTGCGAGCCCGACCACCACCGTTCGAGACGCGCTCGCCCTAATCCGACAGCACGGGATCTCGCAACTTCCGATATTGGCGGGGCGCGAAAACGTGGGCAGCTTGCAGGAAGATGAGATCCTTCGCCGCATGCTCGCGGATGAAACCGTCTTGGATCGAACCGTTCGAGTAGTGCTCCAACCTCCGTTCCCTGAGGTCGCGGGAGATGCGCCGATTGGAGAAGTGCTGCGCCAGCTCGCCGAACATCGGGCCATCTTAGTGCGCGACACGGCTACCGGCGACGCCCGAGGAGTGCTTACGCGGAATGATGTGCTCGGCTTCCTTGCGGAGCGAGGAGGTTCGCATGCGCTTTGATACCAAACTGATCCACTCGGGGCAATCAGCCGACGCGGCGACGGGAGCGGTAAACGTTCCGATCTATCTTTCAAGCACGTTCCAACAGGCGGCGCCGAACCAGAACAAGGGGTACGTCTACAGCCGGACCGGGAACCCCACCCGCGCCATGTTGGAGCGGACGCTCGCAGAACTTGAGTCGGGTCATACGGGCATCGCGTTTGCCTCTGGCATGGCGGCGTTCGCGACGCTGCTTGCCCACTTCCGAGGCGCGAGCCGCGTGATCGCCACCGACGATTTGTACGGCGGTACCTGGCGGCTCCTGGAGCATCACCGCAAGCAGTACGGGCTTCAGGTCGAGTATGTGGATACTACACGGCCCGAACTTGTAGAGGCGGCCCTCGAGGTTGGACCGACTTCGCTCGTTTTCCTCGAAAGTCCCACCAATCCGCTCATGCATGTCGTGGACCTTCGCGCCGTCGCTCGTCTGGCGCATCGCTATCGCGCGATCGTCGGAGTCGACAACACGTTCGCCTCCCCCGCGCTCCAGCGCCCGTTGGAATTAGGGGCCGACCTGGTGCTCCACTCTACTACCAAGTACCTAGGAGGGCACTCGGACGTCGTGGGCGGGGCGCTCGTGACGCGCGAGCGGAAGTTGGGTCAGCGACTCCTTTGGCTGCAGAACGCCGCCGGGGCCGTGCCGAGCCCCTTCGATTGCTTCCTTGTCTTACGCGGCATTCACACGTTGGGCGTACGCATGCGGGCGCACGAACTTAGTGCGGTCGCGGTAGCCCGAGCCCTCGAAGGCAGCCCTGGGGTACGTGCCGTGTATTATCCGGGTTTGAAGTCGCACCCGCAGCACGCCCTGGCGTCGCGACAGATGGATGGTTATGGCGGGATGGTGAGCTTCGATCTTCGCGGAGGGATGACGGCCGCTCGCCGATTCCTCCGTCGGCTCCGTGTGTTCACGCTCGCCGAGAGTCTGGGCGGAGTAGAGTCTCTCGTGGACCACCCCGCAACAATGACCCACGCGAGTGTCGCGAAGGAAGTTCGAGAGGCTCGTGGAATCACCGACGGGCTGATACGACTGTCCTGCGGCATCGAAGACCCTCGCGACTTGGCGGCGGACGTGCTGCAAGCGCTCCGGGCGGTGTAGTTCGTGCGTCGCCCGACGATCTACGACTCGCTGACGCGCGAGAGCCGTCTCTTCTCCCCGCTCGTTCCGCCGAAAGTGAATCTCTTCGTTTGCGGTCTGACACCCTATGCCGAAGCCCACATTGGGCATGCAAAAACGGCCGTCACGTTCGATGTCGTGGCGCGTACGTTCACACATTGGGGGTACCGGGTTTTTCACATTCAGAACGTTACCAATCTCGATGACAAGGTCATCGCCCGAGCGGCCGAACTCGGTTCGGACCCGCTAGTCGTGGCGGACCGGAATGCCATCTCTTGGCAGCTGGCTATGCAGCGGCTCGGGGTTCGTACGGTCAATTACTACCCGTATGCCACCGATTTTATTCCGGAGATCATTCACCAAACCGAGACCCTGGTCACGAAAGGCGTCGCGTACGTCGCCGAGGGTTCGGTCTACTTCGAAGTCGCCAAGTTTCCGGAGTATGGAAAGCTCTCCGGTCAGCGGGTCGAAGCCCTCCGACCCGGAGCCCGAGTGGAGGTGGATCGACGCAAGCGGTCCCCAGAAGATTTCGTGATCTGGAAGGCGGCCACCCCGGGGGAACCATCGTGGGACAGCCCGTGGGGGCCCGGCCGCCCCGGTTGGCACATCGAGGATACTGCGATCACGCTGCGGCTCCTCGGGGAACGCTACGACCTCCACGGAGGGGGGCTCGATCTGATCTTCCCCCATCATGAGGCTGAGATCGCCCTGGCCGAGAGCACCACGGGAAAATCACCGCTCGTGAACTTCTGGATGCACGTGGGCCTGTTGAATATGGGAGGCGAAAAAATGTCGAAGTCGCTCGGCAATGTATACTCGCTCGACTCCGCGCTGGACGAATTTGGACCCATGGTGCTTCGCTTCTACTACGTCAACGCCCATTATCGAAGTCCGCTGGATTTCGTTCCGGGGAAGAGCCTCGAGGAGGCTCGCGAAGCGTACGAGCGGCTGGATGGAAGCCTCCAAAAGATCCGGACCCTCCTACGGGCCGAAGGACTCGAGCGCGGCGGGCAGGAGCTACCGGCCGAGCTGGCGCAATCTGCCTCCGACACGCTCGACGCGATGGAAAAGGCGATGGCCGACGATTTCAACACGCGAGAGGCGATGGCGCGACTCTTCGAATGGGTCACGACGATCCAACCGTGGATGCCCCGAATCGAGTCGCTGTCAGGCACAGCCCTCGGTACCCTCAGCTCACCCTTCCGGTGGGCCGAGGACGTATTGGGCCTGTTCGAGCAAGGTCCCGCTGCGATGACGGAGGGCTGGAGTCGGGTCGTGGAAGTCGCGATCGCGGCCCGAGCTCGAGCCCGCGCTCGCGGAGACTTTACCGAAGCGGACCGGATCCGGGACGAGCTCGCCCGTGCCGGCGTTCGAATCGAGGATCATGCGGGTAGTACACGCTGGTCGGTCGCCCAGGAATCGTGACCATGCTCGGGTTCGGATTCCAAGAGCATGGGACGGCAGAGAAGCTCGGCTACGTCGATATTGGCGAGCCGGTGGCAGGGACCGGTCAGGTCCGTATCCGAATTCACGCGGCGGGGTTCAATCGCCTGGATCGGTTCACGCTCGCCGGGATTCCGGGAGTCCCCGTGGAACGGCCCCACGTGCTAGGCTCCGATGGGGCGGGAGAGGTCGATTCGTTCGGAGACGACGTAACTGACCTACTCGTAGGTACTCAAGTACTCGTCAATCCGGGGCTCTCGGACGGTACGTGCGACGCCTGTCTCGCCGGGGAGGAGTCGTTCTGCCGAAATTTTCGGATCCTGGGGGAACACACGCAAGGGTCGGCGACACGATTCATCGTCGTGCCGCGACGCAACGTCTACCCCCTCCCGAAGGCGCTGAACTATGCGGAAGGGGCGGCCGTGCCCTTGGTTTTCCAGACGGCCTGGCGGGCGCTCAAGACCGTGGCGCAAGTCCGGCCAGGCGAACGGGTCGCGATCATCGGGGCGGGAGGGGGGGTCACCGCAGCCGCCGTACAGATCGCGAAGCGCCTCGGGGGGAACGTGGCCGTGGCGTCCCGAACCGAAACGAAGGCCGAGCGAACCCGGTCGCTCGGAGCCGACGACGTCCTCGTCTTTGGCGAGGACCGGCCCCTCGACAAAGTGCTATGGGAATGGAGTGGAAAACGGGGGGTCGACGTCATCTTTGACTCCGTCGGCGCACCGACCGTACCGCGCTCGCTCCGTGCGATGGCGCGAGGAGGTCGGGTAGTCGTGATCGGGGCCACCGCGGGGCCGATCGCCGAGATCGACCTGCGCACGCTCTTTTGGCGCCAGTCGTCGCTCCGGGGGAGCACGATGGCCAATCGGTCCGAATTCGAGGAGGTGCTGGGTCTCTTAGGGCGCGGCGAGCTCAAGCCCGTCGTCGACTCGATATTTCCGTTCGAGCAAGGAGCGGGCGCCTTCTCCCGGCTCGACGCGCCGGATCTATTTGGTAAAGTGATATTGCGGGCTCCCACGCCGTAATCTTCGCCGAGGGGAGCGCCTTCCGTTCGTCCTGCGCGCCCCACTTACCAATTGATTTTTATACGGGGACCCCGCCTTTATTTTGTCCGTGGACCGTTCACTTCGTTCTCCCCCCGTTCGACGCGGGGCATTCTTTTCTCACTCTGGTACCGTTTTGGGAATCCTCGCGATCGCCCTCGTGGGGATGTTCCTGCTGGGGGGGCTCCCTTCCCTTACCGCCGTGGGTCCGACCCACTCAGTGACTCCTGCGGTTGGCACGTCGCACCCCCCAATTGTCACCCATGGCGACCTAGTGGTCTTGGCTGGCCAGACCGTGACGATCCAACCTACCTCCAGCTCCCAGCCCTACTACCAAGCCGGTAACATCACGGTCGAAAGCGGCGGGACCCTAATCGTCCGGAACACCACGCTTTCCGTCGTCCAATTCGTTTCGGATGTAGGGACCCCGATCCAGCGACTTAGTCACATCTACCACTTTGTCGACCAGGGAACCGTCACGTTCAACAACTCGGTTCTAACAACGGACACGAATCTTCTGAACGACTACCCGAAGCTCAACGTCACCGTCAACGGCGGCGTTATGACCCTTTACCAGAGCTCGTTTGAATTCCCGGGCTGGCTGAACGTAGAAGGGGCGGGCGCGGTTTTCACGGCCAACCAGAGCACGATCACGAACAACACGAACGTCCATCTGCTCGACGCGGATGCTTCGATCGCGGGCGACGTCGACTATGCCCCCGCTGTCTCCGTGACGGGCGGCGCTCAGTTCACCCTGCTCCAAAGTTACTACAACAACACCTACGCGGACAACCTGACTGCGAACGGTGTTCCGGGCCCAACGATCGGCTTCGCTCCCCCGGCGGGCCAAGTAGCGACCATCACCGGGGCCGGCTACACGATCCAACAGTTCAACCTGGATACCGACTCAGAATCGCTGGTTCGGGACTGGCTCAACCCCGCTGCGCCAATCATCGGTGGGTCCGTCACGGTCATCTACAATACGACCGCGAACCACGTCACCTCGGTCCCGACCCTCGAAGTGAATGGGAACACGTTCCCCTTCACGTACGGCTTCAACTTCACCGAAGGATATGGCCTCGTTGTCACGATCCCACTGATTTCGACGGCGGTCGATTATCTCAACACGCAAGGCGTGTTGAACTTCCTCAACTACACGGGCAGCTTCGGCACGGGTCCCTCGGTCCTGAATTTCACCTTCGGGCCGACCATCGGACCTGTCAACATCTCCATGGCCACCGTGACCCTCGACCCGGCCCTGAATTTCAACTTGAACGTATCCGGAGCCGGCACCACGTTCACGACGGCGGATAGCGCGCTCGACTTGACCTGGGCACTTCCGCCGGCGAGCCCGGACCAGTTGGTCACTCCTTACCCGTGGTATTCGAACAAAGTGTGGCTCTCGGGCGGCGCGAATGGCTACTTCGGGAATCTGTCGACCTACGTCTCCTACGCGGGCGCGTATGACCAAACCGCGGTCGTGCAGACCCAGGGATCGAGCAATGCGACCTTCTATCGCTGGGCGGCTCTCCCGATCACCGGTAAGAACAAGGTCCCGATCCCGCAGGCCACGACCCAGGCGTTCTACGCGTACGGAACGACCCAGGCCAACAATGCTACGACTTCATGGGCCAATCAACTTTCGTCCACGAGTCCCGCTCTCTGGAACTACGTGAGCTGGTGGGACAGTTCGCATGGGATCAAGAGCTACGGAGACTCGAATGCACGCGGTGTGTCGTACCGACTGCTTGCCTCGTCTCAACTCGACGCATCCGACCTTCCCGGAGGAAATTTCCTCGGCGCTTACCACGTCGCGGTCAGCACCCCCGGTGGAGGGGCTGGCTCGACCCACTGGTTCAACTGGTCCGTGACCCCCTTCCCCTACGGATTGACCTTCCCCGCATCGGCGGACTATGCGCCGACCACGAATTTCCCCCTCTACACCCAAACGATCACGCTCTATGACGTCCAGTTCGGGATGGCGGGCACGATCAACATCAACACGATCTACGTGGTCTCCGGCAAGGTTTCGTTCAACGGGACCGAGCCGGTCCTCGTCAACGTTACCGCCACACCTTCGGGCGGCGGCAGTCCGATCCTGATCGCCCAGAACGGGGACGTGACGAATGGCTCCTTCGACTTCGACTACTTCCCGCTCCAGCAGATCCTGGGAACCGGCACCTACACTCTTACGATAACTGGTTACTTCAACGGCGCCACCTCTCCGACCGTAACGGCGCCGAGCACCATCACGGTCGCGGGGACGTCCTCGTCGACCCCCGGATTCTTCTTCCAGAAAGTGTTGGGCCTACCGCTCTGGCTGTGGCTCGCGATCATCATCGCGGTTGTAGTGGTCCTCCTGGTTCTGTTCCTTGTAGTCATCCCGCGGCAAGCGCGAGGCAAGCTCGTGGAATGCGGGGAATGCGGCGAGCTGATCCCCGCCGATGCGCTCGTATGTCCCAAGTGCGGTGCGGAGTTTGAATCCGACCTCGTTCGTTGCAGCCGATGCAGCGCGACCATCCCGGCGAACTCGGAGTACTGTCCCGAATGCAGCGCCCAATTGCTCGGAAAGCCCGGCGCGGAAGCCGCGGATCCCGAGCGCCAGGGCTACGCCGACTTTGTCGAGCGCTTCCGTGGCGACGCCAAGCGGGAGCTCGGCGACAACTACAGCGAAGGCGCGTTCTGGGACTGGTGGAAGCGCCAGCCGACTTACGTTCCTTACAGCCAATGGCGCATGCAGCAGGGCCAGGGAGCATCCCGGGCCGGCATGACCGCGCCTCCCGCTGCGAATGCTGAAGCGCCTGCGGCGACCCCACCCCAGCAGCCCCCGCGGGGCGGTGCGGGGGGAGCTACGAGCGCAGGCTGGGCT
>JBAUYF010000027.1:0-203871 GCA_049584655.1 Thermoplasmata archaeon | reverse complement strand
GGAAGACCCCCTCGCCCCCACTCCGTGATTCGTTAGAGTTGCCCACAGTACGGGCAACGGACCGGTTCGGAGGGACGGGGTCCGCCGCAATACGGACAGGCCAACATTCCTGAGGTTCCCACGGTCGCACCTGCGAGCGGGGGAGGGGTTGGTGGAGGCAGTAGCACCCCGTAGGAGGTAGAGGGCCATCCATAACTGCCCGGCGGCGGAATGATCGGTCCGGTGGGCTGCTTGGTTCGTCCGAAGACGATGATCAGTACGACCGCGACGGCGAGGGCAACTCCGATGATGACGAACAGGAGGGATATTGGAATGGGGCTTGTGGGGCTGCTCGACGGGGGAAGCAGGGGCACCGGTCCCGTGTACGTATAGTTCTGAATGGCAGGATTCGCGTCGGCGGCGAGGAAAGCCGACGGGGCGATCGAGCCCCAGCCGGTGGTCGCGTCCCAGCCCGGACCGGCCGAGAAGACGTAGTTGGACCCTTGGGTGACATCCTCGAACGGGTCATCAGGCCCCGGATTCTGGGCGTAGAAACTTGCGATCCGGTAGAGCTCGGGGTCGATGTAACCAAAGAGATGATGGGAACTGCCCGCCAGTACGGCTAAGATTCCGGCGAAGACGGGAGCTGCCACGCTCGTGCCCCCGAGCAACGTGAAGAAGGTTCCCGAGGCATTTCGCTCGACATAGGCGATCGTGGAATTCGCCACGAACGCGACGTCCGGCTCGGATCGCCCGAGCGAACCGGCGCCTTGAAGGATGGTGGCATTGACGATGGCCGGTTGCGCGGCGGAATGCATCTGCCATGATGGTTCAGGGTAAACCGTACTGATGCCTCCCTCACTCCCGGCGACGCCCGCAAACGAAGTCTGATACCATGTCGCCTGCGAGAGGATCGTCCCGGCCCGCGCGTCGAAACTCGCGTTGAGGTCCGTCCCATTCCAGGTACCCGCGGGGCTCCCCAGAAGCTCGATCTCGGTGCCGCCGACCGCCACGGAGCCGAAGGAGGAGAACCCCGCCGAGGCCGGCCAAACCGGCCACTGGCCGTCCTCACCCCCCGTAAGTGAATTGGGGGCATTGCCCGCATCGCCGCTCGATGCAACGACTGTCGCCCCGATCGCCGCCGCGTGCATCAACTCCGCATCCCACATCGAATCGTTCAGGTCGGGGAGACCGAAGGAACCACTCACGACCGCCAGCTGGTCCGCCTCGTAGTTGTAGGAGAGAGCCGAGGCAAGACCCTGGGCGAGGTCGTCCGCGAGATCCGAATAGGTTGGGTTGCCTACGAACACGCTGCCGGGGATGTAAAAATTGTAAAGGGACGCGCCCGGGGCGAGACTGCCCGCCATCTCGAGATCCAAGGAATTCTCGAGCTCGTCGGACGTGTCGTCGCTCCAATTCCCGAAGTAGCCGGGTGCGGGTGCCGTCGAGTAACCCGCGATCGGAACTGGGACCCCAGTGTACTGAGGCACGGGCCACCACGACGGAAGCGTGTCGTTGAAGTATTCTTGAAGGACGGTCGGGTCCCACGGCGGAAGATTCGCCCCGATCGTGACATTGTACGCCGATGCCAGCAGGGTCGCGATCGCTTCGCCGGCCCCGAAAGAAGCGTTGGGACTCGAGGAGTTGCTGGGAAACAAGCTGCTCACACCGTACGCTTGCGTGAAGTCGGATCCGAGGAACCACTGGTCGCCAGTGGGGGGATCTACAACGAACGAGCTTGGCGCCGAAGCGACCCGCCCCTCCCGCTGAGAGACGAGCGTAGCGGCGACCGCAGAAGCCACATTTGAGAGATCGCTGAATCCTCCGGCGCCGACCACCTGTCCCTCGAGTGACGAGGGCAGTACGGGTGGCATCATCGTCGTATAGACCGATCGGCCCGTTGGCGTCCGATACTGAACGAGAGTGGTGTGGAAAGCGGTATCAATCGATTGCACGGCCATCGTCGCGGTAACTCCCATTCGGTCCGGGGTGGCCTGGATCCCGCGTCCTCCTGATTGCGCGAGAATGGATTCAACCGACTGGAGGGTTCTCGCCGTCGGTGCAATTCGTTGCTCGAACTCCGACTCCGTCAGATAATGCCGGTACTCGGGCGCTGACGGATCGGACAATTCGTTAAGGAGGACGTTGAGCGCCGCCGGATCTTGGGGGGCAAGCGTCAGCGTGATGTCAACCTCCGCGGACGAAGCAAGGGGCCGAGTCGCTTCGCCGGATGGAATGGGTGTGGCATCGGTCATGAACCCGGACACGCTCGGGGTCGGGGCAGCGGAGGCGGACGCGTCACGGGGTGCCAAGCCCGACGCCGGAACCGCGAGCAAGAGTACGACCGTCAGGAAAACGAGAGCGAGCGTCGGTCCGCGCATTATCAGAATGTACAAGATGCGCACGGCAGATAACCGTGGGGGATTCGTGAGAACGTGTCCGCCCGCGCCAACTCTTTATCTCGGGGGTCAGTGCCTGCGTTATGAGCCCGCCGGAATCGACGTCCGAGCGGTGCATCTTTTGCGAGATAGTCGCCGGGCGCGCCCCAGCGTACGTCGTCTACGAGGACCCGCATGCGATGGCCTTCCTCGACCTGTTCCCCTTTACGCGGGGCCATTTGCTGGTCGTACCGAAGCGCCACGTGCCCCGACTCACCGATCTACGGAACGACGAACATGCGGACTACTTGCGTGCCCTGAGCGCGGTTTGTCAACGAGTCGAACGACTGTCGAGTGACTACAACGTCGCGATGAATCAAGGGGCTAAGGCGGGACAGGTCATTTTCCATCTTCACTTTCACATCATCCCTCGATACGGGGAGGCGAACCCATTCGGCCGACAACCCCGGATTCGACTCGGCGAGGCCGAAGCTCGCGAACTGACTGCCCAACTATCTGCCCCGTGAGGGCCCCTGTGGCGAAACTACGTTCGCCGGTCGTGGCCGGCCAATTCTACGAGTTGGACGGACAACGGCTCGCGAAACAAATCGAGAGCTGCTTCCTGGACCCCAGGGGACCGGGTCATCTTCCCCCGCACCATCGGACTAAGCCCCGTCGACTACGAGCTGCGATCGTCCCACATGCCGGCTACCTCTATTCAGGACCCATCGCCGCCTACGTCTACGCCGCGATAGCGGCGGAAGAGCCCCCGACGACCGTTCTGATCCTCGGAGTCGATCACCACGGGGGTCCGGTCCGGGCCGCAACCTCGAATGAGGATTGGCTGACGCCGCTCGGGCCGGTCGAAATCGATAACGACGTGGTGGGCCAATTGGCGGAGCCCCCCATTGTGATCAACGAGAGGGCTCAGGCGCTCGAGTACTCGATCGAAGTCCAGCTTCCCTTCCTTCAGTATGTTCTTCCCCACCCGCGATTCGTTCCGCTGATGGTCCGATACGGGTCCTACGACTCCCTTCACGAGATTGCCATCGCGGTCCGGTCGGTTGTCGCGGCCCGCCCCGATATCCTCGTACTCGCCTCGACTGATTTTTCACACTACGTGCCCGCTACCGAGGCGGATCGACTGGACCATCTGGCGATTTCGGAGATCCTTCGGGCTGACCCGAAGAGTCTCTACGCCACGGTCGCACAGCACGACATCTCGATGTGCGGCATCGCCCCCACAACCGTTCTCCTCGATGCCCTGCAGAACGAATCACTGACTCCAACCCTATTGCGATGGGGCCATTCGGGTGAGGTGACACCAATGTCAGAGGTTGTGGGGTACGCCGCAATCACCCTGACTCGCGCATAGCTGACCTGATCCTCGACCGGCCGAAATCCACCGGCTGCTTGCTCCATTAAATAGAACCCCGAGTTCGCCGCCGCCGTCTCGCATGATCCTGAGTGACACCAAGATCCGCGCCGAGATGCGGCGCGGGAATATCGTCGTTCGACCATTTCGGTCCAGCTGTCTTGGAACGAATTCGTATGACGTGCACCTCGGGCCGTATCTCGCAACGTATCGCGAAGGAGCGTTGGATTCCCAACGGGCAAATCCGATTCATGAGTTCCGTATTCCGAAGGAGGGGTTCGTCCTAGTTCCCGGACAATTGTATCTCGGTGTCACGGAAGAGTATACGGAAACGCATGGATTCGTACCGTTCCTGGAGGGTAAATCGAGTGTGGGACGTTTGGGGATCGATATCCACTCAACCGCCGGGAAGGGCGACGAAGGGTTCTGCAACTACTGGACACTCGAGATGTCGGTCAAGCTCCCGGTTCGGGTGTACGCGGGCATGCCTGTTGGGCAATTGATTTATTTCGAAATCTCCGGACCGGTCGCTCGAAGCTACTCCAAGAAAGCCTCGGCGAAATACCGCACCATTTCTCGGCACCCGATCCCCTCCCGGATGCATCTGAATTTTCCCGCCGCCTCGCCCCGCAAGACGCGGAAACGATCCACTCGCTAGACCGCCGTCAGGAGGTAGAAGGCCGGTCGGCCCGGCCGGGCCCGTTCGCGGCGGCCTTTGGGGTCGTGCGCCGCCGCCTCGGCCTCGGGGTATACCGAGATCTGCCGAAGTTGGAAACGACGTAGGAGATACCCTTCCGACGTGCGGAGGGCGCGGTGCTCGTCGAGGACGATTGGGGATAGGGCAGGTTCGGATCGGAGTTGCGGCGTCACCCGTTGGACATACGCGGGGATCTCAGCCCGGTAGGCGGCGAGCTCCGGATGGCGGGCGACCTGCTGCATCATTTCAGCGACGGAGGGCAGACGTCCCGCCTCCGTCACCTCGCGCATCCAACCCTCGACCGTGCGCTTCCACGGCGCGGCCACGTAGAAGACCGCTTCGTCGAGATGTTGCCCGCGATCGGTGGCGGCACGCATCACGGCGCGAAGGTCGTCTTCGAGGCGCTCGAGAAAGGCCTCCTCCTCCAGGGCCGCGGGGTTCGTTTCGAACTCGTCCGCTGTCGGAAACGGTTGTACACTCACCAAACCCGGAAAGTGGTGCTCGCCGAGCTCTTCTGCCAGATGCGGCGTGATTGGCACTAGCATTCGAATCCACGCGCGAGCGATCTGTTCGAGCAATCGACCGGAGGTCCCGCCCCGCGTCGCGTAACGACGAATCAAATTCGGGATTCGGACATAGACGAGCTCCGCCGCCTCCCGTATCGAAACGGTCTCGAAATGCGTCCGTACCGCTCTGACGATCTCGTGCATCTCGGAGGCGAGCCATGCGTCCAACTCGGGAGGTCCATCTCCCGAGCGGAACATGCCCGGCACCATTCGCTCAATTTCTTCCAATCGCGTTCGGGCTACCTCGACTTGTTCGGGGTTCCATTCGACGTCCTGGAAAGGGGAAGCGCCTGTGGCATGGAAGAGCCTTAACGCATCGGCGCCCCACTCCTGGAACGCTTCGTCGATGCCGACCATCGCGCCCCCACGGCCGACTTGCTTCTTCGAGAGCTTCGCTCCGGCTTCCCCGGTCATCCACCAGTGGACAAAGAGTCCGTGGGGCTCGAGCTCGCGGGGTAGGAGAAGGGCATGCGTATACAGGAAGACCGGGAAGTGAACGCGCTTGTGCTCCTTCCCGCCAATATTGAGGTCGAGCGGATACCAGTACAGGAATTCGCTGCGGAGCTCTTCGCGCAGGCTCGCTTCGACGGACGGCTCCCCGTCGCCGGTTCCCAGGATGACGGAGTCAAAGAACGCGTCCGTCAATTGGGAGAGCTGAAGGCGTCCGTTCTGGACGTACCGTCGAATCACGAAGTACGCGGGGTAGAGAGTCGAGTCGGCGATCGGCTCGATGATCCAATCCGGATCATATGGGAATGGAGTGCCCAACCAACGACCGCGTCGAGTGCACGGGCGATCTTGGAACCACTCGAGGATGCTCGGGAGCTCCTTCGCGTAATCCTCCGGTCGGATCGTCATTCGGCCGACGAGGTCGAGGGTCTGATCCTTCCACGCACGGTCGCCGTAATGCAGGAACCATTGCTCGGGGACCCGACGAATCACGACTTGGTGCCCATTCCGACAGATCACCGGCTTGGAGAACTCCTGGAGATCGAAACTCGTCCCCAACGATTTCACGGAGGCCGCGACTTTCTCCCGCGCGATCGCGACCGACTCGCCGGAGTAGTCCGAGGTCGACATTCGCCCCCGGCCCAATTCGAGACGGTACAGCCGTTCGGTTGCTTCCCCCAACGCCGCGACATCTGCCAGCGAGCGAGCGCCCGTGGCCCGAACAGCGCGTTCCGCGGGGGTACCCCCTCCCGCATACAGGGCGCGCTCCGAGGCGGCCCACCCATCAGGGTTCGGCAAGGAGATGATGACAGGAACCTCACCCAGTCGTGCCCGATCCGCTTGCGATAGCTCGAGGAGGCCCAGATGGTCGACCGGCGCATGCGCCGGAACAGACATCACGACCCCAGTACCGATCTGCGGGTCAACGAGCTTGCTCACCAGGATCGGCACACGACGATCTGAAAGCGGAACGGAAACGGTTCGCGACACGAGATCCTTGGCCGGGGTCTCGTGGCCGATTTTCCCACCATGCTGTTCGATCAACCGCTCCGCACTGGGTCGCGCGACGAGGAACTCGCTGTGTTCGTGATGCCAAACGACCAAGGTTTCGTCCGGCGCGAGCCAGAGGTTGGTAACGCCAAACACGGTCTCCGGGCGAAGCGTGGCGGCCAAGAGGATCCGACCATCTTCAAGGGCGAAGGGCACCGTGGTGTACCGAATGACCTCCGCGTCGCCACCGGTCGACAGATCCGTCTCCGACGGATCGACGGAGACGGGACCGCAGACCGGGCACACCGCCGAAAAATGCGGGGCTTGGACCAACGCGTGGCGGTCGTGCAGGCGGTGGAACTGCCAGCGGATGAACGCTTCGTAGTCATCGTCGACTGTCGTGACATAGGCGCTTTCGTCGACCAGGAACCCGGCCCGTCGAAACGTTCGCAGGTAGCTCTGCCCGAGCATGCGAGCCGTCGCTACGGGATCCTCGAGATGAGGCCAGTCGATTGGGTCGATCCCGTGGCTTTCCAGCTGTTGCAGCGTCGCCGGATCGCGGTCGCGAATGCGTTGGGCAAAAGTCACGGCCGGGAGTCCGGAAGCGTGCGCCCCGGTCGGAAAGAAAACCTGGTGGCCGAGCATCCGGTGATAACGATGCAGCGCGTCGGCGATCGCGAGACCACGAAGATGACCTACGTGGAGGAACCCGCTGGTACCGGGATACGCGACGAGAGCGTAAAATTTCTCTCGACCGGGAATTCGGGTCGATACGCTCAGATGCTCCTGGGCCCAAGCCGCCTGCCAGTAGGCCTCGCGTGCGCGATCCATCGATGTTCGGTCGGATTCGGGAATCGTATTTCAATGATTGCGAACGGCGGGCGTCGCGAACCGGCTCGGAGGCAAGCGCCTTTAGCCCGGTTCTCCCGTAGTCCATCCCATGCGAATCATCGAGGTCTTCTATTCCTTGCAAGGGGAGGGGCCGCTCTCGGGTGTACGCACGTCGTTCATTCGAACGGCCCGCTGCAATCTGCGGTGTACGTGGTGTGACACGACCTATTCCTTCGGGCCCGGACGGGAGCGAACCATCGAGTCTCTCCTGCGCGAAGTCGCCGGCCACCATACGAAATTTGCCTGTTTGACGGGAGGGGAACCACTTCTTCAGCGGGAGTCGCTGCGGCTACTTCGCGCGCTTTCTCGCAAGGGAATTACCACAGTCGTGGAGACGGGCGGTTCGCTGGATGTGACTCCCTATCTTGCCATTCCGCGCGTCATCCTCAGCGTCGACGTTAAGTGCCCTGCTTCGAGAATGGACTCGCGGAACCACTGGGAGAATCTCCCTCTCCTGCGCCCGACTGACGTGGCGAAATTTGTCGTACAGGACCGCACCGATTACCTCTACGCCAGGCGAACCCTCAAGGTACACCCGACCCGCGCGCAACTCGTGTTCCAGCCGGTCTGGGGAACGGACGCCGGTCGCCTCGCGGATTGGGTTCTCGCGGATCACCTGGACGTGCGCGTGCTCTTGCAAGAACACAAAGTTCTGTGGGGAGATGTCGCCGGTCGCTAGTTGGCTCGCGCCGAGATGGAGGCCGCCCGGCGCGGCGAGCTCGCGCATGGGACGACGGCTCGCCGCGGGAAGCCTAATGAGGCGGCAGACCTGCTCGCCTCGAATACCATATGGAATCTTCTTCCCCCAAGTACTCGCCGGTCGGTTTGGACAGTCCCTTCGGTAAATCTCGTTCGATGATCTTCCCCCGCGTGGTACTCGCGGGCCACGGCGTGCTCCAAGAGCTCGGCGCCACTTGCACTCAATTCGATTTTCCGAGTCGCGGCGTTGTGATTACAGGCGCCAAGACGGCGGTGCTCGCCGGCAATCGGGCGGCGTCGATTCTCAAGGATTCGGGATTCGAAGTGGCTACCCTGCTCGCCAAGGAATCGACACCCGATGAGGTCGATCGGCTGGAGAAGGAAGTTCGGAGCGTGGATGCCCGATTCCTGGTCGCGGCGGGGGGCGGTAGTAAGATCGATATCACGAAGGTGATCGCCGCGCGGCTCAAGATCCCGTTCGTCAGCGTGCCGACCTCGGCCGCCCATGATGGCATTTCTTCTCCGCGCGCCTCGTTGCGGGACCCCAACAGCACGACGAGTGTGCAGGCGGTCGTTCCCATCGGCGTCATCGCGGATACCTCGGTGATCGTGCAGGCACCGTTTCGACTGCTCGCTTCCGGCTGTGCCGATGTCATCTCGAATACCACCGCCGTATTGGACTGGAAGCTCGCAGCGAGGCTCCGTAACGAAGAATACTCAAGTACCGCGGCGACGCTCTCCGAGTACACCGCTCAGGAGATCATCGACCGAGCCGGACTGATCAAACCTAACCTCGAAGAGTCGGTGTGGATCGCGATTCGGCCGATGATCATGGCCGGGATTGCCATGAGCGTCGCCGGATCGTCTCGTCCCTGTTCTGGAAGCGAACACCTTTTCAGCCATGCGCTGGACCGCGGCGCTCGCCAGCCCAGTTTGCATGGAGAACAGTGCGGCGTGGGTTCGATCATGATGATGTACCTGCACGGCGGCGATTGGGGACGACTTCGCAGTGCGCTGCGAACGATTGGCGCGCCCACGACGGCACGCGAATTGGGCGTCACCGCCCAAGAGGTAATCGATGCACTGGTGGCCGCGCACCAGATCCGCCCGGAACGGTACACTATCTTAGGAGACAATGGACTGAGCCGAGACGCGGCCGAACGGCTCGCGACGGTGACCGGGGTCATCAACTAGCCATGGCCGAGATCACCCTCCTTTCCCACACGCAAGCCCAGCCTGGCTTCGAATTCATCTATCAGGGCGGAGCACCGATCTGCCGAACTTGCCCGTATCGGCATGCGTGCCTCACCCTGGACGCGGGTCGTCGTTACGCGGTGGTCAAGGTCCGACCGGTGCAGCATCCTTGCGCGCTTCAAGAGACGCAAGCCAATGTGGTCGAGGTTCGACCCGTCGCCCGATCCTTGGTCGTGGAAGCGCGGAGCGCGGTGGTCGGCGGTTCCGTCGAGATCGGACGGTACGCGTGCGGCCGACTCGATTGTCCGAATTGGTCGATCTGCGCCGGGCCCTTGATGCCAGCGAAACAGCGCTTTCGGATCGAGAAGGTCGACGAGGAACCGGCCGAATGCCGCATCGGCCGAACCCTCAAACGGGTGGACGCGCTCTAACACGCGATGTGGGGCTGTGGGGTAGCTACGGGTCGGAGGAGAATCCTCGGCTCGCTCTATTGGTCCATCCTTCGGGCTTTGGGAGCCCGGGACCCCGATTCAAATTCGGGCAGCCCCATCCGCCGAAACGAATCCTATATCAGGTGAACAAATGCTCCCTCGCCGCTCAGCGTAGGAGATCGTTTTGGCACTGTCCCAGACCGAGTTCATCGTTGATCTCTTTCTCCTACTGGCCGGTTCCCTTTTCGCCGGGGAGCTGGCGAGCCGATTGGGCCAACCGGCCTTAGTCGGTCAATTGCTGGTCGGCGTGGTTCTCGGTCCCACTATCCTAGGACAGTACTTGGGACTTTCCACTCTTCCGCCGGAATTCTCCTCCCTGCAATTTCTCGCGACCGTCTTCATCCTATTCCTTGCGGGCCTGGAAACGGCGCCCGAGGAGATTTACCGGATGGGTCCGTTGACGGCCCTACTTGGCATTGCGATTTTTGTCATCCCGTTTTCCGGCCTATTCTTGGTCATCACCGTACTCTTACCGGGAGTTTCGCTCCTCAAAGCACTGTTCATCGCACTAACTCTCTCCATCACCGCCCTCCCGGTCATGGGGATCATGCTCGCCCAGTTCGGTCTCCTGCACAAGCCGATCGGGAAGTTCCTGATGAATGCGGCGCTCATCAATGAGTTGACCGCCGTAACGGTTTTTGCCGTACTTCTCGAACTCTTTCTGGGAAAGGGTACCGGATTCGTTGCCGTCGGAATGGCCGTACTGGACCTGGCCATATTCCTGGGAGTTATGATCGGGATCTACGTGGGAATTCGGATCCTTCAGCGCACCCCGATCTGGGAACGGGTCCGGGACAGTTTCGCCCGCGATTGGCGGTCCAAAGGAGTCGGTTTTGCTCTCCTTATGGTCTTGTTGGTAGGCGCCTCGCTCTTCTCGCAATTCCTCGGGCTTACGTTCGTCGTGGGCGCGTTCTATGCGGGCATCCTGGTCACGCGCGACACGGCGGGGGCGTCCGCTCACCGGTCGATTAGTACGGTCTTCGACACGATCAGTTGGGGCTTCTTCATTCCATTATTCTTCGCCTTCGTGGGACTTCAGATGAACCTGCGTCTCGTCGGTACGCCCGATCTCATCCTGGTTTTTGGCGTCCTTCTCGTGGTAGCCGTCGTGCTCAAGGTTCTCGTGGGAGACCTTGCGGGACGACTTCGTGGATGGTCCGCTGTCGATTCCCGAGCGATCGGCTACCTCGTCTCCAGTCGGGGCGCGGTCGAGCTCGCCATGGCGGTCATCCTCTTGCAAGATGGAGTCTTCGATGTGCAACTGTTCACGATTGTGGCCGGAGTCGGACTCTTGACGACCATGATCGCTCCGATCGGGGCCCTCCGGGCCTGGCAGTCAACCCCGGAGTCCGCCGAAGAGCTTCACCAACGCGTTCCCAGCCTTCGGGACGCCCCCGGACGCGCTTGGATCCGAACCCCGGCGCTGGCTTTTGGGGATGTCCGAGATTTCCATGCCGATCCGTCGACCGCTTCCGCTCGACAATCGCCCTCGGCTCCGCCCTCCAGCCCAGGCGCCGCAGAATCTACCGAACAATTGGACCCCCTCGCGCTCCCCGACAATCCTGCTCGACCGCCGCTGCCCGCGGTTCGGCGGAAGCCGCCGGCCGATTAGCGGTTAGTTGATCCGATCGGTCCAGGGACGTCGGCAGCCTAGATGGGGGCGGTCGGTGCGGGGGCTCTCGGGTCCCCTCCTGCGCCCCGCTTATCTTCGGATGTCCAATAATTTTGAGGAAATTTTGGACGGGAGTATATCACCGTCCACGAAACTCATGCGATCGAGGAAATCTATGCCGACCATGTCCATGATCTGTCACGCCTGCGCGCAAGAGTTCCTAAGCGATGTCCCGCTTGATGGGCCCGGAGCCGGTTCCAGCCTGGTCGAAGGTCAGGTTTTCGAATGCCCGTACTGCGGAATCCGGGACCCATATTTTTCCTCGGATTACCGCGGGCGCTCCAACCAGATGAGGGGCCCCGAATCGAAAGAATACGGCGACCGCGCTCCTCATGGGCCCCCCGAAATCCTCCGAGGGAAATAGAATCCGACACTCCATCGAGCGGTACGTGACCGTACTCAGCTATCTCGGCCAGGTGTGGGTGCTCGCGTCGGCACTCGTTGCGGCTGGGTTGCTGTATCTGGGTGACATCGCGGCTCAAAGCCAGGCAAATCGAGGCGGTACGGAACGGTTTCTCCTCAATGTCTTGTCACTTCCGACGGGGGTTGTTGTACTCATCGGTATCGGAGTTCGGTGGAGCCAGCTCGGTACTATCCCAGCCGTAATCGGCCTTGTGGTCGGCGCGGTGCTCGTCGGGCGATCGCTTCGTGAAGTCCCGTGGACGGGGGTCATCTCGGTCGTGGCGGGCGCGTTGGCAGCATACGCAGCCGAACGATATGGGCCCGGGTCCCTATCCGACGAAGTGCTGGTGGCGGTCGGTGCGATCGTCTTTCTCCTTGTTTACGTAATTCTCTACATCGTCGAGATTCCCCTTAGACTCGCAGGCATCCTCTCGATACCGAGGATATTTCTGGCCCTCTTAGCCGTGGCATCGTTCATCGGTGCCGCCCTCGTCTACGGGTTGTAACGCGGAAGTTGGATTGCGACCGTGAGGTCATGCCTGACTCTCGGGGCAGGATGTCTCCCGGGCAGGTCTCGTCTCGGGGAGTTATATCCCCAGTGTCCCTCGACGCCTCGAGTCCAATGAAACGAAAGACTCCGAAGCCCCGCCGACGGATCCTAATCCTCGACATTGGAGGAACCCATGTGCGGGCATCTCTCACCTCCCCCGTGCGATCCTTTCGAATCGTGTCAGGCCCCACGATGGATCCCCAGACGATGTTGCGAAAAATCAGGAAGTGGCTCAAGGGGGAGCGGTTCGACGCGGTTTCGGTAGGGTACCCGGGGCCCGTGCTTCGGGGCCGGATCATCCACGACCCAGCCAATCTGGGGAAAGGCTGGGTCGGTTTCGATTTTGAAAAGGCGTTCCGCCGCCCGACCCAAGTCATCAATGATGCCGCGATGCAGGCGCTGGGGAGCTACGAAGGCGGGAAGATGCTGTTCCTCGGGCTCGGGACCGGCTTGGGGACCACGATGATCATCGATGGGGAGATCGAGCCGATGGAACTCGCCCACCTCCCGTACAAGAAAGGGAAGTCGTTCGAAGATTACGTGGGGGAAAAGGGCCGGCGTCGCCTCGGCCGCAAGAAATGGGCCAAGGAAGTCTTCGAGGTCGTCAAGCGACTCTCGGATGCTCTCGAACCTGACTACGTCGTCTTGGGCGGGGGCAACGTTCGCAAACTCAAAGTTCTGCCCCCCGGCGCTCGACGTGGCGACAATAGCAGGGCGATCGTCGGAGGGGTCCGCCTCTGGAGCCCCGCAAGGATCCGCGCGAAGAATCTGTCGTAGTCACGAACTCGTTCGATGGTTCTGGGCCGGTCGCGAAGCGGCGGCGCGGGCGATCGAAGACGGTAGCTCGGCGGCGGCCGCACGATCGAGGTACCAGTGTGTAGGCCCCTGACTCCTAACGAGGCTCGCGGGCAGGGCGGTCGACCCCTGCGGAAACGACCGGAAGATCTCCCCCACTACCTCTGCCTTGTCACTCCCGGAGATGAGGAAACACACTTCTCTCGAGGAGGCGAGCGCGGGAAGTGTGAGCGTGAGCCGGTGCACCAACGGGGGCTGCCCGGCTCGCAGAACCGGGACCACGGTGCGTCGTCGCTCGCGCAAAGCCGGCGCGCGGGGGAAGAGGGAGGCTGTGTGACCATCGGGGCCAATCCCAAGGAGAACGACGTCGAATCGTGGTGAAGCACGGTCATGCGGTCGAGTCGACTCGATCTCGCGCGCATAGACACGCGCTGCCGCCGAGGTGGGGCGGACTTCGCCGGGCATCCGATGTACGTTTCGGCGCCGCAGCGGCACGAGGGAAATGAGCGATTTCCTAACCATGCGGTAGTTGCTGAACGGAGCGCGGGGACCGACACACCGTTCATCGCCGAAGAACAATTCGGTCTCCTTCCAGGGGAAGCGTACACGGTATTCGCTCGCGAGCAAGCCGTACAGGCCTTCCGGGGTATGGCCCCCCGCCACAACCCACGAGAACACGCCGCGCGCGCGAACGGATCGTCGCGCTGCCTGGCTCAGATGTCGCGCCAACGCAGAGCTGGCCGAGGCCAGTGTGGGGTAAATGTGCACGAAGCGCGCTACGACGGGCTCCACATGTGTCCCCACTGCTGAATGAGCGCTTGCGCCTCGGGCGGCCCCCACGTGTTCGCCGGATAGAAGACGATCGGAGGGGGATGCGCCAACAGCGGGGCGTACAGACGCCAGGATTCCTCGACCTCGTCCGCGCGAACGAAGAGCGTGGGATCCCCGAGCATGACGTCGATCAGCAGGGTCTCGTAGCCGTCCGGGAGTTCTCCGAAGACATCGGCGTAGTGGAATTTCATGCGATTCGTCTGCACGCGAATTTCTCGTCCTGGCACCTTGATCTCGAAGGCGAGCTCGAAGCCTTCGTCCGGCTGGATGAGGATCGAAATTCGATCCGGGTTCGCGTCGTACTCGCCTTCCGCCTGAAAGAACGACACGGGCGGGGCCTTGAACGTCAGCACCACTCGGGTGGACTTCGCGGGCAATCGTTTCCCCGTTCGAACAAAGAACGGAACGCCCTGCCAACGCCAGTTATCGACCTTCAAGCGGAGGGCGATGAACGTCTCCGTTTCCGAGGTAGGTGAAACGCCCGGCTCCTCGCGATAGGCCTTGACCAACTGACCGTCCACGGTGCCCGCGGCGTATTGCCCTCGAACGACGTCCTTCGGCCGCAGCGGGACCACGCTCTCGAGCACCTTGACCTTCTCGTTGCGGATCGCTTCCTCATCCTTCGTGGCCGGAGGCTCCATCGCCACCAACGTGAGGAGTTGTGTGACGTGGTTCTGTACCATATCCCGAAGTGCCCCCGACCGATCGTAGTACTGCGCACGCCCTTCCACTCCGAGCTGTTCGGCGACAGTGATCTCTACCTTCTCCACTTGGGCGCGGTTCCAGGCCGATTCCACGAACATGTTTGCGAACCGGAAGATCAAGAGATTCTGGACCGTCTCCTTGCCCAAGTAGTGGTCGATCCGAAAGATCTGCGGCTCCTGGAAATATTTTAGCAACAGTTGATTGAGCGCTTGGGCGGAAGCGAGGTCGCGTCCGAACGGCTTCTCCACGACCACGCGCGTCCAGCCCGGACCGGTGTTGAACCCGGCGTGGCCGATCCCCTCGAGCGTCGGCGTAAACGCTTCGAGCGGAAGCGCGAGGTAAAGGATCCGGTTGCCGGGGAGTCCGTGCGACTGCTCCGTAGTCTCGATCCGTTTCCGCAGGTCGTCGTACCCCGTCGGCGACTCGTCGTCCAGCGTGTGATAGAAGAGCGTCGTAGCGCAGAACTTCTGGATCTCCTCGTCCGTTCCCGATTTCTCGGCCTTCAGCGACTGCACCGCCAGCGTCCGGAACGATTCGTCGTCGAGTGGACGTCGCGCGATCCCGAGCACGATACTTCCTGCCGGGAATTCGCCCCGCGCCGCGAGGCGGTAGAGCACGGGGAGCAATTTGCGTTGAAACAGATCTCCGGTCGCCCCGAACACCGCAATGAGGTGCTTCGCGGCCCCGGCGGTTTCCATGCCTAGCTCTCCCGCTTGACTTCGTGTCCGCCGAACTTGTTGCGCATCATCGCGAGCAGACGCTCGGTGAACGGATCTTGTTCGCGTGATCGCAAACGCTGCTGGAGCGCCAGCGTGATCACGGGAGCTGGAATGTTGAGGTCCATCGCCTCGGTGACGGTCCACCGACCTTCCCCAGAGTCGGCGACCCACGGCTCGATCCCGGCGAGCGTTGGATTCTCCGCCAGGGCCGATTCGGTTAACTCGAGGAGCCAGGATCGGATCACGCTCCCGTAGCGCCACACCTGAGCGATTTGATGCAGGTCCAGCGCGAAATCCGTCTTGCCCTGAATGACGGCGAAGCCTTCGGCGTAGGCTTGCATCATGCCGTACTCGATCCCGTTGTGGACCATCTTCACGAAGTGTCCGGAGCCGACAACGCCCATGTGACCCCAACCCTTTTTCGGACCGGGGGCCAAGGTCTCCAGGACGAGCCGGATCCGGTCGACATCCGTCTTCTCTCCGCCGACCATCATCGAATAGCCCTCGGCGAGCCCCCAGATGCCGCCACTGGTGCCCACATCGACATACCGGAAGCCCCAGCTCTTCACGAGCGCGGCCCTCCGCAGCGTGTCGCGGTAGTAGGAGTTCCCCCCGTCTACGATCAGGTCACCTGGTGCGAGCAGTGCGTGAAGTTCCTCGAGCGTTTGGTCGACCGGCGCTCCGGACGGAATCATCAACCAGACGATCCGAGGCGTCGCCAGCTTCTGGACCAGTTCGGCCAGAGAATAGGCGCCCACCGCTCCTTGCGCCACTACGGCATCCACGGTCGCCTTCGTCCGAGCGAATCCGACCACTCGGTGGCCTCCTTTGATAAGTCGCTCGGTCATGTTCGCTCCCATCTTCCCTAGCCCAACCATTCCCAGTTCCATCGTTCTTCTCCTACCCCAACGCAACGCCGGCGAGTGCTAACTCTTCCCTGAGGTGCTCGGGGTCTCGAACCTGCAAGGTATGGAGACCCAATTGAGCCGCCGCAGCAATATTCTCGGGCCGATCGTCGAGAAAGAGGGTCTCTTCGGGCGTACGTTGAGTGAGCGTTAGCGCGTATTGGAAGGCGGCGGGCTCCGGCTTTCGCAAGCCCGTGTAGCACGAGCTGAAGAAGACGTGGAAGACCTCCTTCAAGCCAAACGTCTGGATTCGATATGCGTTAAGATCCCGGGATTCGTTGTTCAGCGCGGCCATCACGTACCTACCTTCCCCCCGGAGGGCCCGGGCCGCGGTTAGCGCGGCGGCGTTACGACGCGACCGGTCTCGCATGAATTGGACGTAGTCTGCTCGGGAGAACGACCGGGGCGTGTAGAAGACGGTGGACTCCAGATAGCCGGGCACGTCGAGTCGCCCGGTCTCGAACGCGGCGTCCACGAGTTGGTGGCGCCGTTCCAATTCGGTCGGGTCCAGTTTGAAATGGGCAGCAGCGGCGGCTCGGGCGGCGTGGTCCCAGCCGTTCGAGAGCAACACACCTCCGACGTCCCAGAGGAGTAAGGAGACCTCAGCCACGGAGCGCTCCCAACAAGATCTGGAGGCCGCCGTCGACATCGGCACCCAAGTCCACCCGAAGAACCCGACGATGCTTCTGCTCGAGGGCTTGGTAATCGCCCAGCGATTGGGACCGGATCAGCTCGCCAAAGGTGAAGTTCTCTCCGGGAACCGGGATGTCCTGGGTCGGAGTGTCGACCAGTTGGAGAAATAGACCGGTGTTCGGACCACCCTTGTGAAGCTGTCCTGTTGAGTGGAGAAACCGCGGTCCGTAGCCGAAAGTGGTGGCGACGTGAAGCCGCTCCAGAAGGCCTTGGCGCAGCGCTTCTAGCGTCGTCAACGTCGATGCGTTGGGCGCAAGATACGCCTGGATCCCGACGTAGTCCCCGGGCCGACAGGAAGCCAGCCACCGGTTGAATGCCGCGACCAGTGCGGCGCGATCGGCGCTCGGAACCGTTACGACACCGGAGGCCCCGGAGACCCCGCCGGGCTGGGCCATCGCCTTTCGCGCAAGTTCCTTCGCGAGCTCGACATCGGGCTGGTCATAGGGGTCGATACCCAGGATCATTCCCGAACTGGCCACCGCGACCTCCCACCGGAAGAACTCCTCTCCGACCGCGAGCGAGTGGGCGACGCGAATCCGAATGACCGGGAAGCCCGCAGACTCAAGTCGAGACGTGTGGGCGGCGAGCGCGGCATCCGGTGTCGCTCCGACCTGGATCTCGACGAAGAGTCGGTCTGAGCCATACTGCTCGGGGGAAATCGGGGGTTCGTCGACGACGGGGACGATTCCTTTATCGATCTTGCCGGTACTTTCCGCCACTAATTGTTCGACCCAGATCGGAAATGGGGCAAATCCCGCGGCCGCGAAGAACGTCAACTTATCCCGACCCGAGTTCCCAAGTTCCCCCAGAACCGCCCCGAGGCTGAGTCCCGGATTCTCACTGACCGGAAGTGAAGGGGCGCAGGCTTCCGCCATCGTCCAGGCGCGGTCCAGCAAGGCACGGACGTCGATGCCGATCAGCGCCGCTGGGACGAGACCGAACATGGTGAGGGCGGAATACCGCCCCCCGACGGACGGGAGCGCTAGGAACACCTCGCGGAATCCTTGCTCCCGGGCGAGCTTCTCCAGGGGTGTGCCGGGATCTGTGATCGCCGCGAAGCCGCGACCCGGCGCTACACCGGCCACCCGCAACTGCTCCCAAAAGTAACGATAGAAGGAAAGGGGTTCGGTGGTCGTTCCTGATTTGCTGGAGACGAGGAAGAACGTATGCGCGGGGTCGATGATGCGGCGCAGGGACGCGATCGCGTCGGGGTGTGTGCTATCGAGCACGAGCAACTCCGGATACCCCGGCCGGTGCCCGAAGAGCCCCCGTAGAACGTCCGGGGCAAGGCTCGATCCACCCATCCCAAGAACGACGACGTGTCGAAACCCTTCGGATCGGATTTGGTTCGCTACATTCTCGAGTCGCGCCACTTGTTCCTGCATTAGCTCTGGAAGGTGGAGCCAGCCCATTCGCTCCGCCACGTCCGTCGGGGGCGCGGCCGGCCACAATGTGGCGTCGCGCTTCCAGAATCGCTCCGCAACTCGATTGCCTTGCCAACTCTGCAGCCGCGCCGCGACGCGGTCCCCACTGCTCCCCAGCGACCAGGACTGCGGGTCGACCCGACCGACTAGGATAGTCTCCTTCTTCGTCGCAAGCGACCGGAGGAGGAGTGCGTAGGAGTCCGAGAACAGCGCGACACCCTCGGTTTGTAGATCGTCGGTGATCTTTTCGAGGTTGATCCCCGCGCGCGCAGCTCGTCGGAGCAACTCCTGCGCCTCGGACAGTCCTTCTCCGAGCGTGTCGCCGCGTACGACTCCGTGGTCTTCGAACGCCGTGATAGTTGCCGGTGGGATCGTATCGACGGTCTCGGGCCCGATCAGCTCCTCTACGTAGAGGGTATCTCGGAAATGGGGGTCCTTGGTGCTCGTGCTCGCCCAAAGGACCCGCTGCGGGCGTGCGCCGCGCGCGAGCCATGGCGCGAATGAAGTCCCGTGGAAGATCTCCTGAAACCGCGCGTAGATCACACGCGAGTTGGCGATCGCGACTTTTCCCTTCAATGCGGAAGCATCGGGGGAAGTCGATGCATCAAGCGATCGATCGACCGCGGTATCGATGCGACTTACAAAGACGGAAGCGACGGAGGCAAGTTGCGCGGGGTCGTGAACGCGCGCTAATCCGCGCAGATAGGCTTGCGCGACCGCTTCGTACTGAGAAAGCGAGAACAGAAGCGTGATGTTGATATTGATGCCCTCGGCGAGAAGCGCCTCGATCGCCGGAACTCCTTCTTTCGTCCCCGGGACTTTAATGAGAAGATTCGGCCGGTTGACCTCCCCCCAGAGGCGTCGAGCCTCCGAGATCGTACCGGCGGTATCATGGGCAAGTCCGGGGGCGACCTCTAGACTGACAAATCCGTCCTTTCCTCCCGTGCGATCGAAGACAGGGCGGAGCACATCGGCGGCTAAACGCACGTCTTCCACCGCGAGCCGTTCATAGAGTTCCGCGGGGGCCAAGTGGGGTTCGCCCCCCAGGATCTCCTGGAGCGATGCGTCGTAATCGTGACTTCCGGCGATGGCTTTCTCGAAGATGGTGGGGTTGATCGTGACCCCCGTGATCCCATCCTGTTCGACCATCCGTTTCAGTTCGCCGCTGGTCAGGAGGCTTCGACGAATGTAGTCGAGCCAGGGTGACTGACCACGTTCCAGCAGGGCGGTGAGACTCGTCATGGTGCGCTCACCTGAATACGCTGGCCGAGCGACCGCTCGACCACCTCAATCACGTGATCTGCGGTGAACCCGAATTCTCTTAGGAGGATCGGTCCCGGTGCGGAAGCGCCGAAGTGATCGATCCCGATGGATGCTCCAGTCGAGCCCACGTAGCGAGACCAACCCAGCGTACTCCCGGCCTCGACTGAAACTTTGGGGACGTTCCTCGGCAGGACTGACTCTTGATAGTCGGTCGACTGTTCGTCGAAAAGCTTCCAGCACGGCAACGACACGACGCGCGTTTGGATTCCTTTCTCGACCAAGCGACTCTGCACCTCCAATACGAGCGCAACTTCCGAGCCCGTGGCAATCAGGATCAGGTCCGGCTGACCGGAGGGGGCCTCGGACAGCACATACCCGCCGCGCGGAGTCCCCTCCGCAATCCGATACCGGTTGGGGTCCATGATTGGAATCTTCTGTCGAGTGAAGACCAGCGCGGACGGTCCGTTGCGCTCGACGGCCACCTTCCAGGCGGCAACACTCTCATTCGCATCAGCGGGTCGAAACACTGCGAGACCCGGGATCGCCCGCAGACTCGCCAAGTGCTCGATCGGTTGGTGAGTCGGCCCGTCCTCGCCCATTCCGATGCTGTCGTGCGTGAAGACCAACACAATATGGGTCTGTTGCAGCGCCGCAAGCCGAATAGCACCTCGAGCGTAATCCGAGAAGACCAGGAAGGTTCCGCCGTATGGGATCAATCCACCGTGCAGGGCCATGCCGTTGAGGCAGCCGACCATGGCGTGTTCGCGAACACCAAAGTGGAAGTTACGCCCCAGCGCGTCGGAGTGGGAGTAGTCGGGCGCGCCCGGCAGCAGCGTCTTCGTCGAGGGAGACAAATCCGCGGCACCCCCAAGTAGCGCTAGTAGTTTGGGTGCCAGCGCATCCAGAACCTTCTGGGAGGCATCTCGCGTGGCCATCGGCCCGTCGCTCGGCTTAAACGTGGGCAACTGAGAGTCCCAATTTGTCGGGAGCATGCCTGCGATCTGCGCTTCAATCTGATGCGCCTGCGCCGGTTGTTCTGAACGGAGTCGGTCTCGAACTGCTTCCCACTCCTTCTGCCACTGGGAGCCCCGGCTCAACGCGGCGCGAAAATGCGTTCGAACCTCCTCAGGGACGAGAAACGTCGGCTCCAACGGCCATCCGAGCTTTTCCTTGGTCGCTTTCAGGTTCGCGGAACCCAGGGGCTCACCGTGCGCTTCCCGGGTGTCTTGCACCGGGCTACCGTAGCCGAGGTGAGTACGCACGCATATCAGCGAAGGTCGCGTGATATCTTCACGCGCTTGACGGATCGCGGAATCGATCGCATTCAAGTCGTTCCCGTCGGGTACTCGCAACACTTGCCAGCCATACGCCTCGAAGCGTTTCGGAACATCCTCCGTGAACGCCCAGACTGTAGGACCTTCGAGCGTGACGTGATTGTCGTCGTAGAGGTAGATCAGCTTGCCCAGCCCGAGCGTTCCCGCGAGCGAAGCCGCCTCGGAGGCAATTCCTTCCATCAGATCGCCATCCGACACAATGCCGTAGGTGTAGTGGTCAACGATCGGAATCCCCTCCCGGTTCCAAGTGGCCGCGAGGTGGCGTTCGGCGATTGCCATGCCTACGCCCATCGCGAATCCCTGACCCAAGGGACCGGTCGTCGCCTCGACTCCCGCGGTTCGACCGTACTCCGGATGTCCGGGAGTGCGACTGCCCCACTGGCGAAATTGCTTGAGCTCCTCGATGGGCAAATCGTAGCCGGTGAGGTGGAGTAACGCGTAGAGTAAGGCGGACCCGTGGCCTGCCGATAGAACGAACCGATCTCGATTCGGCCATTTCGGATCGGCTGGATTGTGCCGCAGAAATCTGTCCCAGAGAACGTAGGCCATGGGCGCCGCTCCAAGGGGCAGGCCCGGATGACCGGACTTCGCCTTTTCTACCGAGTCTACTGCAAGGAACCGAAGCGTGTTAATGCGGGTCAGATCCAAATCGCCCATGTGGGCAGCGGCAACACCGCGAATAGGAAAAGGTGGCGGGCCGGTACCTCGAGGTCGGTACTAGTCGGCCGTGCGCAGGATGTTTCGTTCTTTTAGCGCTCGTACTAGCGCCCGCCGCAAGCCAGGGTCGCCCGTCAGTCCCGCACGACCCGTAGCCAGTCCAATTTTCTGAGCGCCGTGAGACTTGCGACCAGAAGTTCTGCCTCCCGAATCCGCGTGTTTCCTCGAAAGCGACTCGAGAAATCAAACTCAGCCTCTACTCCGACCTCTCCAAGTGAAATGACCGTAACGCCCGGGCTAAGTACGACCTGGTGCTGCTGTGGGTCACCATGGATCCCTCGCGCTCTCTTGAGTCCAATTGGAGGACGGCCGGGGCGCTGAGGAGTGGTCACGAAGGCCTTCTGTATCACGAGGTGGCGTAAATGGGAGAAACCGTACGGACCGTCAGTCGAAAGTTCCGCGGCGCGGAAACGATGGAGGGAGCCGGAGTCCGCCTTCATCGGATGTTCGGAAATACCGAGGTTCCCCTCCTCGACCCTTTTCTTTTGCTCGATAATTTCGGATCGACCGATCCCGCGGACTATGTGAAGGGATTCCCGTGGCACCCCCACCGGGGGCTCGAGACCGTCACGTACATGCTATCCGGGAAAACGGAACACGAAGACTCCCTCGGCAATCAGGGCGTCATCGACTCTGGGGATGTTCAGTGGATGAGCGCTGGAAGCGGTATCATGCACCAGGAAATGCCCAAACGTACGGAGGGGCTCCTCTCCGGTTTCCAGCTTTGGGTCAATCTACCGCACACCCTCAAGATGGAGACGCCCGCCTATCGCGGGGTCGGGGCTACGGAGATCCCCGTCGTACATGGCGAGGACGGTTGCGTCGTGAAAGTGATCGCCGGATCTTATGATAAAGTCGAAGGTCCGGTCAAGCACATCCCGGTGGACCCGCTCTATCTCGACGTGACACTTCCTCCGAATGCGAAATTCCATCTGCCGGTCAAGAAGGGATACACAGTGTTCGCCCAGGCGATCGAGGGAGCGGGATGCTTCGATCCGATGGGCGCCCCCGCGGTCGGGGAGGAAACTCAGCCGCTCTACAGTAGCCCCTTCAGTCCATCCGATGAATCGGTTTCGCGCCCCGGCCATACCGTGCTGTATGGCGACGGGGACGTCGTACGCATTCATGCGCAGGAAGGAGGATTGCGCTTCATTCTGGTATCGGGGAAACCACTTCACGAGCCGGTCTCGTGGTACGGCCCTATCGTCATGAACACGCGAGAAGAGATATTGGAGGCCGTATCCGACCTCCGGAAGGGAACGTTCATCCGGTCGCAGAAAGTCATTAACGAGGCGTGAAGGCCCCTCGACCTCCCCGGGTGCCCCGCGGCAGCTGCGGGCTGCCGCGGCGGGTCTGGCCGATATGAAATTTCGCCAAGCCGATTTCCGGCGAAACCTGCTGGAAGTTCGTCGGTTCTCTAGGTCCGCGGGCAGAGCCGAACTGCCCCAGCCGAGTTCGTGCGATATCCGTTATAGGGGCCGACCATCGGTGGGGTTGTGAACGCTGCCCCATCGGACCTCCAACTCCGATTGCGATGGGGCATGTTTTGCCTCGGGCGACTTTGTCTCGCCTACTTTGCCCACAAAGAGCCGCCCCGGCTGCTTCGATACGTCGTGTCGAACTTGGTAGACCCGATGGCGCGGGGCCGTTCGCTCGACTGGCTGCAGGAACTCGAGGGGGAGCGGGATGCGGCCACGGTCGAGAAGCTCGAATTCATTCGGGATCAGATGCCGCAAGCGCGATTGACCGCTTCTCGTTGGGATGTCCTCGAGATCGCCCTCGGCCGGGTGTCCCTTGATGGGCTCTATGCGGAGTTCGGGGTGGCTGACGGCCAGAGCCTGCGTTTCATCTGCCGCCATGTCAACCGAACCGTCTACGGATTCGACTCGTTTCGAGGCCTGCCGGAGTACTGGAAGCCGGGCGTTTGGCCCGGTACGTTCGCGCGTCCAGACGGAAAACCGCCCGAAGTCCCGAAGAATGCGGTGGTCGTATCGGGCTATTTTGATCAGACCCTTCCCGAATTTGTGAAGCGCCTCGACGCTCGCCCTGCGGCGTTCCTCCATCTGGATGCCGACCTTTACTCCTCGACTTCCACGGTCCTCTCAGCGCTACGAGATCGGATCGTACCGGGCACGATCCTTGTCTTCGACGACTATTTTGGCTATCCCGGTTGGAAAACGGGAGGCGAGTACCTGGCATTTGCTGAATTTCTCCGCGCCTCGGGCCATCCGTTCGAGTATGTCGCCTGCAACGCCGCCGGCCAACAGGTTGCCGCGCGAATCCTGCCGAAACCCGACGGCTCCGTTCGGTCGAACTGAGTATCGCTTCAGCAAATCCCTGCAGGGAGCGTATAGTTGTACCGACTTCCGTCGCGGTCATGCGCTACCTCAATCGAACATGCGTCGCCCGGATACATGATCCAAGTGGCCCCGGAACCCGGGAGACCCAGGCCGTCTCCAAATCCGTGAATCACGATCGTCGTATCGTTCCAACCGAAGTAATTCAGTCCAATCGCATTCGTTCTCGTGCAGGACCCGTCGGAGCCGAAGAAGCGCCCGGCGGCCCATTGACCTTGTCCCCAATCCAAGAAGCGAAGACTGGGACCGTCGATCGCGCCTCCACAATCATAGGTATCCTTTCCTGTGTATCCGTACGGGGCGAGCGAAACATAGTGGGGATCCGTCCCAAAGCAACGTCCGTGGATCGTGATCGTGCTTGAGAGCGATTTGAAATTGACTCCCGTCACGGAATCGACCTTGACATAGCATTTGGAGCTCGATGATGAGGGAGGCTGAAGAGAAGACACTCCTTGAGCTACTACGAACCCGGCCAGCAGGAGCAGAAGTCCGGCGGTAAGGACTGCCGTCGTAACGTTCCAAGACGCTCGAGGAGCGCAACCCGTTCGTCGCTTTCGCTTCATCCTTTTTGACCGCATGATTTAGCCGATTTCATGCGATGAAGTCGCCCCCTCCGGTGCACTTGATGCGGGAGGGAATTCCTGGAATGGGTATCTTGGGATAACTTTCTCGGTAGGGCCCAAGGTCTCCCCCGAATCGGGCTGGACAGCGAAGAACCCCGTCGTCACCCCAATCGAGACGGCCGCCCCAATTGAAAAAAGGACTACAGGTTTCCGGCCGACCCCCTGGTCTTCTCGGAAACGGCCCCCGATCGGCGGGCGATCGACTCATACACGGCGAGATAGCGATCGACCATGCGATCGGGTGAATATTCTCGGGCCGCCGCACGCCCAACAGCCCCCATCGAGTTGAATTCAGCGGTCGAGCCCTTCAGCCGTTCGATCATCTCCCCCTCACTTTGGACACAGAAGCCCGCGCCGGTGCGACTCAATTCATGCGCGGCACCAGTATCGAAGGCGAGGAAGGGGCGGCCTGCCGCCATGGCCTCGAGCAAGCTAACTCCGAAACCCTCGAACGCGCTTCCCTGGAGGTACGCATCCGCCGCGAACATTGCCGAGATGACCGCCGCTCGCGGCTGCGGCCCGAGGAAACGCACGGGGGCGCCCAACTGTTGAGCGAGTTGCTCACAGTGGCCTCGATCGTAAGGCGAAGTCGGGCCGTCGGCACCGATCACGACGAGTCCCCACTCCCCGTGGGTCGCCGCCACTGCCCGAATCAAGCGATCGACCCGCTTGTTATCGAAGAGAGCCCCGACAAACAGGCCGATTCGAGGGGGAGAGAGTCCCCAAGCGGCCCGGACCGCCGGAATGTCGACGGGCGGCGACGAGAATTCGGCGATGTCTACCGAAGCGGGAATGACCTTGATCTGATCCGATGGATACCCCCAGCTGACGGCTTGGTCGCGCTCGCCTTCCGTGTGCGCCGCATACGCGGCGAACGCCCGGAGGCGAGCCGGAAAGTAATGCTGGTAGTAGAGCCAGCGAATGAAACCCCTCCGCATCCAGTAGTGATAGAAACCGTGCGGCGTGATCACTTGAGGCCACGAAAAGGACCGTGCCCAGGGGAGATAGTAGTCCACGCACCAGATCCGATTTCCGTGAAGATGGAACACATCCGCCGGCAACGAGCGAAGCACGGGGAGGTACCCGCGGGGGATGCGGAAGCGTCCGAACTTCCGCATCCCGATTCGAATGACGGTGACGCCGTTGAGCACCTCTCGGGCCGGCGCGCCCGTTTCGGCTTGAGTCACGACGGTGACTTCGTGACCCCGATGAGCCGCCCCCTCGGCGATTACTTGTGCGGTTCGCTCGCTCCCACCGGTCGCTGGAAAGTACCGATGAATCGCTACGACAATTCGCACCGCGCTACCCATCGGCCGAACGCCAGCTTCGCGTAAACGTTTGCGTTCCCGAAACCCAACCTCAAACGCTATGCGCGTCTAACTCGAGGCACCACAGCCGTATGGAGGACGATCCGAGCTCGGTAGCCCCGCCTACCCCTACTCCTACTCGGTTGCGGGGCGGGTTGATCCATTGTGAGAACTGCGCGAGGGAAACGCTCCATCGAATCGTCAAGGTCACCGATCCGCAGGCTCGGCGCATCGAGGGATTGGCGCGATGCAACGACTGTCGATGGACGCATCCCTTCTCCACCCAGCGCGCGGAACTCCGGAGCATCCGTCAGATCGTTTCGGATGGGCCACGTTCAATAGCGACGTCCCTTCGACGGCCGAGCAAGGAACGACTCGAGGTCGGCCACCGTGTCCCCGATTCGAACCCTGCGGTGCGCATTCTTCGGATCGACACGCGCACCGGACACCGGGTCTCCTCCGAAATCGTCGATCGGATCAGTGCGATTTGGGTCACTCCCGACGAAGGAGCCGCCGTACCGGTTTCGATCGTTGAGGAGCGACGAACTCGACCGGCCCGCATCGTCGTTCCGCCCCAGACCTTCCTGACGGTTGGAGGGGAAATTCAGGTGGAGGGAGACCGACTCTTCATCGCCGGTCTGCGGGCACGCGGTCGGACGTGGCGACGCGAGGACGACGGGTTTGAAGCCCGCGAGGTCCAGCGCATCTACGCTCGACGCACGTCAATGCCGCCGGCGGGCAGCAGCGATTGGAGTCGCGATCGTGGGACGCCGAGGTCCCGGGCGAGCGCCACTTCGCGCTCATCTCGCTCTCGTTCGAGCCCCGGTGTCAACAGGAACCGGACTTTTCCCCGAGCTCGCACCGCGGGGGGCGGGGCCACGGTCCACAAGGAAGCCCCCTGGTAGTCGATCTCGCCGATGGCGAGTTCCAGCGGAAGGTCGGGCAGGACGTGCTTGGTGCCGTGAATGACCCAGGCTCCCTTTGCCACGAATTCGCCGCTGGCTCCGGATTTAGAGACTTGGTCGTGGGCGACCCAGAACGCGGCGGCCGAGGCGAGGCCGGCGCGCCAGGCCTTCGAGTATGCGACGGCCCACTGACCGGCTTCGCGATAGGTGGTCTCCGTCAGTTCCGGCGCGCCGGGGGCGGGATGCTTTACGATCACGCTCGCGGCGCCGTGGATATCCGCGTGAAGATAGATGTCTCCGTCGCGGAGGTAGCGTCGGACGATGTGGTCGTTGGAAATCGCGTCGCGACCGGCGACAACGACCGCGCCTTCTGAGGATATGAACCAACGGTACTTTTCAAACCAGTGGGATTTGCGCGGCGGTGCCATCGTCGCGCGAACGCGAACCTCTTCCGCCTTCGCGGCCTCCGCGTCCTTGGAATCCCGAATTCGCAGTTCGGTCTCGGCAAGCGCTGCGACCGCGCCGCTCAATTTTGCCTGAACCCGTTTACCCTCGTCATAGAGCGCCTGGGCCGACTCTCGAATCGTCCGATCTCGGAAAACCGATACGGTGCGCCCGTTCACCGAAATCATCACGCGTCGGTCCCGCGCCCCGCTCTCGCGTGTTGCTGCGGCCAGCGCCGCTTCGGCCTCGGTATAGTTGGAGTACAGCGTGTCGGCTTGGGCCTGGAATTCCGCGACCTCCGTTTGTAGCTGAGAGACTGCCGAAGACTGTTGGTCCCGCTGACGCAGGAGCTCCGGATTCGGTCCGGCATCGCGCTCAGGCGTTGGCGGTGCTACCGTTACGAGGCCGTCAAAGAACGCGTGGGCGGCTTCGCCAAACGTGGAGGTGCTACTCTCCTCGACCCCCGGAACCTTCGACCAACGTGCAGAGCGGAACGGCTCGACATCGACGATCGTTTCGTTGGTGCGGTAGAGGTAGCCCTTCGGTCGTTCGCCTACTTCCGCCAGTAACTCTCGAAGGGTTCGATGTACTTCGCCGGCCGCTAATCCTGCATCGATCGAGGCGGGAACCGATCCGTCGAGCTTCGCACGATCGATGACTTCCTCGGCAAGCGGTCCGCCGAGGGCGAGGCGCGCGGCTAGCGTGTGGGTCCGGTCGTTGCGCGAACGCAGAAACTCCGACTCGAGTTCGCTCGAGGTTGCGGTCCACGGGTTCAATCGCACCGGGGGTCGCTGGTAGGTCGCGCCTCTCCGAACGGCTCGATGGGCCCATGTCTTGGCGTGCAAAACTGCCACGATAGTTCCCGCGCGGGCGACCAGCAGGTTACCGGTCCCAAACAGTTCGAGCGCCAGCGTCAATCCTTCTGGGGAGTCGGCGCGCTGGAGCTGTATCTCCAGGTAACGTTCGCCGGCCGGTTCTGCAACTTCGGTGACCACGGCTCCAGAGAGCAACCGACGCAGCTCGCGCGCCATCGGCGAAAGTTCCTCCGTATGAGCCATCGGCTCCGGGATGAGGGCGGCGTACCGACCGGGGACCAGGACGAGTTCGCGACGCCCTTCTCCGGCGACCCGGAGAGATACGATCCACCCCCCCCCGATTCGGTCGAAGACTTTGTCGACGCGCCATCGCCCCAGCGCTCGAAGCTCCCGAACTACGGCGAGCGTATCGAGGGACGTGAATCGATCCTTGAGCGAAGGAGCCGGGGGTTGCGCCATGGCGTCTCAATTCCCACCGGTGGAGGCAGTCAATAAGAGTTCCTTCCTGCCTAGTCTGAGGGACCCCCAAGTTCCGGACCCATTCCTTGAATTGCGAAAACGATTCGATTTCAAACGGCGATAGCGGAGCAGCATGAACATTCTACGACTCAATGGCTGGGACGGCCCCGGAATTGGCGGGGCCGAGATCTACATCCAGCGTATCACACCGCTGCTCGCACAGGAGGGCCATCATACTACGACCGCCGTCATTGTGACCGATCCCCCGCCCGAGCGCCTCGGGCCAATGGAGACCTTTCTTCTCCCTCGTTCGATCGCGCGGCAGGCCGCGGGTACTCTGGTCGCTCCGGCCGCATTGACGCGGTGGCTCGACCGCGTCGCCGCCGACGCGCGACCCGACATCATCCATCTTCACCATTTTCGAGGCGGATTTCCGGCATTGGGTCCATGGCTCGCCGGACGAAAGGAACCGATTGTCTTCACGGCCCATGACGTCGAGATCATCTGCCCGATCTCGACCCTCACTCTCCCGGACGGTACGGCGTGTCCGGGCGGGATTCTCCCTCGTTGCCAGTTTACGGGCTGCAAGGTCGGATACGGTCTACCCGTGAATTTGGCGGAACGATACTACTTCGATCGCTACGTGAAGGAACGCGTGCGGACCTACATCGCGACAAGTCATGCGACCCAGACCGCGCTCGAAGCGAACGGCTACGCTCCGACGTCGCTCGTGCGGCCAATGATCCCGTTTCCGGACAGCCCGGTGGCTCCGCCGAGCGGCCCGTTCACACTCGGCTTTCTGGGACGCGTGGTGTGGTACAAAGGGATCGACGTCTTGCTTCGGGCGTTCAACATCGCCCGCACAACATATCCCGATCTCCGTTTGCACATCGCCGGGGAGGGACCGCATCCGATACCTCCGACCGAGGGCATCACGGTCGACGGCTGGATCCGCGACACGCGCGCTTGGTTCTCCCAGATCCATCTTCTCGTCGTGCCTTCCTTAGGTTGGGAGAACCTGGGTTTCTCACCGATCGAAGCGCTCACGTACGGCATTCCATCGATTGTGTCGAATTGCGGAGGTCTCCCCGAAACGGTCGGCAATTACGGATCGATCGTTCCACCCGGCGACTCCGATGCGCTGGCGAAAGCAATCCTACGCGTGTTAGGCGATTATGCTCATTACCGCGTGCTCGCGGGGCAAGGGCGCGAGTGGGCCAAAGGTGAATTTTCCACCGCGGCCCACCTCGAACGGCTTCGGCGGATTTACGATTCAGCGCGGCTGGGAACGCCGACTCGGAGTGCGGCGCTTTAACCCCGTTGGATTGCCCCGGATGTCGATGGCGTCCCTAGTTTCGTTACCCGGGGAGAGTGAAGAGTGGAGGTCTCGCGCCCACGCCTATGCGCGGGATCAACTCGAGCCTTTGGCCGCCGAAATCGATCGCACCGATCGAATCTCAGAGACGATCCTTAAGGGCCTTGCCTCGCAACGATTCACGGGCCTTGGTACTCCAAGCGAATGGGGCGGGGCTGGAGGCGATGCCCGGGATGTCGCGGCCGTCCTCGAGGAGCTGGCGTGGGCGAGCGGAGCGGTTGCGACGTTACTTGCAGTTCACCTTTCGGTCTGCGCCGCGCCAATTCTCGAATGGGGCACCACGGCGCAAAAAGAACGATTCCTACGACCGCTGAGCGAGGGAAGGATCATCGGAGCGTTCGGGCTGACCGAACCCGGCGCGGGGTCGGATGCGGCGCGATTACAATGTCGCTACCGACGAACACCCGACGGGTTTGTGCTCGACGGTACCAAGATGTTCATCACCGACGCCGGCCTGGCGGGTGTAACGCTCGCGTTTGCGACGCAGGACATGAGTCTTGGCCATCGTGGGATTTCCGCCTTTCTAGTGCCTCGGGATACGCCGGGTTTCAGCGTTGCGCAGCGCCTCGATAAACTCGGTATCCGAGGTAGCGAAACGACGGAGCTCGTATTCCAATCGGCCAAGCTACCGTTCGATGCCCTCCTCGGGGCAGAAGGTTCCGGTTTCAAGATCGCTCTCAGTGCTCTGACGGGCGGCCGCGTCGGGATCGCGGCGTGTGCGCTGGGGGTGGCCCGAGGGGCGTTTGATGAGATGCGGCTCTCCGTCGAACAGGATCCCACCGACTGGAAGCGGGGGATCCTCGCTGACTCGTTTGCACAACTCGCGGCCGCAAGTGCGCTCGTCGCAAACGCGGCCGCGCGCAAGGCGGCGAAGCTCCCCTACATCGATCAAGCCTCGGCGGCGAAACTGTTCGCCTCCCGCACGGCCGTCACGCTGGCCAATCGCGGGCTCGAAATTGCCGGTCTTTCCGCGACGCGTAGCGGCCATCGTGCCGAACGACTGTTCCGGGACGCGCGAGTGTTTCCGATTGTCGAGGGAACGACTGAAATCCAGGAGCTGATTCTCGGCCGAGCACTGCTCGATCGCTCGGCGGAGGCAGGCGGTCACGAAACCCTATAAAACTGGCAAGGCTTCGAGCCGTGTGACCTCTAAGGTCGGTCATTCCGACACCGACTCTCCCTCGCCTTCGGACGCCGAACGACGCATTCCGATTGCCGATCTGCATCTCGACCCTTCCTGGGTCCGGATCCTCGAACGAGAAGGGATTACGTCGCTCTACCCGCCGCAGGCAGAGGCGGTCCCGCACGTGCTCGCGGGCGAGAGCGTTGTCCTCGCCTGCCCGACCGCCAGCGGAAAGTCGTTGGTCGCCTACCTCGCGCTCCTTCGCGCGGCGACGAAGCACCAGACCGGGCTCTACCTCGTACCGCTACGCGCCTTGGCGCAGGAAAAGTATGATGAGCTGCGTGCCTTCGAGGAGCTCGGCTTCCGGATAGGTCTTTCGATCGGCGACTTCGACCTGCCCGCGGACCGACTGGCCAAGCTCGATATTCTCGTAGCGACCAGCGAAAAGGCGGACGGCCTCTTGCGAAAGGGGAGCCCTTGGCTGGACCGGCTCGGCGTCGTAGTTGCGGACGAGATCCATCTCATGCGGGATCCCGATCGGGGACCGACGCTCGAAGTGACCCTCACCCGACTGAAACGGGTCCTGCCGGAGTTACAGATCGTGGGCCTGTCCGCGACCGTCGGGAACTCTCAAGAGATCGCCGACTGGCTCAAGGCGCGGCACATCCGCAGCGATTTTCGACCGGTCCCTTTGAAGTCCGGCGTTTACCACGCAGGGCGCATCCTCTTCACCGACCTCACGACGCGCGATTTGGACGCGCCGGGGGAAGCGCTTCCACGACTCGTACGCACGGTCATTGAAGACGGCGGACAGGCCCTCGTTTTCGTCAACACGCGAAAGGCGAGTGAGCAAACTGCCCAGCAATTGACGGCCACTGTTCGGCCGCTGCTCACGACCGCTGAGCGTGCAGCCGCGCGCGCTTCCGGCGAAGAACTTCAGTCCGTGTCGGAAGAGGACACGGAAGGAATCCGTCGGCTGGCCGCCTTGCTCCCGCATGGAGTGGCGTTCCATAACGCGTCCCTCACGAATCCGGAGCGTCGCGTCGTCGAGCGGGCCTTCCGAGACCGCGTGTTAAAGGCCTTGGTCGCAACCCCTACCCTTGCCGCCGGGATTAATCTACCGGCGCGACGGGTCATCGTTCGGGACACCACGCGGTACGACGATCGAATCGGCATGCAAGCGCCGATCTCGGCGATGGAAGTGCAACAGATGTGCGGCCGAGCCGGCCGCCCTCGCTTCGACCGAACGGGCGAGGCGATCCTGATCGCGCGCAGCGACGACGATGTGGAACGATTGCTCGATGACTACCTCTCGGCGCCGCCCGAGGACATTCGATCTCGCCTCGCCGCCGAACCCGCGCTTCGAATGCACGTGCTGGCGCTGATCGCGAGCCAAGCAGTCCAAACCGAGGACGAACTCGAGGATTTCTTTCAAGGAACGTTTTACGGCCACACCCTTCCGTTACCGGAACTCGCCGACACCATCCGGACGGTGCGCCGGTTTCTCGAGGAGAACGACTTGTTGGCGCCCGGACCGACCCTGCGGGCGACGCCGTTCGGCGCCATGACCTCGGAGCTGTATCTCGATCCTTTGAGCGCCATCGTGCTCCGCTCGATGCTTGAGCGAGCTCCTATCGGCGTGCAGCCGTTCTCAATCCTCGCCGCGGTCGCTGCGACACCGGATCTGCCCCCGGTCTTCCTGCGGCGCGGGGAGGAGGCCCAGTACCTCGCCCGGTTTACCGACGAGGCCGCCGAACTGTTGGTCCAGCCTGAAGAGGCCCCTCTGGAGCTCGATCTGGATCTGTTCCTCTCAACGCTCAAGACCGCCGCGATCTTGGAAGAGTGGATCGCAGAGACTCCTATCGTAACCCTGACGGAAAAATTTGGCATCGGGGCGGGAGACTTGCGAACGAAGGTCGAAGACGCGGATTGGCTACTCTTCGGGGCCTCGCGGCTCGCCACCCGGTTTCAGCGACGCCTGTCGCGGCCGATCGACGACCTCGCATTGCGCATCCGGTACGGCGTCCGGGAAGAGCTCCTCGACCTCGTTCGGTTGCGGGGCATCGGACGCGTACGCGCCCGACTTCTCTTCCGGGCCGGCTACGAAGATCGGAACGCTCTCCGAGCGGCTCCTATGGATCGCATCAGCCAAGTGCTCAGGTCTCCCCAGCTGGCCGCATCGGTGCTCGACCAGGTACGCCGCGGTCGAAAGGAGGCCACGGACTCGACGTCGCCGGCGCTCGCTCCCGTTGCGGTGGCGACTCCGGTTGTGCGAACCATGGAGAAGCAGAAGCGCCCTCGAACCCTGGACGAGTTTCCAGCGGCGCCCGACTCTTGACCCACTCTTCCACCGGCACAAGAAGTTGGATCAGCGTCCGAGTGCCCCCGTCGCCCCCGGGCCGGACCTCGCGTCGTACTACGCCGGCCTGTTCGAGTCGGATCATGCGTCGCCAAAAGGTCGTGGCCGCGAGAGGACGATGACCGGTCTCTCGAGCGAATCGGGCTTCCCATTCGCGTACGATACCTACCGACGCGGAGGTGCCCTGGCACGCGCGGTCCAATGCCCAAAGCACGCGAGGCTCGATGTTCCCGCGTGACCACGAGTCGGTGAGCGGCCCCATCGATGCCGGCGGAAGCGTGGTGGGAATCGAGAGCTCGCGGCGCAGTAGTTCCATCGCCCGTCGGGCCCCACCACCGTCTCGGAGAACCCGATTCGTCACCTGTCGCGCGAGGTCTGGAGGGGGATCTCCGCCGAGCGCCCGACGGGCTCGCTCCTCCACGATCTGATAGATCTCTGCTCGCGAATACTCCCTCAGACGAATTGACCGACTTGGCAGCTCCAAGTCGGGCAATTCTCGCCCAAGTCCGACGAATTGCTCAGTTCCACCTGCCAGAATGATCCAAATCGGCGGAACGCCGGACTCGCCCTCCGGAAGGAAGCGGTCGGGAGAATGGAAGGCGCGTAGGATCGGAACGACCGACGGACCTCCCACGTCAATATCTTCCAAAACCACGATGGTGGGCCGGTTCATCCGGCGAAGTCGCCGTAGATACCCGGCGAGAATTTCGGCGACCGGAAATCCTCGGCCGTGGAACCCCTCGTCTAGCTGCTGCACGAGCGCGGTCGCCACCCCGAGGGTTCCACGACACCAACGTACCCGTACCGTCGCGGTCAGCGGTTGCGGTCCGTCACGGACCGTGCGGAGCCGATCGACCGCTTCGCGCGCGGTTCGTCGCGCGATGATCGAGGTCCCACTCCCACGGGGACCTGTCACGGCGGCGACACGAGCTGGACCTTTCGGGGGGTGGCCGGGGTCGAGCAGAGCGAGTAGCTTCTGCACCTCGGCATGGCGAGCGAGAGCCGTGGGAGGCAACCAATCGGTCGTCAATACTTCCGGATACGTCGCACGCAGCATGCATCATAGGAATTCTTCTTTCTATAAGAATTCTTATAATAGCATCCTTCACGCGCGACGCTTCTCAGCGAGACGCAGAGCTCGATCGGTCCGGCGCAGGCGTGAAGTCGGGCAAACGGCGAGCGGCACGGCCGCTCACGATTTAACCGCGGGCCGTCCTCGCGCCGACGCTGGAGCAGAGGATGTCGTATCGCGTCACGCTGATCCCGGGGGACGGGATCGGACCGGAAGTCACGCAGGCGGCTCGGGTCGTCGCGGAGGCGACGGGAGTTCCGATCACATGGGACGTCGTCGAAGCCGGCGAAAAGGCGATCGAAGCGACTGGTACGCCCCTGCCGGCTTCGGTTCTCGAATCCGTCCGAAAGAATCGTCTGGCCCTTAAAGGGCCGATCACCACGCCGATCGGAGGAGGGTTCCGTTCCGTCAACGTTCAACTACGTGTGGACCTGGATCTCTTCGCATCGGTCCGACCCGCGCGGGCGATCGCGGGCGAGGGAACTCGATTTCCCGAGACCGATCTCATCGTAGTCCGCGAGACCACCGAGGGGCTTTACTCGGGAGTCGAACATTGGGTCGATCGAAATCATAGCGCGGCGGAGACAGTGGCGATCGTGACTCGTGCGGCATCGGATCGGGTCATCCGATTCGCCTTCGAGCTCGCGCGCCGACAGCGCCGGCACCACCTCACCGCGGTTCACAAAGCGAACATCATGAAGACGACCGGGGCGCTCTTCCAAACCGCTTTTCGCGAGATGGCGCCCCAATATCCGGATATCGAGAGTGACGAGCGCCTGATCGACAACATGTGCATGCAGCTCGTCAAGAAGCCGTCCGAATACGACGTGATCGTCACGACGAACCTAATGGGCGACATCCTGTCCGACCTCTGCGCGGGCCTCGCCGGGGGATTGGGCGTGGCGCCCGGAGCGCTGTACGGCGATTCCATCGCCGTTTTCGAACCGGTGCATGGCTCCGCGCCCAAATACGCGGGACAGGACAAGGCGGACCCGGTCGCCGAGATTCTCTGCCTCGAACTCTTGTTCCGACACCTCGGCGAGAACGAGGCGGCGGAACGCATCTGGCGTGCCGTGTGGGAAACGATCGCGGAGAAGAAGGTCGTGACTTACGACCTCGCCCTCCCGCAGTACACCGCACGCCCCGTCACTCCCTCGAGTTGCTCCGCCATGGCGCGCGAGATCGCCCGGAAGGTTCCGCTAATCGACCTCACCAAACCGGCGCCCGCTTACGCGCCCCATCCGTTGACGGCGACGAAGGGGATCGACGATCAGCTGCAGAATTGAGGGCTACTCGCCCAATACTTTCACCACGACGCGCTTGCGCCGCTGCCCGTCGAACTCGGCGTAGAAAACCTGCTCCCACGGCCCCAGGTCGAGGTCGCCACGCGTGATCGGCAATACGACCTGGTGGCCGAGCAAGAGATTCTTGAGGTGCGCATCCCCGTTCTACTCGCCGGTGTGGTGGTGCGCGTAATCTCCGGGAGGAGCGAGCCGGTCCGCCCATCGCTCGATATCCCCGATCAATCCGGATTCGTCGTCGTTCACGTAGACCGCGGCGGTGATGTGCATCGCCGAAACGAGGACCAACCCCTCGCGCACCTGGCTCGATTTCACGATCCGGCGCACTTGGTCCGTAATATTCAGAAACTCCCGTCGTTTTCCCGTTTCAAACCACAGATACTCTGTCGCGGTCTTCATCGAGCCGGTGCCAGTCGGAGGGCCAACTTTAAGATTCGGCCTCACGCCTGAATTCCCGAGAGACGTCGATGCAAGCCGACCGCCCCATTCGAATCCCTCGTACCGGGCCCCCAGCCGCTCCGGCCGCGATGCATCCTTCTTACTCAGTAGCCCCCGCGTCGCCTACCAGTAGCGAAAAGGGTGGGGTATTCCGACCGAACCCAGGAGGTTTCGCTCGAATGTTGCGGATTTACTTGCTCTATCTCCTCGCCCTCGTCGCGCTCTACGCGTTCTTTTTGGAACTCGACTTTCACTCGACCGCTGCCGGGACCTCGATCAACGAGTCCGGCATCCTCGGTTTTACGCTGGTGGCGCTCGCGCTTGCCATCGTCGGGGCGTGGATGACGCTCGGTCAGGCGCCTCGTGGAGCGCTGATCGGACCCACGGAAATCGTGGTCACGGAGCGTTGGGGACGCCGAGTTAACTTTCCGCGCGCCGACGAGATCAAGATTCGACTCGTCCGGCGGCACGCTAGGGGCCTTCTCTCTCCGCAACCCACGGCCACGGTCCTGGTCATGACCCAAGCCGGTGCGCGGCGGACCTATGTGATCGATGAGCCGATGTTGCCGGGCGACCCCACGACGTGGTTGGTCTGAGCGCCCAAGCCCCGGGTTCGGCTCGCTCGCTCACTCGAGGATGTCTTCGAGTTCGTTCGCGACGAGGGTGAGCAGTTGATCTAGGAACCGGTTCTTGAGCTCGGTGATCTGCCCCGCATCCGTCTCGAGCCGGGCCATGAACTCGTCCCCGTCGCGAACGAATGAGAGGGAAAGCACATGACGACGCGAATCCGGGGAGCGCGGAAGCGGGGCGATCTCCGCCACCTCGGCCTCGGCCCTCGGTTTGACCGCTTTAGCAGGTTTCACCTTGGGAGCCGGGCGATGCGGTGCGGACTTAGGAGTCGGTTTCTTCGCGGCGACTTTGCGAACCGGCTTCGCTGGCGAGCGGTGGGGTTTGCTCCCCTTTCCGCGGCTCGGCTTACTTGGCATTCAAGGGTCCTCGCGTCGGCCGCACCAACCCCCCCTATTTATGACTACTGCCGAAGAACGCCGCTCGATTTCTGCCTCGCCGTTCCGGGGTCATCGCTTTACGGGCAAGCCCATACCCTCCAATCGAAGGGAATGAGGGTCCCGAGAGCGATCGGACCAGGGCGATGAGCCGCGCCACTTTCCTTTGGCTCTTTTCGCTCGCGTTCTTCTTGGTGTTCCTCGCGTTGCAACCGTTGTTCAGTTACGCGCTCTTCGGTTCTGACACCGGCGAATATTATCGACTCACCGCGGTGCTGTTGTCAACGGGTCACCTCCCCCATGGGGGTGGATACCTGGGATGGGGAGCGGCCTATCCCGACTTCCCGGGGATCTTGCTACTCTCCGGCGCCGCCGCCGGCGCGTACGGGACAGATGCGCTCACCGCACTCATCGTGGTCATTCCCGTCGTCGCCGTGCTCTCGGTGTTCCCCCTATTCCTACTCTTCCGGCGTCTCTTTCCGCAGGACACGATCGCGTTGCTCGCGGCGGCGATTTCGAGCCTCGCGATGCCGCGCCTCTTCTCGATCGCGCACCCGGCCCCTCTGTCGATCGGGGACTTTCTCGTGGTGGCCGCGCTCTGGATGCTCGTCGAAGGCCGTCGCGATCTTCGTTGGTACGTGCCGCTCTCCCTTACGAGCGCGGCGCTCATTGTGACGCACCATCTTTCCAGTTACTTCTTCGTCGTGAGCGCCCTCGGTGGCATTCTTCTGCTGGAGCTTTGGAGACCTGGGCTATGGAGCCGCCGTTACCCGAGGCGCGAACTGGCGTTCTTGGCCGCATTCCTCACAGGCTTGTTCCTGTTCTGGTTCTACGGCACGACGACCTTCGTATCGAAAGTCATCATTCCCGGTGTCCACACCAGCACGGGCGTTGGATTCGCCGGCTTCGAAGCGGCGGGGTTGGCGCTGATCGCCCTCGTCGGGGGATTGATCGCCCTTCGCCGTCAATCTGGAAGAACCGACCGACCGTGGGTCCGCCTCCCGACGGATCGGAGTGTGCTGCGTGACGCCGTTCTCATCGCGGCTGCCGTATTCGGGGGAGTGCTCGCGGTGGTCTTCATCCCCATCCCCGGCACATCGCAGACGACCACGGTTGCGGCGATCTTGTTTTTCGCGCCGATCCTCGCTCTCTCCCTCTTCGGAGCGGGTAGTCGACGCGTACTAACCCCCGCTCGGATGGCGCCGTTCTCGTTAACGTGGCTCGGCGCGCTGGGATTTTCCGCGTTAGGCTGGCTGATCATTTCGACCTACCTCGCGAACGCCAACTTCAGTCAGATCGTGCCGGCGGCACGGCACGTCGAATACCTCTTCCTTCCTCTCGGACTGCTGTTTGCCGTTGGGATCGGTCGTTTGGTGGCTCGTGCGGGAGATCGGTACGGACGTCGTGCGATCGTGGTGGGCGCCGTCGCGGTGGTCCTGCTCCTGGGTGCGAATGCCGCGATCGTCTATCCTCCGCAGAATGACTTCGGTGGTTTTCAAGAAGGTCTCACGGTCCAAGATGCGGCGCTCTGGATGTGGGTCGGGATCGATGTGCCCTCCCACGCCGCGGTCGCTTCTGACCATCGGTTGAGCTCGATGATCTTTGGGTTCGATGGGAATAACGCCACGTGGGATTCTACTCCGGCACTCTTCACCGGATCCAACTGGACAGCGGCGGCCGCAGAGCTTCGAGGTTCGCCGTCACCCTCGGTAATTCACCCCATCTCCTACGTAGCCGTGGATGCGGTGATGTACGCCGGCGTCGCGCTGAATCCCACAGGGGCCGCACCGCCCCTGAGCGCGGCGGCCATCGCCTGGCTTTCGTCGGCTCCGTTCGTCCTCATCTACGAAAATGCCCAGCAGGCAATCTACCTGGTCGACACGACTTACTTGCCGCCGACGTAGGGATGCAGCGTCCCATCGATCTCCCACGTCAGGACGGGAGACGTGGACCGCTCGGCCAAGACTCCGAGTAGTTGTCGGGCCCACTCGAGCTTCGCCCGTTTGAGATCGGCCGTAACGGCGTCGATCTCTTCGACATTCTTGAAGTCGAAACCCCAAAGCAAGACGCGCCGAGCTCCGAGATGGGCCGCCAAGAAAGCGGCGCGATCCCCGTCAGTAAAACCTCCCACGTCGAGGAGAGATGAAGTCGGGGCACCGGCCCAGGATCCGGCCAGTTCACCGGCGAAATGGGGGACCCACTCCTCGAGCGCGGGAATGTTGTCCCCGTGAGCATGTACGATCGTCAAGGCCCCCCGCGCATTCGCCGAGACCTCGGAAGCGACCGGTCCATCGAGATCCGTTACAATGGCGGTCGGCACGATCCCGGCTTCCAAGCAAGGTCGAGCCGCTCCATCCGCGGCGAGAACGGCGAGCGGCACTCGTGAGGAGGCCAGGCGCCACAACGGCGGGGGACCGGCCCGGGGTGCGAGCCCGACGACGACTACATCATGTCCGCGGAGGCGAGGTCCGATTCGCGTCAACGGCGGCGATCGCGCCGCCTCAGGGAGCAGCTCTACGAGGCGGGCGGCGGCGGCTTCCTCGCGGGGGAACGAAAAACCAAACTGTTGCTGGATCTTCTCGTAGTAGGGAGCCCACTCCGCGTACTCCACGGCTACCCGCCGCCATTCAGAATTAATGCTTTATAAGCGGGTTACTGCTCCCCCGCTCCGAGGAAATTCATCCATGCGACCGCTCGCGCAAGAGATCTTGTCCCATTTGCCGAGCGATCCGAAGCGTGGAGCCGAGGCTCCGCCCCCTCCGACGAACGACGACGCCGAACTCGAAGCGGTGCTCGCCTCCCTCAAGACGAACATCAAAGTCGTCGGTTGTGGCGGAGGGGGATGTAACACGATCAACCGTCTCGCGGAGGAAGGACTCGCGGGCGCGGACATGGTCGCCTGCAATACCGACGCGCAACATCTGCTCGCCATCCACGCGCCGAAGAAGATTCTCTTGGGTCGCCGCCTGACGCGTGGACTGGGAGCCGGCGCGATCCCGTCCGTCGGGGAACAAGCGGCCCACGAAGCGGAAGACGAGTTGCGCAAGGCGCTCGCCGACTCCGACATGGTGTTCATTACGCTCGGTCTCGGCGGCGGAACCGGTACCGGCTCCGCACCGGTCGTCGCGCAGGTCGCCAAAGACGCACACGGCGGGAACCCACTCACGATCGCCGTCTGCACGCTCCCGTTCGCCTCCGAGGGTTTGGTGCGCGGCGAGAACGCGGCCGAGGGCCTCGAGCGCTTGCGCGCCTCGGTCGACACGGTGATCACCATCCCGAACGATCGACTCCTCGAGCTCGTTCCGCGACTACCGATACAAACGGCGTTCAAGGTCGCTGACTCCGTACTCGCCCGCGCAATCCGAGGAATCACGGAGATCATCACCCGCCCCGGGCTCGTCAATCTCGACTTCAACGATCTTCGAACGATCATGAAGGGCGGCGGCGTGGCCCTAATTGGGATCGGAGAATCCGAGAGCGATAATCGAGCAGAAGATGCGGTTCTCGAAGCGATCAATTCCCCGCTCCTGAAGGTCGATATCGCCGGCGCGACCGGAGCGCTCATCAATGTCACGGGCGGCCCGGACATGACCGTCAGCGAAGCGCAGAAGGCCTCCGAGGTCGTGCAACGCGCGATCTCGCCGACGGCTCGGATCATCTGGGGCGCGGCGGTCGATCCCACGATGCAGAGTACGATCCGCGTGATGCTCGTGGTCACCGGAGTTAAATCCCCTCAGATTTTCGGTTCCGGTACGGGCGCTGCGGCGCCGGCCCGCAAGACGGGTCCGGAGCTGGACATCGTCCGCTAGGATTGAACAATGGCATTCCTCGACCGGGCGAAGCATATCCAGGACCAGTTCGACGGCCGGCTCCGTACCGTCGGGCACGGCCGGTACGGCCGGATCCTGCGCATGGCGCGGAAGCCCACCACCGACGAATACGTCAAGGTGCTCGAAGTCACGGCGTTGGGCGCAATCCTGATCGGCCTCGTCGGCTTCTCGATTTACCTTTTCTTTACCGTCCTCGGACCTTGGATCTGGGGCTATCTGTAGTCGCCGGTTTCCGGACGGAGGGCGTTCTATGGCGGGCAAACCCAACGAGGATGGCATTGGACTGCTCGGCGGTGAAGCCGTCGAGACGCCGAAACCGGCGCAGCCGATGGCCGCGCAAACGGTGATTCCCGCCGCTCCGACCAAGCCCGGCCCTCCGCCGGAAGCGCCGGCATTGTTGACCCTCAAAGCCGCTGACGACACCGTCCGGGATGTGACGGCGGGTACGCTCACGACCCTATCCGCCGTGCTTTCGAGCGGACACTCTGAAACGGGGAGCGCCGCGCTCTCGATCGAGATCGCCTATACGTCGACCTATCCCGGCGAGGGCGCCGAATGGCCGGTCTCCTGGCTTCCGCCGGGTAAGCGCTCGTTTGCTGATCTCGTGGCCCGGACCGCGAAGGCGTCCGTAGAACTGATGCCCGGAGCCAGCGTCCCACTCTCTTTCCAGATCACGGCCCCCGTCGGGGTGCGCTATGGAGATCGCGTCGAGATTCGCCTCAGCGCCCAATGGCCCGACACGAGCCGGCCCGCGAAGCTCGTCCTGTCGTGCGTGGCTCGCCAGGCCGTGCTGGCGATCAAGACCTCCCGTGGCTACGAGCGCGAAGTCGCCGACACGCTGCTCGCCCGTACGGAAGAGAAGTCGGATGTCGTCTTTTCGCTCCTCGTGCCGGCGGCGTTGCGTGGCTACGTATTCGCGGAGGGAATGAGTTTCGAAGGGGTCCGCGAGATGTTGAAAGGCATCCGCAAGGCGCGGGGACTCGTGGCGGGCGAGACGACGCTCAAAGAGGTCGAACCGCTCCTCGTACCTAAGATCACGGTTGAAGGGTTTGTCGAAGGCGCGATCGTCGAGCTGATCGCGGGTCCGTTCAAGGGCGAGAAGGCCCGTGTGAAGAAGATCGACCAAGGCAAGGAGGAGATCACGGTGGAACTGATCGAAGCCGTCGTGCCGATCCCCGTTACGGTCCGCGGCGATCACGTGCGCATGCTCGAGAAGGGAGGTGGCAAGAGTGGCGGATGAGGTGAGCGTCCTGGTCGAGGGCGGCAAGGCGACCGCCGGGCCCCCGCTCGGCCCCGCGCTCGGCCCACTCGGCGTCAACGTAGTCCAGGTCGTCCAGGCGATCAATGAACAGACGAAGGGATTCGCCGGGATGCGGGTTCCGGTCGTCGTCAAAGTCAATCCGTCGACCCGACAGTTCACGCTGGTCGTGGGGCGACCGCCCGTCGCGGCGTTACTGCTCAAGGAAGCCGGTAAGGAGAAGGGATCGGGCAAGGCGAAGTCCGAGGTGCTGGGGGATGTCTCGCTGGAGCAAGTGAAACAGATCGCCGAGGCCAAGGGTGCGGACTTGTTCGGTCGCTCGATCGAAGAGAAGATGAATCAGGTCATCGGGACGTGCGTTTCGATGGGCCTGACGGTCGGAGGCGAGGACCCGCGCACCTTGCTCAAGCAACGGGTCGCCGAACGAGGCGCCAAATGATGGGCGGCCCCGGGGGGCCTCCCCCGGATCTTTCGAATGCCGAGATCGTCGATTACACCGTGCTCGAAGGCGACGCGAAGGTTCGCCTCAAGTTGAAGGACGGCTCAATCATCGAGGTCCGTCTCGAGATCATGAATATTCTAAGGGCGGGTAACGATCCCAACACGGGACTTCCCGCCTACATCGTGCAGTCCGCACCACTCGTTCGCCTCGTGGAGACTCCCAAAGAGCTCCGTAAGTCGCCGTTGCGGCCCGGGACCGGCAAGGACACGAAATCCCTACCGGGATTCGGCTGAACCGGTCGAAGCCAATTAGGCAAAAAAAAGGGAAGGGCCGAAAGGGACCGTTTGGTCCCTGCGGCCCATTGGGTTGGGCTTACTGTACCGCGACCTTGACCTCTTCCGGGGACGGCGTGGGACTTCGCTTTGGTAGCGAGAGTTCCAGCACACCCTGGTCGAGATGGGCCGTAGCCTCGGAACCGACCACGGGTTCCGGGAGTTCGAAACTCCGGTAGAATCCGCGGAACGAGCGTTCGCGGTGAACGAACGGTTGGTCCTTGGATTCGGTGGTGGTTTCGTTCTCCGCCCGTATCTCCACTTGGGAGCCCTTCACGCGGATCTCCACGCGGTCCTTCGGGATTCCCGGAATCTCCGCGACGATCTTGTACGCGGCGCCGGTATCCTGAATGTCGGTGCGGGGGGGTCTCGGCGCGAGTTCCTTCGCGGACGCTTCGGAGACGTTCGGGAACGGCAGGAACCCGAACGAGTCGAAGAAGTGGCTTCGGAGCTCGTCCCAGACGGTGTCGAGGTCGGTCCATGGGCTTAGCGCGGGCAGTTCTACGATGGCAGTGTTCGACATTGTCACCTCTATTTCAACATAAGTAATTTTCCACTTCTATATAAAAGAAGTGAGTGAGTACCGGGTTCGACTATCAGATCCACTCGCTGGACGATCCGGTAGGAAACTATTGTGATCGACGCGAGCGATATTTTTCATCAGATTTTGAGAAAAAAAGGATGGGTTAAGTAGGACCTCACCTTTGCCCCGACATCGGTCTCTATGGCAACCACGGGTACTCCGGCTGACACTCCGCCTCCGGCGCCGATGGGTCAGCCTCCTCCATCGTCTCCCCCGCCCCCGCGGAAGGGTATGTCCGGCGGAGCGAAGGGGGCGATTGTAGCGGTCGTAGTGGTCATTATCGTGATCATAGGGCTCGGGTTCTCGGGATTGATCCCCGGTTTCAAGATCGGAGGATCGAGCTCGAGCGGACCGAGCGGTCCAAGCTACAACGTTACTTTCACCGAATCCGGACTTCCTTCCGGGGGCGCGGGTGTGTTCGCTGGGGTATCGTGGTCCGTAACATTGGGCGGGTCTACGCAATCCTCGACCAGTACAGCCATTGTATTTTCGGAGAAGAATGGCACGTATACGTTCTCAGCGTCAGCTGCCGGATATGTTCCCCTTCCAGTTTCGGGCAGCATCACCGTCGCAGGTGCTGCCAAAGCTCAGTCGATCGCGTTCTCGGTATTGGCCGCCGGAACCTACACGGTGACCTATACAGAAACGGGACTCACGGCAGGTACCAGCTGGTCGGTCACTCTGAACGGCTCCCATCTCGCTTCTACCACCACGACCATCCTGTTCACCGAGAAGAACGGGACCTTTTCGTACACCGTAGGTTCCGTTACGGGCTACACTGCCGCGCCGAGTTCAGGCTCGGTTACGGTGGCAGGCGCCGCGGCTTTGGAGACCATTACCTTCACCTCCTCTGGAGGCGGCGGATCTCCCGGAACCGCGACGTATTCCCAGGCGGAGCCGGTTGCGGCCACTACCGCAGGGCCGGGCTATACGCCGATATTTGCGGTGGGCGTCTCGGTAACCGCCCAAGTTTCTCCCGGCGAGTGGGACCAAAACCTAACGAACGCGACCTGTCCGCTTACCGGAGGGACTATGCCTCCCACGATTCCGGCTTACACGGGCGCCTACAGTGGGGGCTCGATGGAGGTCTGGGCTGTCATCATGTACACGGCTACGCCTACACCCGCTGCTAAGCTCATCCTGGTCTACAATAGCGTGGGAACAAACCTGGGAGAAATCTCCGGCCCGAGTTGCGTCTCGGTCTACCAGAACGCGACGATTTCCGGCTCCTTCATCGGAAGTAGCGAGGCTGCGACCCACTTCGACACGAACGCGTCGGCCTTCGTCTCAGCCCACTCAAGCGCGAGCGCGGACTGGCTCTTGGTCCCGACCATCACGTACAGCTACGAGTACATGGGCACCTACTACAACTACACGTACGGTGGTTTTTGGATCGGAGAATACACCACCTGTAACGGCAATACGGGGTTGGGTACGGAAGTCAATGGTACCGTGAACGGTACTACCGGCGCAGTGACGGGGTTCAGTACGAATTCAAGCGCCAACTGCTCCGCGGGGATTGTGCCGCATCTCCACCTGGATTCCCAAGGACTGGAACCCGGAGAGGCGACCCTGCTGCAACTGGCTCTCCAGTTCGCGCGAGCATTATAGCGGGAGCCCAAATCGGGGTCACTAGCGACCCCATCAGTGCCATTCTCCGACGATCGATCGGCGCGCGTCACGCAACTCGTATTCCGATCTCTTCCTCCTCGCAAGGAATCGCAACGGCTAAGACTCGGATTCTCCTCAGACCGATCGTGGTCGACGATCAGGAACTGCCCGCGACGCCCCCCGAGGATCACGGCGGTGACGAGCGAATCGGACTGAAAATTGCGGGCGGTCTCCTAATCTTGCTCGGCTGGGGGCTTGGATTCCTTACCAACCTATTGCTGCACGCCTATGCTCCCAAGGCCGGCTGGGTGCTCTTCGGAGTGGTTCGGATCTTTCCCACGCTCGGCCCCTACGCGTGGGCGACCTTCGGTCTTGGCCTCGTCACGGGAGCGATCGGGGTCGTGTTCATGTTCCTGAGCCGGCAGACGGCCAAGGGACCGTTCGTGCTACCGGGTTACAATTACTGATTGTACGGACGGATTGTTCGCCGCGAGGGTGGGAGTCGCACTCCGACCACGCCCCGGGCTCGCTTCTGAAGTGTCAAGCAATCGGTACAGACGCGCTCGTCCGCGTCCAAGCAGGTTCGGCAAAACGTCCGCCCGCAGATCGTACAATGTAACGTGGCGGGCAAGCCACATTTGGCGCACTGACTAACGAGCACGGTCCGCCTCCTCCGAGGGACCTACTCGCCGTAAACTCGGCCCGCTTTAAGACCTTCCACGAACCCGCGGGCGTACCCCGACGGGGCGATGAAGTCGGCGGCGCGTCGCGCGCGGGGACTCGCGGTCGGGAAGCTGACCCCGAATCGCGCGGCGCGAAGCATGGCCACGTCGTTGTCTCCGTCCCCTGCGACGAGACATTCTTCGAGTGCAATGCCGAGCGTTCCGAGCGCCTTCCGGACGGCGAAGACCTTGCCCGCCCCGCGTTCCATCAAGTGGAGCGCATATCCAGTGCCCTCGACGAACACGGAGCCGCCTCGCAAGCAGCGGCGCACCGCGGCGACGGAGACATTGGGTTCGAGCGCCACCTCCGTCTCGCGCCATCGGTCCGTGAACAATCGTCGGACCGGCAGCCCGGCCTTCCGGAGTTTGCGATACGCCATTAGCGCCAGGGTGCGGTCCGCGAGCTTCTCCACGCGGTCGATCCCCCCGTCCCTGCGGTAGATGAGTCCGCCGTTCTCCGCCACGATTGGCCCCTTGAGTCCGATCGATCGGTAGATCGCGAGTGCCACAGGAAGAACGTTGCCCGTGGCAAGGACGACCGGGATTCCGTTCGTCTCTACCGAGCGGATCGCCTGGACGGCCTCGGTCGAAAGTCGGCGGTCGGCGTCCGTTAAAGTACCATCGATGTCGGTGACGACGGCACGGACCTTCATTCGAAGCCGTCGGGAGCGGAGAGGGGTCACGGGACTCATCGCTACGAGTTCTGCATCCGATCGATCGATCGACGGAGGGCTTCGGCCACGTCCTTGCCATCTCGACGACCGCGAACGACTTTCATCACATCTCCCATCAGCGGGGAAAGGGCGGCCTTACCTCGCTCTCGGATGACGTCACGATTTGCCTTCACGATCTCATCGACGATGCGATCGAGCTCGCTCGTAGAGAGAGCCGAGAATCCCGCGCGATCGACGGCCGCGCCTATCCCGCTGGCGCCCCGCAACAGTTCCGTGACAACAAGCGGGATCCCCTCTTTCGCGAACTCGCCCCGCTCCTGGGCTCCCAGCACGTCGCTCAGGAGTTCATTCGAGGGTACGACCGTCAGACCGCTGGCGTTGAGGGAGGGGAGGTCCTGGATCAGGAGGCGCGCCACGATGGACGGAGCGTGCCCCATTCCCGCAAGGGCTTCAAAGCGTTCGAGCTCGCCGGCTCCTTCGACTTGACCGATCATTTCGACCGGGAGTGCATAGCGTTGTGCGAGACGGTCTCGAAGTTGCTCCGGCCGCTCGGGCAATCGCTGCCGAAGTTGATCCACCCAACCAGGGTCGACGGGGATGGGAGGAATGTCAGTTTCCGGGTACATCCGGTCGCGCCCGGGAAGCGGCCGCGAGTAGCGGGTCCGGCCATCCGGCAGCGGATCGCGGGTCTCTTCAGGAATCCCCTCGAGTGCGGCGGTCGCCCGGCGCACCACGCGGTCGAGTGCCTCCCGGAGCCGTGCGGCCGACCGATCGGCCACGAGGACAAATCCGTCCTGCGGGCCGGCCTGGAGTTCTTTTCGTAGCAGATCGCACTCCTCCGCGGCGATACCGTACCCCGGTAGCTCATCCGAGTGGATCAGCCCCTTCAATCCGGTCGTTCGTGCATAATCGGCGAGTTCACGACCGAGTCGCTCATCGGAACCGGGGGGAGACTGGAACAGGCCGGCGAAGCCCTTCAAGCGAACCCCAAGCACGGTTCCGTTCTTGCGAGCCGTCGTGGCTAGGAAACCGCTTCCGTGCTCCCTAAAGAAGAACGTCACGTCTCGAGGGTCGTTGACGGGAGGCGGCGCTGCCCGCTTCCTCAACTCGTCCCGGACGCGGAGCAGCACCTGTTGTCGCTCGATCTCGGACTCAACGTACCGGTGGATCAGGCGCAGCTCCTGTACACCTTTGATCTCGATCCGTCGGCCCCCTTCGATCGAGACGTTGAGATCTTCGCGGATCGTACCAATGCCGCGACGGACCCGGTGGGTCGCGCGGAGCAGACCGCCGATCTCCTCCGCGAGCTCGCGCGCTTCAGAAGGACTCGTGATCTCGGGACCCGTGGCGATCTCTACGAGTGGAATTCCCAGCCGATCAAGTCGATAGACGACCTCAGTCCCCGACTCTCGGGACTTCCGGGCCGCATCCTCCTCGAGACAGACGGAGGGGATCGAGTAGCGCTTCCCGTGGAGATCGACGTATCCGTCGACCGCCACCAGAGCGGTGCGCTGGAAGCCGGTGGTGTTCGACCCGTCGATGACGATCTTCCGCATGACTTCGACTTCGTCCAAGGGATGGGCGTGCAACAGGAGGGCCACCGTCATCGCGACCTCCATCGCCTCCGCGTTCAGCGTATGAGGGGGTTCCTCGTCGGCGTCCACAAGGCAGTTCGACGGCGTCACCTCGTATCGAAACAGCAGACGGCGAGCTGATTGAAATGCCACCGCGGCGTCGACGTGCATATTTTCCCCGCTTGCAGCGCGCAGCTTGCGGGCGAAAGTTCCCGTCACCTCCTCGGAGAGTTCTGCGGGACACGCGCAGAAGAGCTTCCCCGTGGCCAGCTGTTGATGAACCTCTAAGCCAGCCTTCACGAGGCTCCCTCGACGACATGTCGACGGACGAATTCTCCGACGCGGTCCTGCATCATGAGGGCTCGGATTTCGGCGGGTTCTTTCGATCTACCGAGCGCCCAGAGCAACTTCGTGTAGGCGGTCTCGGGGAGTAAATCATCTACGTATAGAACTCCGGCCCGCAACAGTTCTCTGCCGGTTGCATACACGTACGGATCGGCGAGTCCTTCGAGACACTGCGTCGTCATCACCACGATCATGCCACTCGCGACCGCCTCGCGGATCCACGCGAAATGGGCGGAGGCAACGTGGCCGAGCCCGGTCCCCGCAATGACTAAGCCCCGTCGACCGCGGGCAAAAGCCGCGGCCTGCTCGGGTCCCAGCCCCGGGTAGAACCAAAGGAGGGCCGCCTCGTCGCTCAGAGGACCTTCGACCGCGAGCCCTGTCGGATGTGTTGGTCTTACGGATTGCGTCCAGGTAATGGACTCCGGACTGACGAAACCAATCGGTGGGCCATTGCGACTCTGAAACGCATCGCGCCGGCTCGAGTGCATCTTGCGTACGTGCGTAGCGCGATGTATGGCGAACCGATCATCCGACAATCCCGCGTGCATCAGAACGACGACCTCTCCAATCTCGCCCTCCCGAGCGAGCCGAACCGCGGCGTGGAGGTTAGAGGCCCCATCGGACGACGGGCGGTCGGGGGAGCGTTGCGCACCCACGAGCACCACAGGGCCGGGCAGATTCGCGAGCAAGAAACTCAGCACAGACGCGGTGAATCCAAGGGTGTCCGTTCCATGCGCCACCACGATGCCGCGCGCCCCCGCTCGAAACGTCGCGACGATCTTGTCGGCGAGCGTTGCCCAATCGGACGGGGCGATATCCTCACTCAACTTGTCAAAAACCGATACGACGCGCACCGGCCCGTCTTGGTTGAGATCGGGATAGAACTGGAGGATTTCGTTTTCGTCTCGGACCGGACGGACACCCCCGGTTTGATAATCGACGCGTGAGGCGATCGTTCCCCCCGTGGTTAGCAGCGCTACCCACCGGCTCCCCGGAGCACTCGAGGCCTGTTCCTTGGTGAGTCCGACTTGCTCCTCGGCTCGGTTATCCTCGGTTTGTTGAGGAAGAATCTCGACACGGAACTCCGGTTCCACGCGTAGCCCGACGTTGTAGCCGCTCGATAGTTTCAGCTGAATCACTCTATCACCGGAAAGCTCAGTGTGGGGGACGATCGTCCCTGTCCAGGTTTGGCCGCTTGGTGCCGTGATAGTCACGCGCCGACCCATCGGCAGATCGTGGAGGACTTGCCAAGGATCACCCGCTGTCGTTCCGTCCATCAGTCGATTCCGTCCGCTTTCGTGCCGCTGTCGGGCGCGTCAGCCTCGGGCGGTATAAAGTCTGGCTCGATTGCTCTCGGCGGCGAGCCCGGTCTTTTATAGACCGCCCTTCTCGCCGCGCCGAGGTCATACAAAGGGAGACCGCGTGCCCGTGTGGGGTAGCTTCGGGACCGTACTCAACCGGTTCTGCTACACTGGATTATCCTAGAGGCCTGCGGAGCCTCAGACCTGGGTTCAAATCCCAGCACGGGCGTGCTCCCCCGGACGGTGACTTCAATCGCCCCCGATATCCCCAGAACCCGAGCGGGTGAAGGGCAATTGGCGAAATGTGATGCTCTTTTGAAAAGGGGTCCGTTCTAAACGTTCCGCAGCTTAGCGGGATCCTATGCCGAGCAATTTGTCCCCCACCCTGATCGGAGTTTTGGCAGGAATTGTCGTGGCCTTGGCCGGAGTGGGAGCCTACCTCCAAACGTCTCTGGGAGGGCCGGGTACGACCGCGTTCGACGTGCGCCTCCTCCTGGTTTCCCTTGCATTTGTGGGCGCACTCCTCCTGGGCCTCGCGGCGCGGACGCATTCGGGTGGCACAAAGGCGGCCTAGCCGACCCCTCCACGGCGACCAGACGACCGTCGATAGAAACTGGTGGGTTGAATTCTCGAGGAGCGCGCGAATCCGCGTGGCTCGTCTCACCTCCTCGCAAGTTCGGCCAGAACCGGTTCGAGTCCGAGTCTGAACAGTCTCAGCCGTCTCGACTGTACGCGGGGCGCGAGTGCCGCTTTCCGCGACCCACTCTCGTTTCAGGCTTCGAAGACGCGCCGAACGTCTTGTTCCACGGCACCGCGAGATCGCCCCCAGCACGTAAGAGTTCGACAGTCACTTCGAAGAAGAATCCTGGATTCGGCCGACGTCATGGCCCCAATCGATCCAGCTGGCTATCGGTGGTTCGACGTCGATCTGCCAGAGTAGTGCGTTGATCTCACCGCGGTGCTGCAGCTCCTCTTCTACCAGATGCCATAGAACCTCTCGAATGGGGACGTTGCAGTCATGAGGCGATGGCTGTTTCCTCTTTACCGGGATGGTACGAGAGAGTTCGCCTTCGGTTAGTCGCTCCATGAACGCACGAATCTGCGTCTGGAGGTACGTCTCGTCTTTCCTCAGCACTGCAACCGTGGCGGGACCATCGGACTCAGCATCTTGCGGCGGGAACGGTACCGTCGAGCAGTTCTGGAACCAGAAGTACAGGGCGCCCTGAGAGTGGGCGAAAATGTCGAGCAGCGTGGGGTAGGACGCACTTCGGTCGCGCGAAAGTTCTGCGGCCGGAAGCTTGGCGAAGGTCTCCAGGTAGCCCTGGCGCGCGTCGGCGATGTAGGCGAACCACGCACGGAACGACTCGAGCTCTGTCGCCATTGGTAATCCGGGCCGAGTTCCTCTACGCGGCATCCTTGATCGAGCTGCCGAATGCCGGCCTCTGTGCTAATTTACCCTTCTCCATTTCGTAGATGGCTCAATACAAGACCCTATAGGAATAGATGTCCCCCACGGTCCCGTCCACAAACCCACCGATAGAACAGTGCGCTCCGGCGCGCGCTGGGATCTAGCAACCGACTCCACGGCATATTGGCGCCTGAATTCGAGACTCCGTACAGCGCGACTGCGCGGGTACCGCGAGGAATGGCGTACACTTCCCTGTAATATTCCGTCAAGTTCCTGCACCCGACGGAACGATTGATGTTCACCTCAGCGTACCGCGAGCGCGTCCGAGAGCACATTCTGCGCGTCGCTCGGGAGGATCAACGGATCCTCGGTGGGGCGGTCGTTGGATCTGACGCAGTGGGCGGCTCGGATCGTTGGTCTGACCTTGACCTGACCTTTGGTCTTACCGACGGATCCCCGGCAACACAAATTCTCGACGATTGGGCCGCGGACTTGGACCGGACGTTCGGGGCCGTCCGACTCTTCGATCTCCGCGACCGAGAGACCAGCTATCGTGTCTTCCTGTTGCCAGGCCTTCTTCAGGTGGACTTGTCGGTGACCCCGGGTTTCGTCGCGGATAATGGTCCGCGATTCAAGCTTCTTTTCGGGACCGCCACCAGGAAGCAGCATTCGCCCCCTCGACCCCCACGAGACGCGTTGGGATGCGGCATCCATCACGCCGTGCGAGCTCGCTTCTGCATCGAGCGGGGAAGGCTGTGGCAGGCGGAGTATTGGATCGGGGGCGTACGCGATGAGGCCCTTTCGCTCGCATGCCTGCGTCGCGGGCTCCCACCGGATCACGGCCGCGGCGTGGATCGACTTCCGCCCGAAGTACTCACCGCGGCCGCGGCAGCGATGGTTCACGGCGTCGATCGTTCGAATCTTCTACGAGCGCTGGGCCACGCCGTCGAACTTTTGTTAAGCGAGGGCACGCAAGTCCCAGACCTGACGAACCGACTTGCGGGACCCCTTCACGAACTGACTCGGGATATCGGACCCTAAGTTCGCTTCCCTTGGGGGGGGGAAGAGCAAGGACGCGGGGCTGATACCCACCGCGGACTGAAGTAACGGTCACTTAGTGAACTCTCCACCATCACCCGAATATCGTTAAGTAGTCAAAATAGTATTGTTGTCCTAATCATATGCTCAAATCGGCTCACGTTGATTCCGCTCGGTCTCAGGAGCTCCAAGCCGGAGCTGCCGCCTTAGGCGAGCTGTTCAGCGAAACGATGATCTTTCTCCACCTAGCAGCCCGTCGGCACGGGTTGACCCTTCCCCAACTTACGTTGCTCCGGATGCTACAGGTGAAGGGACCGTTGCCTCCGTCCCAGATCGCGGATCAATTTGGTATCAGCCGTCCCGCCGTCACCTCCAGTCTGAACATCTTAGAATCGGCGGGCTGGGTCGTACGCTCCGCGCCGGACACGGACCGTCGCAGTCATCGGACTTCCTTGACCGCGCGCTCCCGACGGGTCCTGTTGGGCGTGGAATCCGAGCGCCGCCAATTCTTGGAGAAGGGTCTCGCGGGAATCGGAGATCGCCAGCGAGCCGACCTGGCTCGCGCCCTGGCTCAGCTCGTCGCCAATCTGCGCCAAATCCACGGCCCAGTGGCCAATCCTCTGCGGAGCGCGAAATGACGGCCGCCCAGTCTGCGTCGGCCCTCCGGTCCGCCTCCGTTACTCCCGCCCCGAAGACGATGGAGAATTTCGACAGTCGCTACGCGAACCGGGTAATGCTGCTGCTCGCCGGGATCGTGATGACCGTTCTCTATGTGGAAGGGATGCTGACGCCCTCCCTCCCGACGATCCAAAGCGACTTCCATGTCGATACCGCACAGGTTACGCTCGTAATCTCTGCGTACGCGATCTCGGGCGTGGCGCTGAGCCCCGTTGTCGGAAAACTCGGCGACATCCACGGGAAGCGCAAAGTGCTGATGGGCGCCATGTTGGCGTACGCAGCAGCGGTCTCGGTGACCGGATTTTCTCCGAACTTTAGCTTCATGATCGTTTCCCGGACGGTACAGGGAATCGGGCTCACGATCCTTCCCCTCGGGATGGCGCTCGTGCGGGAGGAGTTTCCTCGGGAGTTGGTCCCCCGAGCGCAAGGCCTTCTAAGTGCCATGTTTGGGGTGGGGTTCGCCATCAGTCTTCCGGTGGGTTCGTTCGTTTCCCAAACGTACGGATGGCGATACACCTACCATTCGGCGATTCCGTTCGTGCTCCTCCTGACCATCGCCGTCTTCCTGCTCGTCCGGGAATCTCCCTACCGGCGTCCCAACGTGCGGGTCGACTACGTCGGTGCGGCATTATTGGGTGGCGCGCTGGCGGGGATCGTCGCGGCCCTCTCCCAAGGGCAGGCCTGGGGTTGGAGCTCGGCGTTGACTTTGGGATTCCTAACCACGGGCCTCGTCCTCCTCGTCCCCTTCGCCCTATGGGAGCGGCGCTGGACCCTGCAGGCGCGCGAGCCGATCGTGGATCCCCGGCTCCTCAAAGAGCGGAACGTAGCCGTGACCAACGTGGTACTCACGGTCGCCGGCCTCGGGATGTACATGGCGTTGTTCTCACTCATCTATCGATTCGAGTTCCCGACCGCGTCGGGCGGGTTCTCGCAAGACATTCTCCAAGCCGGTATCGACATCGTTCCGTTGGCGCTCGCCATTCTGGTGGTCGCGATCATCGCGAGCGTAATCGTTTCTCGTGTGGGCGTCAAACCTCTCGCGCTCGCGGGCTCCGCGCTCACGGGGGTGGGGTTCCTTTTGCTCGCCTCGGCGACGACGCTGACCCAGTGTCTCGTCTACGAGTTCGTCACCGGGGCGGGAATCGCACTTCTGAATGCGTCCATCATCAACATGTTGGTGCTCACGGTCGACCCGAAGGATATGGGACAAGCCACGGCCATGAACAACGTGTTCCGTAACCTGGGGGGAAGCGTCGGCGCTCCGTTGGTCGGAGCGCTGCTCGCGACGTACGTCACCGGCATCATCGTTCCGAGCGGCCCCCTCGCCGGGACCAACCTGCCGAGCCTGGTCGCCTTCCAGTACGCTTTCCTGATCGCAGCGGTCGTCACCCTGGTGGGGGGCGCCGTCGTTCTGTTCGGGGAGGAAGTGCTGGGTCCTCGACGACACAAGAAGTTCGCGCACCTCCCGACGCTCGCCCGCAATCCTCGGAGCTCCTCCGGCGTCCCGACGCCTACTCCCGTGCCGGCTCCGACGACGAATCCCGGACCGAACTAGTCCAATTCCCGCCCGAAAGGGACGCACATTTCCGTCTGTGCCCGCTCATTCTACAAGAACGGGGTAGAATCCGCTCTCAGCGAGCAACTTCGAGTCACTGTTTTCGCCGACCGGGCGCGAGAAGGTCGATCCTCTCCCCTCTCCGGGAAGCGTCGATGACAATCTGTAGACGCCTTGAGCGAGTCTCGCTGCGTCGACCGTTCATCACCCAAAACCTGACCGTTCGCCGATACGAGGGAGCCTGGGAAGAGAAGAACCGCCAGCCGGTCGGGGATCGGTGGAATTCATGCAGCAGCGCGGCGTCGAAAACCTTCGCGGGCTCCTCGAAGGTGTAGCCGGCGCGTTTCTGAGGATCGCGGGCCGCGAACGCCGTAAGGCCCGAGGTGTGCATTCTCCCCCGCGCGGTCAGCTCCCGCACTTTGGCGATGTTTACTTGGCTCCAGGGACTCCCGGTGCGTCGTGGGGTATACCGATTCGTGTAACTCGTCGCGTCGAGCGAGCGTACTTGCCCATCAATCCAGCCGAAGCAAAGCGCCTCTTCGACCGCCTGAAGGTAGCTCAGCCCGGTGCGAGAAGCCCCCCTCTTGAAATATCCAATCCAGAGCTCCGTCGCAGTAGCGTGATGGTGCTCAAACCACGCGCGCAGGTGCTCCGGCCCTTCAAAGAATCGAACCTTCGGGCGGATCTCGTCCAACGCGGTCACGATACAAGTTGGAGGCTGCCGAAGAGAAGACGATTTGGTTCCTCGATCGGAAGGGAGAGCGCCGATGCCTGTACGCGACCCCCCGGCATCGTCGAGCCTGCCCTAGTGAGGATGCCGATGACCGGTACGCCCTCCGATGACCGCGGGAGAGGTGAGAGAATAGTCCCCCACGGCCACTCCCTTCACTCCTCGCAAGTCTTCGGCGGCTTGCACGATCTCGCGTCGTTTCCCGACGAGCGCGATGACTTCCATGCACGAGTTGCCTTGCAGGTGGATGTGACCCGAGAACCGAATGTGGTCCCCCCACCGATGCTGCGCCGCGGCCAAGCGTCGTAAGACGTTCGGGGCGTTATGCCGGTAGAGAAGCGTCACGCACGAAACCGCGTCCGCCTCCGGGTCGCCTAGTTCCTCACGCGTGAGCTCTTTCCGAATGATCGCACGAAGGGCGTCGGACCGGCTGGAGGAGTTCCGTTCCTGCACCCACCGGTCGAGATGCTTCAACAACTCGGGTTCGATCGAGATCCCGAGTCGCACGACGCGTCGCGTCACGATTCGGACGGGAGTCGGCCGGCCCCCGGTCCGGGCGGGTTCGGTGGCGTGGGCTCGGGACCGAATCCGACGTCCTCGTAGCGCTTGATCCGGTAGATCGCCATCGCCAACAGCCACGCCCCAAGGAATAGGATCACGATCCCGAAGCCCAGCGTTTCAAAATCGAGGCCGTTGAGCCAGTTCCAGAACGGGCCGCCCCAGCCGAGCTCGGACGACGTGACCTGCAACAGCTCTACGCCCCCGATGACGAACGCGACGAGGACGGAGATGATCGTCAAGGTAAGGTTGTAGTAGATCTTGCGGATCGGTTTGAGGAACGCCCACCCATACGCGTAGCGCATGGCAAATCCGTCCGTGGTGTCGGAGAGCACCATCCCACAGGTGAACAAGAGCGGCAAGATCAGGACAGCCCACAGCGGGATCGAGCCCGAGGTCGCCACCACGACCGCGATCCCGATCAGCAACACCTCCGTCGCAGTGTCGAAGCCGAGGCCGAAGAGGACCCCAATCGGATAGATCTGCCACGGCTTCTTGATGATCTTGAACAGCTTGCCAAAGTAGCGATAGAGGAACCCGCGCTTTTCCATCTGCGCGTCGAGCGCCTTCTGGTCGAGCTCTCGGTTCTTGAGTCCTTTGAAGATCCGGTAGACCTCGACAACAATAATCACGTTGACGAGACCGATGATAAACAGAAAGGCGCCGGAGATGAGCGTTCCCAGAACGGCGCCGACGGACGCGAAGGTGTTGTACTGGCGCTGAATGAACTCGGCGGCCACGACCAGCCCCACGACCATCCCCGACACGATCGTGGAGTGACCGAGAGAGAACCAGGTCCCCACGGTGAGCGGGCGCTCGCCGTCATTCAGGAGTTTACGCGTTGTGTTGTCGATCGCGGCGATATGGTCGGCATCAAATCCGTGACGAATTCCGAGAATGTAGGCGGTGATCGCCAGCCCCGTGAAGAGCAATCCGCCGCCTGCCACCCCGTCCCCTTTCGGGAGGCTGTGAGGGAGGTAAAAGAAGGCGAGCGCGAACGCTCCGACCGTCGCGAGCAGAATCGCGGCGTAGAGCACCGTCATCTGGAACTTCTCGCGCCGGGTGAGGTTGAGATCGCCCGGTCCCGAGGTCGGCGGTAGTGAAGAACTCATTCAGCGGCGAACCACGGACGGGCTACAAATAGTTATGCTGTTTTCTAAAATCGTAACAACGGAGGGGGCGGCCGTGACCCCTCCATTGGGCGAGCCCGCAGGGCCGAGGACTCGGGTAATTCCCCCGTTTATCGGCCAAACCGACGTTCCATGACGAACGGGAGAACTCCACCCCCCCGATAGTACTCGAGCTCGATCGCCGAGTGGAGTCGGCAATCGACCGTGAACGTCTTCGGGGTCGATTCTCCGTCAATCATCGCCACAACGTGGACGGGCACGTTCGGGCCTAGTTCGGAATCGGGCGCGAGGGCGAGCCGGTACGTCTCACGTCCGGTGAGGTCCAATTGTCGCCACCCTTCTCCGGGACGGAATTGTAGCGGCAAAACTCCCATATCGATCAGATTGCTTCGATGGATGCGTTCGTACGACTCCGCGATCACGGCGCCCACGCCCAAGAGGCGGGGGCCCTTCGCCGCCCAATCACGCGAACTTCCTTGCCCGTAGTTGCGCCCGGCGAGGACGAGGAGGGGCGTTCCCTCAGCTCGGTATCGTTCGGCGATCTCGAAGATCGTTCCCGTTGTTCCCGACGGGACATGGATCGTAAATCCGCCTTCGCGTGGCGCGACCAACTGGTTCTTGATCCGCACGTTCGCGAAGGTTCCTCGGATCATGACGTCGTGGTCCCCTCGCCGCGAGCCATAGGTGTTGAATTCGGCGGCCGCGACCCCATGCGCGGCGAGGAATTGTCCGGCGGGAGTGTCGGCGGGGATCTCGCCGGCGGGCGAGATATGGTCCGTGGAGATCTGGTCGCCAAAGACTCCGAGGACGCGCGCCTTCTGAATCAGAACGCCGTGTTGCGGGAGCCAGGGTAGAGGCAAGTGCAGGTACGGGGCTTCCTGGATGTACGTGGATTGTGGATCCCACGGGTAGAGTTCGCCGGGAGGGACCTGGAGAGCCTCCCAGTGCTCGTCGCCCACCTCGATAGCGCGGTACTTGTCCCGATACATGCTGGCGTCGAGGTTCTGCTCCACTAAGTGTCGGATCTCTTCCGCGCGAGGCCACAAGTCCTTGAGATAGATCGCACGACCGTCCTTGGCTTTGCCCAGCGGCTCGCGTGTCAGGTCGATATCCATTCGGCCGGCCAGCGCATACGCCACGACCAACATCGGTGACATCAGATAGTTCGCCCGTACGAGGTTGTGGATTCGCGCCTCGAAGTTTCGATTGCCGCTCAACACCGCCGCGACAAACGTATCGTCGTTCACGATGCTAGCCGCGACGGCCGGAGGAAGGGGGCCAGAGTTCCCGATACAAGTGGTGCAACCGTACCCCACGATGTCAAACCCCAAATCTGCCAAGGGAGCGAGGAGACCAGCCTTTTCCAAGTACGCAGTGACCACCTTCGATCCGGGCGCAAGGGAGGTCTTGACGTAGGGGGGCACTTTGAGTCCCAACTCCCACGCTCGGCGAGCGATCAGCCCGGCGCCAATCATGACAGAAGGATTCGAAGTATTCGTGCAGCTCGTGATCGCCGCGATCACGACCGCGCCATCCTGCACGGGAACGCCGGATGGCAACTGACCGGACGGCACGGGCGGTCGGGGGCCGTTGAACGGCTGCAAGAGATCGTCCGACGGATAGTCCTGCTGCCGCGTTTCGGTCGTCCGAGGGTGGCTCTTTCGGTACGCTGCTAGGGCGGAGCGGAACGAAGTGGGCGCCTCGGAAAGTCCAACACTCTCTTCCGGATTCTTGGGGCCCGACACCGTCGGGACGATCGATCCGAGGTCGATGTGAAGCACATCATCGAACTTCAACTCCCCGACGGGACGCGTACCCCACAATCCCTGCAAGCGCGCGTAGGCCTCTACGCGCCTCACGAGGTGCGGATCGCGACCCGTTCCCGTGAGATATGCGAGAGTGGCTTCATCGATCGGGAACATCGCCGAGGTCGCCCCGTACTCGGGACACATGTTCGAGATCGTCGCGCGATCCGGGACGGTCAGATGGGCAACCCCTGGTCCCGTGAATTCTACGAACTTGTCGACGACCCCCTTCTTTCGAAGGGCGCGCGTGACCGTGAGGACGAGATCTGTGGCGGTCGCTCCTTCGGGCAAGCTTCCGCTTAGCTCGACTCCCACGACTTCGGGCGGTGCCAGAAAATACGGTTCGCCCAGCATCACCGCCTCGGCTTCGATCCCGCCGACGCCCCATCCCAGGACGCTAACGCCGTTGACCATCGTTGAATGTGAATCGGTCCCGATCAGAGTATCCGGATACGCGATGGAGTTCCCGTTCGCCCCGTGCAAGGTCACCACTTGGGCGAGATGTTCGAGGTTCACTTGATGCACGATGCCGTTCCCGGGGGGGACGATTCGCAGGTTTTGGTACGCGCCTTTCGACCATCGAAGGAATTGGTAGCGCTCCGAGTTTCGTTCGTACTCTCGGTCCAAGTTCACGGCGAGCGAGCGGACAGACCCATAGCTGTCCACCTGGACGGAATGGTCGACCACCAGATCGACAGGCACGATCGGATTGACCCTGCCTGGAGGTAATCCCCGGGCGGCTGCGGCGGATCGGAGCGTAGTGAGATCAACGAGAACGGGGAGCCCCGTGAAGTCCTGTAACAGGACGCGACCGGGGTAGAACGGGATCTCGGTTTCGGAAGATAGTTTCGTTCCGTTGGCAAGCGCCCGGAGCGTGGCGACCTCGGTCTGCTTTGAGTCGTAGTGCCGTAGCAGGTTCTCGAGCAGGATCCGGATAGTTCGGGGGCGGCGGTCGAACGCGGCTCGATCGACGCCGTCCAGTCGGTCTAAGCGGTAGACGGTCGCGGCAGTGGAGCCCAGCGGTACCTGATCCCGGACTCCCAGGGGGTCAGAAGCGTTCATGCGCGGGGAGAGAAAGCAGCCCTTCTTGGGCTCTGCGGCCCCTTCCGGGCGCGTTGGAACGAAGGTTTCTGTCGGGGCCCTTCACCGAGAAAGGCTCCGAGCCGGTAAGCTTCTCGATCCAAACTCTCGACACGTTCGTTGTGCCCTGGTCTCGTCCGAAGTAATTCCACTTACAGCGGAATCGAATGAGCCCAGGTAAGACCTACCTTCGCCCCGATCGCCGGCGCGGGTTCGGAGGGTGTAAGCTGCATTTCGGTCCTCTCGCCGGAGTCTCCCTGCAGTTCCACGACAAATCCGTCCCCAGTAAATCCAGTGGCGACTACGTGCGCCGGAGTACCCTGGGTTGCGTCCGCAGACCACCGGACTTCCCTCGGGTGGACAGCGAATACTCTCCCCTTCGATGTGATCACGTTGTAGCCCAGAAAGCGGGCGACGGACTGGTCGCTGGGATTTTCGAAGACTTCCCTGGAGCTACCGAGCTGCCGCAGTGCCCCGTCGAGCAGGACCGCCACGCGATCGCCCAAGTAGAGCCCCTCCTCTCGATCATGCGTCACGTGAATCGCCGCCATCCCCAATCGAGAAAGTACCCTTCGGAAGTCGGTTCGCAGGACCGTTCGGATTTCCGCGTCGATCGAGGCGAACGGTTCGTCGAGGAGCACGAGCGAGGGTCGCGCCGCCAAAGTGCGAGCCAGCGCCACCCGCTGACGCTCGCCGCCGGAAAGTGTAGCGGGATCTCGGTCTTCGAGCGCTTCCAGATGTAGCAGTGCGACGGTCTCTTGCACGCGTGCTTCGATCGTAGCGGGAGGCAGCCGTTGCAGGAGTGGTCCGTAGGCGATATTCTCCCAGACAGAGCGACGCGGAAACAGGGCCGCTTCCTGAAAGAGCATTCCAATCCCGCGTCGATGCGTGGGGATCCTCGTGATTTCGGTCCCGCGAAGTCGGATCGAGCCCGAGCGAGGCGTCTCGAGCCCCGCGAGGCATCGGAGCAGCGTCGTCTTGCCGCTCCCGTTGGGACCCATGAGCACCAAGAATTCCCCTGCATGGACCGTGAATGAGATCTGAGTCAGCACGGGAGTCTGCCCCCAAGAGGCTCCTAGGCCGTCTACGACGAGGAGGGGTTCAGAATTCGACACGCCGACCTCCCGCGAGTAGGAGCGCGAAGACTGCCCCGCTCACCAGGATCAACAGCCCCGCCGCCGCATTGGACACCGTATCTAGGCGGACGCTCTGCAAATTGTAGACTGCGACGGGAAGGGTGGTGAAATTGGGCGTCACCAGAAAATACGTCGCGGTGAATTCGCCCAGACAAAAGGCAAAGGCGAACAACGCCGCCGTGAAAAGCCCCGATCTTGCGCGCGGTAGATCCGCATCCACGTAACCGATCCAGGGGGGTGCTCCCAAGACTCGCGCTGATTCGCGCAGCGTCGGCGTCAATCGACGCAGCGGAAGTTCCAGGCTCTGTAGAGCGAATGGTAGGGCCAGGGTCGTCTGACTCAAGATGATCAAGACCCATACCATCGATTCTCCACCTAGAATCGGCCGCCAGAAGCTGGCCAATCCGAACGCGACGACTACGGGAGAGAAGAGCAGCGGCAAGAAGAGATAGAAGCGGAGCGAGCGGCCAAGCCGGGAGCGACCGGCGAGCACGTATCCGGCGCTGATCGCCAAGAGGAGTACGATCACCGCGCCGGACGTTGCAAAGAAGAGGGTGTTCTCGACTGTTCCTACAATACTGATTCCCAGGACGGCGGTCGTATGACCTCCGAAGAGGTCGCTCCAACCCGCGAGCGATGCACTCCCGGACGGTGACACGAACGCGCGATCGAGCAGGGCCGCAAGAAGAATCCCAACGCCGGTGACGACGAGCACCGTCTCCACGAGCAGGCCCCAAGCGAACACCGATCGTCTTGGAAATGGCCGCGGCTGGACCGCTTGGGGATCCGTCCGGGCGCGGAGCCTTCCGACCAAGTAGAGGTAGCCGCCGGTCGGGAGTACCAGGAGTAGCACCATGACGAAAGCGAGAACGGCGGAAGTGGTTGCGTCGCCCAGCGTATAGTCGAGCCACCAGACGCGCGCTTCTAAGGTGTAGCAGCGAGCGCCACAGAGGAGCAGCGGCGGTGCGAAGGAGAGTGCCGAGAAAATGAAAGTAAGGAGACCGGCGGCGGCGGCTCCCACCCAGGAGGGCGGCCCCCAAACCTCCCGATACGCGCGAACGGGACCTCCTCCCAAAGTTGCGACACTATCTTCGAGAGGGCCGGAGGCCGTCTCCACTCCGACCGCCGTCAGGAGCACTACAATCGAAACGTTGAACACCAGGTTTGCCGCGACGATCGCCGGGATTCCCCGCCGGAACACGGCCAGCGCGGGCCACGTACGCGTGGCGATTCCGTTGGTACCAAAGAGATCGAGAATGCCCAGGACAACGACGACGGTCGGGAGCAGGAACGGAATCAGCAGAAACCCACGGATGGCCGTGCGTCCTGGCCATTCGTACCGACCGAGGAAAACGCCCGCGGGATAGCCGACCGCGACGGCAATGGCCGCGCTCAGCGCCCCCTGTTCGAGAGAATTAGAGAACGCATCGAGATTCAACGGCTGTTGAACGATCCCGGGGACCGAACCCAGTCCGCCGATCGCATCGACTCCCGATAGGAACAGGAGAATCGGGGGAAGCAGGCCGAAGAGCAGAACGACCAACAAGAGCGGCGAGAGGAACGTGCCGATCCGTAGCCCAGAGGTCACCCGGGCGCGTACGAATTCTCGATCTGTTGCCATGTGTTCAGCCATCCAGTCAAGTTTGCGACAATCGATGTTTGCGGGAAACCATCGTTGAGCGCGACGATCGAGGACGGGGGGATCGCCGCGCTGTACGCGCTCGGCAGGCCGATAGTGTCGTTCGCGGGGTACTCCCACTCATTCGTGGGAATTTCGTTCTGAACCGCGCCCGAGAGGAACCAATCGATGAACTCCTCGGCGAGGGTCAGGTGCGTCGTCCCGCGGACGATCCCGATACCGTAGAGGGTTTTCCAGCCGTAGAACGAACCGTTCCAAGTCGATACGGTCGAGTTGTAGGACCCCCCGGCTCCGTTCGCGACTGCGTATGCGGGATCCGTCGAATAGCTGACCACCATCGCGGGATTATTCGGGGGGGAGGTAAACTCGTCAAAGGCGGTTCCCCAATCAGGTGCCGGCGGTGGGAGGTAAGGGTCTACGGCTTCCCACCAATTTTGCCAGGGCTCGTGGAGGATCTCGGAATAGAACGCGATCTCCCACAGCAAGAACTCCTCCCCCGTGATGTCGGTCGTAGGATTCTCAACCAAGAGCTGACGAGCCCAGGAAGTATTCTGCGTGAAGCTCGGAAAGGCGGATGCCGCGATGGCGCCACGGGTGGCGGCCGCGAACGAGGTGTTGTAGTCGATCGCGAGGTAACCATATTCGTACGGCGTCACGGCGTGGTCCGCGCTGAGTTCGTTCACAAGGGCCGGCGGAACATTAACCAGCTGGGGGCTAACAAAGGGGACGAGCAGCCCCTCGGCGTCGGCTTGAGCCGCCGTGATCTCATCTAAGCCGATGACCAAATCGGCCCCGGGGGCGTCCTTCTGTTCCTCCAAAGTACTGTACAAGGTGCCGGGGGGACATTCGACCACCAATCGAACGTGATGCGCCGATTCGAACGCTCCAAATACGGCCGGCGCGACGGGCGAGCTGCAATCCACGCCGCCCAATAGCGACGGATAGGTGTAGATCGTGAGAGTGGGCTCCCCATTCGGAGGATTCAACAATTCGTACTCCGCCAAGCCATATCCGGCCAAGACTACCACCACCACAATCGCGATCGCGATGAGAATCCGGCTGGAGCGCCCGGGCCGGATCAATCGCCGACGGCGAGGGGTCGGCAGATTTTCTGGGGCCGAGTTCATCCTCTCCGCTTCCCGGCGGAGAGTTCGTTGCGTTGCTGCATCGCGTTCCCTTCGCGGGCATTACCCCGATCAGGTTCGTGGGGTCGGCGAGCGATGCTCGCCCTCTCAGCCTGGTAGCTCCCCCAGCGAGCAGCGCGACCGCGGGGACCCGTATATGGTTACCGGGTCGACTCCTGCCGTACCGTCTTATACCGGGCCCGCGTCCCGGCGAACGGACTCATCAATGCCCGATTCCAAGGCCAAGTTACGGTTCGGATCTGACCTTGTCAAGCGAGGATTCGCGCGGATGCAACAGGGCGGCGTGATCATGGATGTCACGACGGCCGAACAGGCCGCCATTGCAGAAGAAGCTGGGGCGGTAGCCGTGATGGCGCTGGAAAGGGTTCCCGCTGACATCCGCGCTGCCGGAGGGGTAGCCCGCATGGCCGACCCGACGAAAGTTCGCGAGATTCGAGACCGCGTTTCGATCCCGGTGATGGCGAAATGCCGCATCGGACACACGGCCGAGGCGCAAATCTTGCAGGCTCTCGGCGTCGATATGATCGACGAATCCGAGGTCCTCACCCCGGCCGATCCGTTTCACCACGTCGACAAGAAAAAATTCACCGTGCCGTTCGTCTGCGGAGCGCGAAACCTTGGAGAAGCGCTTCGGCGCATTGACGAAGGCGCGGCCATGATCCGCAGTAAGGGCGAGGCGGGGACCGGCAACGTGATCGAAGCCGTACGACACATCCGACAGATCAACGACGAGGTGGCGGCGGTCAAGTCGCTTGGCAAAAAGGAGCTCTCGGACTGGGCCAAGCGAGAACGAGTTTCGATTCCGATTCTCGAGGAAGTCCGGGCTTTGGAACGCCTTCCGGTCGTGAATTTTGCCGCCGGGGGAATCGCGACTCCGGCGGATGCCGCCCTGTGCCGTTTGCTCGGAGTCGATGGCGTGTTCGTGGGAAGTGGGATCTTCAAGGCGCAGCACCCGATGAAAGTCGCTCGGGCAATCGTAGAAGCCTCGCTCCACTACGAGGAACCGGACGTTCTTGCCCGCATCTCGTCTGGACTGGGGGATGCCATGAAGGGACTGGATGTCGCGACGCTCCCCGAACGCGAGCTCCTGCAGGTGCGCGAAGCGCAGCCGCCCGCGGGATGAAGCGGGGCTACGGGAACCTAGCCCGGCGTTCTCCCCGTATTCCCGATTCGGGGAGGGCGCCTTCCCGGGCGCCGGAACTGATACCCAAGGAGGGCTAGATCAACCGTGAGGATCCTTCAGGTCTCTCCTTTCTACTTTCCCCACGCGGGAGGAGTGGAATCCCATGTCCGCAGCCTGGCGGGGGAATTTGCCCGCCAGGGGCACGAGGTTACGATCCTTACCTCGCGCTACAACCGTTCCCTCGCGGTCCAGGAGGAGAGAGACGGGTGCCACATTGTGCGAGTTCCGTCGATGGGCGTGGCGTTCAATACGCCAATCGATCCGGCGATACAGCGGATCGTGGGGACGATCCGGACCGATATCGCCCACATGCACTACCCGCCCCCCCTGACGGCGTATTTCGCTGCCCGTGGTCTCGCTCCTCGTCGGACGCCCACGTGCCTGACGTACCACGCCGACTTGTTCTTGCGGGGCGCCGGGGGCCGAATGCTGACGGAACTCTATCAGCGCGTGTTCCTGCCGGGCACCCTGAATCGAGTAGACCGGATCATCGTCCACACGCGGAGCTACGGGATGACGTCAACCGTGCTGCGCGACCGGTCGCTGACGATCATCCCGTCCGTCGTCGATCTCGATCGTTTCCGACCCGGAATCGACGGGAACGAAATAAGGCGGATGCTCGGGATCGAGGGCAAGCGCGTCCTCGCGTTTACCGGTCGATTGGTTCCTCACAAGGGGTTGGATGTCGTACTGCGAGCGCTACCCGACTTGCCCTCGGACGTCGTCTTCCTGGTCATCGGCTCGGGTCCGCGACTCGGCGAACTCGTTCGACTCGCGCGACGTCTCAACGTCACGGAACGCGTGCGTTTCTGCCCGGCGGTATCGGATGAAGATCTTCCGCGGTATCTGAGCTGCGCCGACCTTTTCGTATTCCCGTCCCAGAATCGGCTCGAAGGATTCGGCTTAGCGGTAGCCGAAGCGATGGCCATCGGACTTCCCGTGCTGGTGGCGGATATGCCGGGCGTTCGCGAAGTCATCGAACCGGGAAAGGAGGGTCTGTTGGCCGAGCCCCTTTTGGCCACCGACTTCGCCGCGAAGATCCGTCTCCTCCTCGATGACGCTGCCTTGCGGCAGCGGATGGGACAAGCGGGTCGCACCCGCGCGGAAGAGCGCTACGGGCTCGGGACGATCGCCCAGCAACTGCTTACGGTGTACCGAGACCTGATCGCAGCTGGTTGATCTGCGTCATCATGCGTCGGGCCTCGACGCCGGCGGCGTTTTTCCAATCTGGGCCCGAGGAGGCGTAGATGATGCTTCGCGAGGCGTTCACGAGCAGGGCGCGGCCGTGCCCGTCGACACCGTCTCGAACGGCGGTCGCCAACGCGCCTCCCTGGGCACCCACGCCCGGCACGAGGATCGGGATCGAGTTGCCGAGGGCGCCGCGTGCCGCGCGGATCGCATCTGAATATGGCGCGCCGACGACGACGCCCACATTCCCGTGCGCGTGCGCCAGTCGCCGCGCCTCACCCACGATCGCCAGCCACAGCGGCCCCCGGGGAGTCGGGATTTCCTGAAAATCCGGAGCGCCCGGGTTCGAGGAATGCGCGACCACAAAGATCCCCTTGGACGGGTCTTCAAAGAACGGGGCCAACGTTTCCCATCCGAGCCACGGAGTGACCGTGATCGCGTCGAATCCCAGCTTGGCAAACGCACCGGTTTGAATCTGTCGCATGATGTTCGGTATATCATTCGCCTTCAAGTCCAGGATTCGCAGGTGCGTGGTGCCGATCCGCTTCGGGATCTCCGCGAGCATCTTGAGACCCGGAAGCCCGTAGCCGAGGTAGCAACCGAGTTGCATCTTGTAGGCGGAAGCGTACGGTCGTGTTGCGGAGACGATACCCGACACAAATCGGACGAGCTGAGTCGGTGGGGGGAGTCGTCGCAGACTGCGGGGCATTTGCTCCGGGTCCGGATCGATACCGACACACAAGAGTGAATTTCGGGCCGCCAGCAGCTTGTCGAGCCGCTGGAGAAATTTGACCGGCACGATCGAGCCTCAGCAGTCCGGTATCAAAAGTCTTGTCGTGGAATTCCGCGAATCCGGGAGAAATCATCTTCCGGCGCGATTCCCCTGGCAGACCCTTTTAATCGGGGGACCTCCTTGGTCCAGCCCCCTGAAACGTCGATGAGCGTGCGCGATCCGAATCTGGCACCGCGGGAAGTACGTCTTCGTGACCTGCGGCCCACGGAGGAACCGATCCTCATTCTCGGGCGAGTCGTCACCGTGCAGCGAAGGGAGATCACCCGCCGCTCCGATGGCGGGCGGCGACCCATCCTCTCGGGTCTTCTGAGCGACGGCACCGCGACCGTCCGCTTCACCTGGTGGGATCCGCCCGCGGAAGGGATCGAGCAGGGGATGGTCCTCCGCGCGGCGAACGTGCAGATCCGGGAATATCAGGGACGACCGGAGCTTACCTTCGGGTTTCGAACACGGGTTGAGCCCGCAAGCGAAGTCGAATTACCGAAATTGGCGAAGAATGAGTTTCCGCTGAGATCGGTGGCCACGCTCGGGACCGCCGACGAAGGGTTTTCGCTCGAAGTCCGCGTGATTCGCGTCGCGCCGAAGAATGTTACCGTCGGGCAAGAACAACGGGTCGTATACGAAGGACTCTTGGCCGACGCCGCCGGCACGGTCGCCTTTACCGCATGGTCCGATTTTCAGTTCCGCGTTGGTGAGACGATTCGGATCACCGGCGGCTACGTCCGGAAATTCCGGAGTCAGGTCCAAGTGGTGCTGGATGGCCGGAGTGCGGTCGAGCGCATCGAGCGGCCCGATCTACCTGCACCGGCTCACGTCCTCGCGAGCCCTCTCCTTTCCGTCGCTCGCGTGGAAGCGCAGGGCGGCGGCGAGCTCGTGCGCGTCGCGGGTGTCGTTGTTGGTATCGTGCCGCCCAGTGGGTTGGTCTACCGGTGTCCCAACTGCCGACGGAGCGTCACCGAAGGTGCGTGCCGCGTGCACGGAAGAGTGGAGGGAATCGCCGACTTGCGATGTCGGCTGGCCCTTGACGACGGCACCGGATGCGTTGTGGTCAACGCGGGCCGAAGCGAAACCGAACGGCTCTGGGGGGTAACGCTGGCGGATTGTCTTGCGAGAATCCGAGAATCCCCGGACACTACTGCCCTCGAGACGGAACTTGCGAACGCAGTGCTCGGACGGCGACTTGAGGTCCGTGGCCGGGCCACGAAAGACGACTTTGGAGTTACGATGCAACCCGAGGCGATCGAGGAGGTCACCTCCGACATCGCCCGAATTGCGGACGAGCTACGCGCCCGACTGTCGCGCGGGGGGATTCCGTGACCGGGCGCGAGTTAGCGTGGCGGGTGCTGGCTCAAGAGGTGACCGCTTCGGTGGAAGAGGAGCGCGGAGCCGGTGATCGCGCCACGAGCTATGTGCTATCCCCCTTAGGGGCTCGGATGAACCGCGTTCTCGTGGCGGGTACCCTGGCGCCGGCGGAATCTATCGGACGAGAAGAGTCGCAACCATTCTTTCGGGCCCGCCTGAGCGACCCGACAGGCAGCCTTTCCGTCACCGCAGGCGGGTTTCAACCGCGCGCCGTGGCAGAACTCAGGGCCATATCGGAAAACACGTCCGCGATGGTAGTCGGGAAGGTTCGCCTCTTTCGCGGACGCGATGGAGTTGGATACACCTCCGTCCGGGCCGAGGCGATACAGCGGCTCGAAGACGCTCCGCTCGGGGGGTTCTTCGCGGAGGCGGCTCGGCAAACCCTCGACCGTATCGATTTGGTCGAACGACTACGGGGGGAACCGATGTTGCCGGAGTCAACGCTGCTCGAGGCCGGATATCCCCTCGTGTGGGTTCGCGCGGCACGCGACGCGGTCTCCCGGTATCCGAACGTGGATCGATCGACGTTCCGGCAGGGTGTCGCAACGGTGGTGGACGTCTTCTCAGGGAGGGGGCGGAGCCCAGCGCCGTCGACTTCCGCTCCCTCCCCGGCCGTGACGATTACCCGAACGCCGGCGCCGTCCGCCCCGGTCCGGCCCGTTCTCTCGGCCGCGGACCGTGCCGAGGAGGCTGCACTCTTAGACCTCCTCGACGAACTCATGGATAATTCGGCGGATGGCTATGCGGAACTGAAGGAGTTGATCGCCCGACTCTTGCGTCGGGGGGTCCCGGCGGAACGCGCCGAAGCGATCGTCAACCGGCTCGAGGAGACCGGTGTCCTCGAGGAACCGATCGTCGGCCGTCTGCGCCGTGCCTGAGGGGCGTCCTTCCTAGCCGCCGAGAAGCTCTTCGATCACGTCGCACCCCCTTCGATGCCTGCCCCCCTTGAGACGTTCGTCGGGCCAAGATTTCCGCTACGATGCTCTCCAGCGGCCGATCCGCATCAATCTCCGTTCCGTACGCGAATTCGATCGACTTTCGGTACACCTCTCGAGTTGACTTTCCACCCAACGGATTCGCCCGTGTGCGGTCACGCTCCAGACAAACCGTCAGCGGCGCACGTAACGTGAATACCTCATGCGGAAAGGGGAGCCGCCGGATCAAATCCTCGATCTGAGACTTCCAGTAGAAGTTGCCATCGAAGATCACCGGCGTTCCCGCCCGTAGGGACCGAACGCCCCGATCGGTGGCCAAGCGGTTTGCCGCGCGGAAGGTCCGCTGGGAAATGTAGCCGGCTTCCCAAGTCATCGACCCGAGCTCATCGAGAAGTTCGTCGATCGAGATGCGTTGAGCTCCTAAATCTCGAGCGAGACGCTCCGAGACCGTGGTTTTTCCGACCCCGAGCGGTCCCCGAATGATCATGTAATCGCTCACGGCGGTCAGGCCTCCCCGCTTCCATCCGCCGGCGGGGGTCCATTCTGGAGGGGATCAGTTCGAGGGCGGAAGGCGTGCACGGAACGGACGGGGGCGATGCATCGACTTACAGGATAGGGCTTTCGCCTCTGACGTCGCCGTATGTCGTGATGCTCCGCTTCGTGAGGATTTATATGGGCCCTCGGTTCGGGGCGTGGGGGAATGAGGACCACCTGTCTCTCCGATCTCATGACGAGACCAGCGACACGCTGACCCCCCCTTCCGAATCAATCATCAATGCCCGAACGACCCAGCTACATTCCGCTCGTCATCCTCGTCGTGGTCGTGGTAGCGGCCGCCGGCGCAGGCTCTGCGCTTCTCTACCTGCACTATCAGCCTAAGGGCTCGGGGCCGGCCACGGTTTCCCTAGGCGATAACGTGACGGTCAACTACATCGGATTTTTTGGAAGCACCCCTCAGGCGGGACGGGTTTTCGATACATCGATCTATAGCGTGGCGACCAACAACGCGACGTACCCGAAGTCGCTTGAATATACGCCGCGCCCATCAGTTGCCAACTACACGCCACTTCCGTTCTACGTGGGCGGAAGCGTTCCTTCCGGGGGCTACTCTTTCGGGGGCCAGACGTTCTCGACCGTAATCACCGGCTTCTGGCAGGGCGTGATTGGAATGGCCGGAAACACTACGCGGGTCATCACGATTCCTTCCAGCGCGGCGTATGGGCCACTCAACCAATCGTGCGTGTTCACCCTGCCCCTCTCGTATACCGTTCCCGTCAATTTCCTAGTCCCCGGAGCCCAATTTTCCACGCTCTACCCAGGAGTGGAACCGGTCGCCGGCATTCAGTTCAAGGATCCCGTGTACGGCTGGAACGACTCGGTGCTGAGCGCGAACCAGACTTCGGTCGTGGTACAAAATCAGCCCGATACTGGGTTTGTCTCCCATCCCAATGGCTGGCCGGTCCTCGTTACGAATGTGTCGGGCTCGGGCTCTGGCGCGATCACCCTCGTCAATCAACTGACCGTTGCTTCCTCGGGTCTAGTGCTCGGACATTCCGAGCGCAGTCAGACCTATTGCGGACAGAGCCAGTTCATCGTATCGAGCGTGGACGAGTCGACCGGCACGTACACGGCGAATTATAATCGAGAAGTCATCGGGGCGACGCTGGTCTTCCAAGTGACGATCGTCGGGATCTGGGGTCCTTAGGGATCCGGTCGGGCTGCAGTCGCCCTACGGGGAGCCGCCCAACGTGACGCGTCCCCGACGCATCAATTCTTGGAGTTGGGCGTCCGCAACGTCGGTTACGCGCTCTTCCCGGCGTGCGCGAGCGGCTCGCGGACTGTATTGCTGCATGGCCCGGCGCGCTTCGAGGCGGCGCGCGCGGCCCGCGTCCAGGATCCGGTTCCCCTCCCGCTCGAGTTGGCCGATCTCCCGATTCAGCCCATCGACTTGGCCCATGACCTCGGCGCGGGACCTGGCCTTCTCCCGTAGGGCTGCCACGAGGCGGCCAGCCTCGACCAGCCCTTGCCGCATCTCCTGCATCTTGCGATCGCGGGCGTGGTGAGCCTGGCTCAACTCGGTGGCCCAACGGTCACATTCCAACCGCGCGGCCCGCACGCGTTCTTCGGCCGCCCGTCGTCCCGCTTGGTGCTGTTCGCGAACCGCCTCGATCTCACCAGACTTGCTCAACAACTTCGAGAGCTCGCGCAATCGGTCGACCAACTGGTTCTCCTCCGAAAGGGGGAGCGCGGTAGTCTGCTGCTTGTGTTCGAGGAGCGCGATCTCGCGTCGAATCTGATCCGGGCGCGGAAGCTCGGACTTGAGAACCTCCGTTCGAACCATGCGAGCGTCCCCGAGCGCCTCGTCCAAAGCCAGTCGTGCCGCCTCGCGAGCGCGCCGAATGTCGGAGAGACTCCGCCCGAGTGCCTGATGTTCCCCGTGCAGTTGTTCGAGCCGCGCTTGCTGCGCTTGACGGTCGTGATACACGGACTTCTGGGCATCCGAGAGCCGGTACACTTCCTCGAGCAGCGATTGTCGACGACGATGGAGGTCCGCTAGCTTCGCATCCAAGGAGCGAAGCCGTTCGCGGTCCTCCCGCTCGTCCCGTTCGGCCTCATCGGAGAGGGCGGCCCGAGGGGTCACGTCCCGGCGAGTTCCTTAGCCCCACAAAAGACCTTGCACGAACCCAGGAATCTCCAATTGGACGCTCTTTCGAGACGAGCGAGGTCTACCCGCTGGCTCTTCGGCGATTCGACGCCTGCAGCAGATGGATCGCGAATAGGGCGGCGGGAACCGACCCATCGATGTTGACGACGGCAATGGGAGCGCAGGATTGCAGCATCGCGGTCAAGGCCCCCGTTCCTCGGCCACCGCGTCCGTAGCCGACGGAGGTTGGGACGCCGACGACCGGAGCTCGGGTCAGCCCGGCCACTACGGTGGGGAGAGCCCCTTCTCGACCGGCGAACACCAGATAGAGCGCCGGAGCCGCCCGCTCGAGAGTCCTAAGAGCCCGGACGAGTCGGTGTAAGCCGGCCACCCCTACATCGTAGGCCCGCGCAACACGGACACCGACGACTTCCAAAACCGCCGCGGCTTCTTCGGCGACCGGAACGTCCGCCGTGCCGGCGGTAAGGAGCGCGACCGTACCAGAGAGTGGTGGCATACCGAGATTTCCCGCCAGCCTGATAACGCGCCCACCCGCCAGGAACCGGAGCGGCAATCCCCGCCCCATTTCGTCCCAAAGCCGTCGCGTTTGGGCACGGGTCGGACGTGACACGAGGGCACCGATATGGCGGCGGTGGAGCGCCTGGAGTAGCTGGACTAAATGATCGACCTCTTTGCCCTCACCGAGAATGATCTCCGGGACGCCCGTGCGCCGCGGACGATCGAGATCGAGCCGCCCCATTCGGCCGACCTTCAACTCCTGCTGATTCGGAGGAAGACGAGATCTGCTTTGCCGGTCGGCCATGCTACGACGGGCACCACGCCTCGGCCATAACTTGCGCCATTCCCCTCCTTCGCTCCGCGGGTCGCACCAACGTTCGAGGGCGATGATTCGCTCAGATCAGGTGGGGGGCGAGTTTACGGTGACTGCGGCGCTACAATGAAGCAGGATGGCTTCGATGACCTCGGATTTGGCATCTGCGTAGTCTTGAACGAATTTCCACGTCCGGCCCGCCAGACGCTGCTTTGTACGCGCGTACAACTCTCGGTCCGCTTCATCCGTTCGAAGGCGGTCGCGCAGAGACAACATTCTGACGATCTCCCCCGACCCGGATGAAAAAACGTGAAGATTGACGTTGATGTCGGGACCCTTGAGGAGCCGATGCTGATGCCAGTCCGGTTCGCGGATACGTAGCGCATACCCTGCCGCTTCGAGCGAGGGGATGTACGACGCCTCGTCGGAAGACGAAGCCACGACGAGCAGGACATCGATAATCGGCTTCGCCATGAGCCCGGGGACCGAGGTCGATCCGACGTGCTCGATCCGCAACGCGCGGGCGCCTAACGCGGTGCGAATCCGCTGCTCCTCACGTGCAAAGTGCTTTGGCCAGTTCGGGTCGTATTCGACCAGCTGCACGGGGGCATTGTGGGGTCGAAGGGGGCCGACGGTGACTTCGCGCAGATGTTCTTCGGACGCGGATGCAGGTTCGGGCATCAACCTAGGATCGGTATCCGAGAAGGGTTTCAGGCCATTAGGATTCTGCGATTGACGGGATGGCACCCGTCCTTGATGAAACGTCGCGCGGTCCCGAGGCGAACTCGATTCGCTCTGTGGTCAGGAAGTGAACGGCTTTGGGCCACTGGTGCAAGACCTTGATTCAGAATCGAGGGGGCCTGTTGCAGAAGGGCCGCATCCCCTCAGTTGGAGGGGCAAAACCTTCGCGACCCAACATATCATATAGCGGGCTCCGGTGTTTGCGGCCGCGGTTCTCCATGCCCGAATTCTCGCTTACATCGGAGCAGGAAAGTCTGCGCGACCTAGCGCGTCGTTTTGCCCGTGGCGAGATGGCGCCCCACGCCGCCGAATGCGATCGGCTGGCCCAATTCCCCGAGGCGATCTACCGCAAGGCCTGGGAATTGGGATTGATGAACCTGAACGTTCCGACGGAATATGGCGGGAGCGGGCTGACCCTTTTTGACCAATGTCTCTTGGTCGAAGAATTGGCCTACGCGTGCGGCGGAATGACGACCTCCATCATCGCGAATTGTCTGGCACTCGAGCCGATCCTACTCGATGGTACGGCAGCCCAAAAGGAGCGGCTTCTGCGACCTTTCTGTGCCGAATATCACCTCGCTTCATTCTGCCTGACGGAGCCCGGCGGTGGAAGCGATGCGGGCGCCCTCAAGACTCGCGCAGAGAAAGACGGCGACGCATACGTCATCACGGGCGAGAAATGCTTCATTACCAACGCCCCCCACGCTTCGCTCTACACAGTATTCGCGAGCACGAACCCAACGCTCCATCACAAGGGGATTACTGCGTTCGTGGTGCCCCGATCGGCTGCCGGACTCATCCCCGGAAAGGATGAGGAGAAGATGGGGCACCGGGCTTCCTCGACCAGCACCGTTCGGTTTGAGGGCGTTCGCGTTCCGGCGGAGGACCGGCTCGGAGCCGAAGGAGAAGGTTTCTCGCTCGCAATGCGAACGTTAGATCAGACTCGGACGCCGATCGGTGCGATCGCCACCGGGATTGCGCAAGCGGCACTCGACCACGCCGCGGCCTATTCGCTGAAGCGACAGACGTTCGGCAAGCCGATCTCCGAGCATCAAGCCATTCAGATCAAGCTGGCCAATATGGCACAAGATGTCCACGCCGCTCGCCTGCTGACGTGGCAAGCGGCGTGGACCATTGACCAGGGCAAGAACGGCACGTTGGAATCCTCGATCGCGAAGTGCTTCGCTTCGGACGCGGCCATGCGAGTGACAGACGAAGCAATTCAGACATTCGGGGGTTACGGCTACATGAAGGACTATCCGGTCGAGAAGCTTCTACGCGATGCTAAGCTCACGCAGATCTACGAGGGTGCGAACGAGATCCAACGGATCGTGATCGCGCGCGAATTGCTCAAGGCGTACACTTGAACCCGGGCGGATCGAATGGAGATCCTCGTCTGCATCAAGGTGATCCCCGAGCCGGATACTCGTTTACGAGTCGCCTCCAGCGGGGCCACCTTCGAGTCGGAGGGCGTGAAGTTCGTTCTTGCCGGATATGATGAGTCGGCCGTGGAGCAGGCGCTCCTCTTGCGCGAGGCTGTCGCCGGCTCGAAGGTCCATGCCCTTTCGATGGGGCCCGGGCCGCGGGCAGAGGAAGTGCTCCGCGCCGCGCTCGCCCTCGGTTGCGACACGGCAACATGGATCGAGACTTCCCCCGAAGTTGCGGTAGATTCTCTATTGGCTGCCCGTGGACTTGCTTGGGCCGCGAAGCGAAAATCTTTCGACCTAATTCTTTGCGGAAAACAGGCCGGCGACACCGAGGCGGGTCTCGTCGGTCCGGCGCTAGGGGAATTCCTCGCAGTACCCGACTTTGGATGCGTTCTCGATCTTCGGTGGAATCCCACTTCCGACCACATCACGTTTCAACGGGCGACGGAATCCGGCACCGAAAGTTGGGAAGCTCCCCTTCCGTGCGTGATCGGATTGCAGCAGGCGTGGAATGACCCTCGGACCGCCAAATTACCGAATATTCTGAAGTCCCGTAAAGCCCCGATCGAACGACTCGCGTGGGCCGAACTCGCCACCGCCTCCGGGGGAACGCATGCCGCGCGCTCGCGCCCCATTCAGTTCCAGCTCCCGCCCCCCCGTACGGGCGCCAAGATGATCGAATACAAGACCCCCCAAGAAGCCGCAGAAAAGTTGGTCCGCATCCTTCGCGAGGAGGCGAAGGTGTTTCCATGAGCCCCCAAGTGCTCGTAGTCGGGGAAATCTTCGGCGGGCAACTTTGCGGAGCCAGCCGCGAGGCGATCGGCGAGGCCCGCCGGTTGGCAGGCGATGCTGCCAATCTTCGGGGCGTGGTGGTCGGCGGCCCAGAGGATGCCGCCCAAATGGGACGGCTGGGAGTCGCCCACGTTGTGGCGGTAAAAGCTGACGCGACAACGCCCGTGACGAATGCGATGTGGTCGGCCACCATCGACGAAGTCGCAAAAGCTCATTCGCCGAGTATCATCGTGGTGGGGGGGACAACGGCCGGGCGAGATCTGGTTGGACGTCTCGCGGCGCGTTGGGACGCTTCTGCCGCCACCGGTGTCACCGAGGTTCAATGGGCGGACGGCGGAGCCGTCCACATCCGACGGCCGATCTTCGGAGGGAGAGCCACGGAGGAGCGTACGTTGGACGGCCCTCGGATCGTGGTCGGTCTTCGACCACACGCCTTTCCGGATGCGGCCGGCGAGGGACCTCCGCCGAGCGTTGACACAGCCTCCCTGCCGTCGGTTCCCCCGAATTGGCTCGAGGCGAAACGCACCGGCGTTTCGTCGGCGCCTGCGGGCTCCGGTCCTTCGCTCGCGGATGCCACTATCGTTGTTTCGGGGGGACGGGGGGTCCGCACGCCCGAGAACTTCCACCTAATCGAGGAACTCGCGGCGTCGCTCGGCGCCGCGGTAGGCGCCTCCCGGGCTGTGACGGACGCGGGTTGGAAGCCGACTTCCTATCAGGTGGGGCAGACCGGCAAGACCGTATCGCCCCAACTCTACATTGCGGTCGGGATCTCGGGAGCGATCCAACATCTCGTGGGAATTCTTAGTTCCCGCGTGATCGTCGCGATCAACTCAGACGCGCAAGCTCCGATCTTCAAAGTGGCGGACTACGGAGTCGTGGGCGATCTCTTCCAAATTCTTCCGGCCCTTACCCAAGAGATCCGACGCGTGCGCGGACTGGGAAGCTAGAGATCCCGGGCCATGCCGATCCCATCCTGGAGCACCGTTCGGAACGGCACTCCCGCCGCCCGTTGAACCGAACGTAACAGTTTAGGTAAGGATGGACGGTTCGGACCTGGCTCGGCGACGAGGGCGCGCGCGACGTCCATCATGAATTGGGGATAGACCGAGTACACGCGCGGATTCCACTTCACCTGGTCCATCCGCTCAAAGTCACGAAAGTCCGCGAGCACCCCGGTATGTTCCAAACGTCGCTCGTAGTCCGCCAATCCTTGCGCGGTCGCGTCATGCGACGAGTGCGCCGTCAAGGCCGCCTCAGCTGCTTCGAGCCCGCTCCGTACCGCATAGTTCATCCCTTGGATCACCACGCCATTCGAAAACACGAAGCCGGCCGCATCGCCCGTGACCATCCACCCGTCTCCGTGAAAGGCGGCCGGTCGGCTGGCCCACCCCGAGGAGATGAGCTTCGCGCCGTACTCGACCAACTCGGCGCCCTTTAGGCGGCCCGCGATCGAGGGATGGAGCTTGAATTTCTCCATCAGGTCGAAGGAGTATGCCCCGGTTCCAAAGAGCGAGGCGATGTTCAGGATCAAGCCGACGGAGAGGGTGTCGTCGTTCGTGTAGAGAAACCCGCCTCCCATAACGCCCGGAGGAAAGAGGCCGGCGATCCACTCCTCGGCGTGGCCCTCGTGCGGGCCCAATTGGAACCGATCCTCGATCGTGGCCCGGTCGAGGCGATACACCTCTTTGATCCCGAGCTCGGTCGCGCGGCCCTCCAGACGATCGTTGGGGCGAATGGGAGTACCGAGCGTGACGCGCGAGTTGGCTCCGTCGGCGATGATTGTGACGGGGGCGGTCATCGTTTCGCCGCCTTGCACCACTCCGTGCACGCGGCTTCCTTCCCAGTTCAAACGGTCAACCGGAACGGAGGTCACTACGGTGGCGCCCGCTTCCTCGGCTTTCTTGGCGAGCCAGGCGTCGGTTCGAACGCGGAGCACCGAGTGGGCGACGAACGGCTCCTCCTTCCAAGTCGGGTCCTCGTAAGTGAACGAAAGTGATTGGTCCGCCGTCAAAATCCCGAATCGTTTACAGACGATGTGCCGTTCGACCGGCATCTCGTGCCACCAATTAGGGAGAACGCGATCGAGGTCATGTCCCCAGAGTACGCCTCCCGAGAGATTCTTGACTCCGGCTTCCGCTCCTCGCTCCAAGAGCAAGACACTGACCCCGCCCTGCGCGAGGCGGATAGCGGCGGACGAACCCGCCATGCCGGCTCCGACCACAATGACGTCAAAGTCGTCCCCCATTGTCGATGGCGCTCGGAAAGGCCGAACCGACTTGAGGCTTGGGGATCGCCTGAGTCATCAGCGGGGAACTTGTAGATCGGAGCCACGCCCAATCTCGGGCTCACCCTTACTTGTGGTCTTGCGCCGGATAGCTCATCGGCCCTTGGCCCACGCTCGCGGAGAGGTTTTGATTCGCTGACTCGATCACACGTTGGAACCGGGTGGGATGCGGAATGCCGACCCAATCCTCGTTCCCCACCCGCGCCCCGCCCTCGGAGCTGATCCGAATGGTTCCGTAGTGAAGCATCCGCTGAAAGACAGTCTGGCGTACATCAATTCCTCGTACCTGCGGGATCGGAATCTCGTCGAAGTTCCGGCTCAGAATCCCCTTCTGGATGATGACCCGATGCGACGTTACGGCGTACACCGTTCGAATCCATCGGACGTACCGTACGGCCAACCATAGAATGACGATTAACGTGAGAACCAAGAACAGAACGAGCAGGTACGTCCCCGGCCCGTATCCGGATATCGTAGCCGACTTCGCGAAGACGCTAGTCAGGTATGGAAAGGCGGGCAGTGAAGGATATCGGACTGCGGCAGCCGCATAGTCCAGAAGTACGAAGACGATTAGCCAAAAAATCGGCCCGGGAAGATAGTACCACCCGGTGGCACGAGTTTCTTCGAGGAGCACTTCCCGGTCGGCGAGATAGGTGGCTTTGAGCAGGCGCGGACGAGTCCCACCAGGGGTCGGGGCTGCCATCGCGAGGTCAGGGAATGAAGGGGAGATAAACCCTCGTTCCAAAGAGGAAACTGCCTCGACCGCCCCCGAGCGTGCGACATATAGTCACTTTGTGTCCGGGACCGGGATGGGCGTGACTGATTGCCATGTGCATATCAATCCGATCTGGGAGATGCGACCGGCCGCTCTGTCGCTTTTGGAGCGAGAAGGAGCGAACGCTCGGCTCGACGAATACCTCCGGGATCCGTCCGCCTTCCTCCGTTATCTTGACCGATCCGGAATCGATCGAGCAGTGCTCGTCAACTACGTGGCACGGCAGGTCGTGGGGTACACGGAAGCGACGAACACGTTCATAAGCGAGTACACGCAGCGTGACCGGGACCGGCTGATCGCGATCGGCTCCGTCCTGCCGACCCATCCGGCTCCGAGGGCGGAAATAGGCCGACTGGCCGGGGAGTTGGGCATCCGCGGGATCAAGATCCATCCCCCACACCAACTGTTCGCGCCTAACGCGTACCTAAATGACGAGCTCCCAGGATTACGGGAGATCTACGCAGCCTGCGAGGAACTCCACTTGCCGGTTATCTTTCACACCGGAACCTCAATATTCCCCGGAGCCCGGAATAAGTTCGGAAATCCGCTCATGGTCGAGGACGTTGCGCTGGATTTCCCACAACTGACCATCGTGCTCGCCCACGGGGGCCGCCCGATGTGGATGAACGAAGCGCTGTTTTTGGCGCGACGATTCCCGAAGGTCTATCTGGAGGTCTCGAGCATTCCTCCCGCGCGCATCCTCGAGTATTTTCCCACGCTCGAACGGATTTCCGACAAAGTCCTCTTCGGCTCCGACTGGCCCGGTCCGGGGGTGAAAGATATCGGCTCGAATCTGAGGGCCTTTCGATCTCTGCCACTTTCCCGTGACTGTCTCGATCGCATACTGTACTCCAACCCCGATCGAGTTTTCTCCCGTCGCGGCGCCTCACCCTCTTGAAATACTGAGCGCTGCTCGCGCCTGCGTGCCCGACCCTCCGAAAGAACCGACTCCGACTGCCGAGCCCCCGGCGAACGCCGAAGGAGAAGAGCCGGTTCAAGTCGAAGTCGTCGAGGGCGGCGAAGAGGTGGGTCGGCTTCCACTGCCGCGGCGCGGCCGAGGGGAGATCTTCGGGATCGCGAGTCAGCTGCTCGGGGCGGCCCGAATCAAGGTGATGTGCGAGGACTCGGTTTCTCGCATGGGTCGCATCACCGGGAAAATGAAGAAGAAGATGTGGATCCGCGAAGGGGACCTCCTCATTCTGCGGCCGTGGGGATTCCAAGAGGGCAAGGCGGACATCCTCTTCCGTTACTCACGGACGCAGTCCCAGTATCTCGCACGCCGGAATTTACTGCCCGCTTCCATTGACATCTTTTCGCAGGGCGAGATCGCATCTGACGGGGCCGCCCCTTCGACCTGAGGTTCGATGTCGGGCGCCGGCGGTCGAGTTTTAACCGCCCTCGAGTCGATGGTCCTGGAACAAAACGCCGTCGCATTGGGGATGACCATTGACGCCCTCATGGAGAATGCGGGGCGCGCGGTCGCCGAGGAGGTTGCGAAGCGCCTTCCATCTCCTCCCGGCTCGGTGGCGATCGTCGCCGGACCCGGAAATAACGGAGGCGACGGCACCTGCGCCGCGTTCTATCTCCATCAGTGGGGGTATACCCCGGAGCTCTGGCTCGTGCGTCCCCCCTCGGAGATTCGATCCCTCGCCGCACGTCGTTGTTTCGACCGGATCCAACGACTAGCTCCAACCCACTTGCGGACGCCGAAATCCGAGGATCTGAATTCCAGCCCGCTCATCGTCGATGGACTCTTGGGCGCGGGCCAATCCGGCGCGCTTCGTTCTCCGTTCCGCGAATCAGTCGTGGCCATTCGAGAAAGCCGGGCACCGGTACTGTCGATCGATGTTCCCACGGGCATTGACGACCCGAATGGACTTCGGCCGAAGTGGACGGTAGCGCTGACGGCGCTCAAGGAGGGGATGACCAAAGAAAACTCTGGTCAGATTGTCGTGCGTGATATCGGCATTCCGCCCGAAGCCGACCGCCAGACGGGACCCGGCGAGTTCCTCTTCTTCCCCCGACCCTCCGCCCGAACCGGGAGGACGAGGTCCGCGCGGATCATCGTAATTGGCGGAGGCCCCTACTCGGGCGCGCCGGCGCTTGCGGGCCTTGCGGCACTGCGCTCGGGAGCCGAACGCGCTACGATCATCGTGCCCCGCCCCGCCGCGGATCGCGTCCAATCGTTCTCGCCGAATTTGGTCGTTGTTCCCATCGGCGCCGACCGGTTCCGCCCACCGGATGTTCCGGAGATCGTTCGATTCGTACGCGGCCAGGCGCCGGAGGCGGTCGTTATGGGTATGGGGTGTGGTGCAGAACCCGAAACGGTGGACGCCCTCGGATCCATATTGGGGGACCTAAATCCGGCCCTTCCGGTCGTTGTGGATGCGGACGCGCTGCGCGGCCTGCCTTCGCCGGGCCGGGACCGATCCGGACCGATCGTGGGCACGCCGAACCAAGGTGAGTTCGCTCACATCCTCGGGGGGAAGCGCGAAGGCTCCCTCGAGACCCGGATCGAGTCCGCCCAGCAGGTCTCAACGGAACGACGAATTCATTTGATCGTCAAAGGAGACCCCGATCTCCTCATCGGGCCATCTCGCGTGTGTGTCAATGCGCATCATAATCCTGCGCAGACCGTGTCCGGCGTAGGCGATGTCTTGGGGGGGACCGTGGGGAGTTTGCTAGGACAAGGCGTCGCGCCTTTTCACGCCGCACAGCTCGCCACATATTGGGTAGGCGAGGCAGGCGACCGCGCCGCGGGGCGGCGAGGCTTTGGATTGCTGGCGACCGACGTAATCGAGGAACTACCCGCCGCGCTTCTGGACGGACTGGAGCGGTTGCGTGGGGCCCGCTGACCTCTTCGAGCTCACGCGTAACGGACGCGGCCCCGAATTTCTTTGGCTCTCGCGAGCACTTCGGCCGAACCATGAGGGTGGCTCGTGCCGTAGCCTTCGAGGAAGATCTTCACGAGCTTCTCTCCCTGCGGGTGAAGGGACTTGAGGTCTTCCTCGACCAGATGCAAATCGATTCCCAACTCCTCAATCCCGGCACTGCGGGCGCCCATCGACAGGTCGAGGAAGGCGGGCGCTCCTTTGGGTCCATCGGGGAAAAGGACGTTCGAGCTCGTGAGATCACCGTGCGATATCCCACCGGCATGTAGCCGCCCGAGAGCCGAACCAAAGGCCCGCACCGCGTCCTCAACCGACGTCGGGGAGAGTGCGGGGTCTTCGAGGATCTCCTTCAGCGTGGGGCCCGGAAGTCTCTCGAGAATCAATCGGTGGTGGGTCAAGTCGATGTCGTACAGAATCGGCGTGCGCACGCCCAGATGACGCGCGTCGACGAGCAGGCGAGCCTCCGTACGTGTGCGCTCGCGACGAAGCCGATCATCGAGCGGCTTGGGTCGGTAGCCTTTCAGTTCCCGTTCCTTGACCAGCGCGGGGAACCCCCACCAATCCGCGGCCCGGAGCGTAGCTTCCGCGCCACGCGAGACCGTGGGACCTTGAGGAGACTCATCGTCGGCCACGGAGAGTCTACCTAGCGCGGCCGCTGAGCGGCGACCCGGCGGACGATCGCTTCACGGGCGAGGCGAGCAGCGAGGGCACTCGTGTTGCCCGAATCGTAGTGCGGACTGACTTCCATGATATCCAAGCCGGCGAGCCGCGGTGCCGCCTGACCAATCGCATACTTCACGTCGCGCGGTGTGAGACCGAAGGGCTCCGGCGTCCCCGTACCGCCGGCGTAGGCGGGATCGATGGCATCGATATCGAGGGAAATGTAGACTTTGTCCGTCTTCAGCATATTCAGCGCCCGCTGGACCGACGGTTCGATCCCTTCCCGCGCGATTTCGTGGGCGGTGACGTACGCCATTCCAATGGCCTTGTTGTCCTCGATCTCCTCGCGCGAGACAGACCGGACGCCCAGGACCACCACGTTACGGGCGCCCACCTTCTCGAGTATCCGGCGCGAAGAACAGGCGTGACTCCGAGGGTCTCCAAGGTAGCTGGACCGAAAGTCCATGTGCGCGTCGATGTAGAGCACGCCCAACGATTCTTCGGGATACGCCTCGACGCAAGGCGGCGAACACGCGTGGTCTCCGCCGAGGACGATCGGAATTTTGCCCGCCTCGTAAATGGGCCGCACTTCTCGTCGGACGGATTCCACCATATCCTGCGCGTTCCCGAACTCCTCCGCATTTCCCAAATCATGAATGGGGACCTCGGCTAGATCGACCCGGGTTTCGAGATCGTAGGATTCGAAATTCCAAGAATGCTGACGGATCGAGTCCGGGCCGAATCGCGCGCCAGGACGGAATGAGGTAGTGCGATCGAACGGGATTCCGACGACGACAAACTGGGCATCGGTCCAACTCGCCGACGCATCGGCAAACGCATTGGACCGCAGCACGGCCGGCGGACGACCGCGGCCTATATGATTCTGCTGCGACACCGTTCTCGTTCCGAACGAAAACCGAACGATTTTCTCACCGGTGGAACGTCGAAGATACGACGCTCGATCTGGCTCGCGAAGGGGCGGATGTCGCAGGACCCGTTAAGAACCGGAGTTGCCCTCCAGGGGAGGGAGTCCTATCCGTGCCCGAGTCGGAGCTCGTGGGGAGCAAGACCGAGGAGGACGGGGTGGTGATTCTCACGCTTCGCCATCCACCTGTGAACTCGCTTAGCACAGCTCTGCTGGTAAGTCTCGCAGAGCGCGTGGCCGAGATCGAGGCGACACCAACCTCGCGAGCGGTCGTGTTGACGGGTGCGGGTCAGTACTTCAGCGCCGGCGCCGATGTGAAGGAGATGTCGGTGATGGACCGGACAACCGCACCCGCAATCGTCGCCCGCGGTCAAGCGCTCTTCTCCCGGATCGAACGACTCAAACCTCCGGTCGTGGCCGCTGTGAACGGGCTAGCGGTCGGGGGCGGGCTAGAACTCGCCATCGCGTGCGACCTGCGGGTCGCCGGCGAATCTGCCAAGTTCGGTGCTCTCGAAGTGTCGATCGGCCTGGCCCCGGCGTATGGCGGCACGCAGCGCCTCCCCCGGCTGATCGGGATCGCGAAGGCGAAGGAAATGATCTTCACGGCCGGGATGATCCCGGCGTCCGAGGCTTTGAAAATCGGGCTCGTCAACAAGATGGTGCCGGCCGGCCAGGAACTTCGCGCCGCGCGCGACCTCGCCCACACGATCGCTCAAAAGGCCCCGAAGGCCGTTCAAGCGTCCAAGCGGGCGATCCAAGAAGGGCGAGAACTTTCCCTCGTGGAAGGATTGAAACTCGAAGCGAACCTTTTGGAGACGGAAGTGCTCCCCAGTGAGGACCTAGGCGAGGGGATCGCGGCTTTCACCGAGCATCGTCCTCCGAAGTTCCAGGGTGCGTAGCCATGCCGATCGAATTCTCGTTCAGTGCCGATCAGGAAGCCTTCCGGCAGGGCGTCCGCGCTTTTCTGCAGAAGGAAGTGGCGCCCATCGTTCAAGAAATGGACGAAAAGGAGGAGTTCCCCACAGAGACCGTTCGGAAGATGCGGTCCGAAGGGTTCTTCGGCGTTCCGATCCCCGAAGAGTACGGCGGGTTGGGACTCGGGAAGGTCGGGTACTGCATTCTTCTCGAAGAGTTAGGGAAGATCGACGCATCCCATTCGACGATCATTGCCGCGCATACATCGCTCGGCATGACGCCACTTCTGTACTTTGGGACCGAGGACCAGAAGCATCGTTGGCTGACGCCGGCCGCGCGAGGAGATCGGCTGATGGCGTACTCGTTGACCGAACCCGGGTCGGGAAGTGACTCGGGTGCCGTCCATACGACCGCGGAACCCAAAGGCGATCGCTGGGTCCTCAACGGGACGAAGATCTACGTAACGAATGGACGCGAAGCCGACACGATCATCGTGATGGCGGCGAACAACGTCAAACTCGGGCCGAACGGCGGAGTGACGGCGTTCATCGTCGACACGGATCTGGCCGGGTTCCGGGTCGGTCGTTCGGAAAAGAAGATGGGGCTCCACGGAACCTCCACGGCGGAACTTATCCTCGATCATGTGGAGTTAGGACCCGAGAGCGTGCTCGGGGAAGTCGGCAAAGGGTTCATCGTCGCGATGACCGCGCTCGATGTGGGTCGCGTCTCTCTCGGCGCCGCGGCGCTCGGGGGCATGCAAGGGTCATGCGCGGCGGCGCTGGAGTTCGCGAAGAACCGTACCCAGTTTGGATCCCCGATCAGTGAGTATGAAGCGATCCAGTTCAAACTCGCCGACATGGCGATGTTGATCCACGCGTTGCGGCTGATGGTCTACCAGGCCGCCGCGCACCAAGACCGTCTCGGGAGCGACCCCAAGAAGTGGACCCACTTGGAACGGGTAGAAAAGACTCGGGAAGCGGCGATCGTCAAGTGCCTCGCCTCCGAATGGGCCAATGACGTGGTGGATGAAGCGCTCCAAATCCACGGCGGACTAGGTTACATTCGCGGCACCCCGATCGAGCGTGCGTATCGGGATTCACGGATCCTGGAGATCTTTGAGGGAACGAACGAGATCCAACGCGTCGTCATTTCTCGCGATCTGTTGAGCCGGGGCTTGTAGGGGCGGAGGCCGCCTCGCCGGTCGTGTCCTCGCGGAGAACGCGTCGTAGCACTTTTTGAATTCCACTTCGAGGGAGCGCCGTCCGAAACTCGATCACGCGGGGCGCCTTGTAGTGCGCGATCCGGTCGCGAACGAACTGGATCAGGGCCGCCTCGGTGACGGTCGCGCCGGGCTTGCGTACCACAAATGCCTTCACGACCTCCCCGCGGTCCGCGCTCGGTATCCCGATGACGGCCGCGTCAGCGACTTCCGGATGCTGGAACAGGACCTCCTCGACCTCCCGGGGGTAGACTTTGAACCCGCCGACGATGATCAGGTCCTTCTTTCGGTCGACGATGTAGCAGAATCCGTCCGCGTCCAAGCGCGCGATATCGCCGGTGCGCAACCAGCCGTCTTGCAGTACGAGGGCGGTCTCCGCGGGTTGATTGTAGTACCCCAACATCACCTGAGGGCCCCGAACGAGCAATTCCCCTGTCTCGCCGGTAGCGACCGGCTGCGTACCGTCCTCCAGGCTTCGGATTTGTTGATCGGTGTCGGGGAGAGGCAACCCGATCGAACGAGGACGGCGTTCGCCTCGTATCGGATTGGCGTGAGTTACGGGCGACGCCTCGGTCAGTCCGTAGCCCTCCACGAGATTGCCGCCGGTCAACGCTTCGAACTGGCGCGCCACCTCTAGCGGGAGAGGGGCCGACCCGCTCAGGCAGACTTTGATCGAGCGGATATTGTATCGACTCACTTTCGGGTGCAGATTGATCGCCTGATAGAGGGCCGGGACGCCGGGAAATTGCGTCGGCCGATATTTGTCGATCAAGCCGAGCAGTTCATTCACTTCGGGTCGAGTCTGCATAACGATTGTCATTCCATCGAGGAGCGGATAGTTCAGGGCGACGGTCATTCCATAGACGTGAAAGAACGGGATTGCCGCGAGGATGACGTCGCGATCGGAGGCTTCGGGAGCGAACCAGGCGTGTGATTGCAACGCGTTGGCAACGAGATTACGGTGAGTGAGCATCGCCGCCTGCGGCTTTCCCGTCGTGCCCCCGGTGTACTGAAGAACCGCAACGGTACCAGCCGGGTCCCCATGGAACTCGGTGATTGTTCCGGGGGATCGAATCGAGTGCGCCCAAGACCGAACATTGGGCGCGGACGGAAAGCTCGTCGACATTCCACGGCGGCGGAGGACCGCATTTACGAACGGTCGCTTCCAGAACGGGTAGAATTCTCGCAGCCGTGCCACATACAACACCGGCAAGGGGACCTGATCGGCGATCTTGGCGAGATTCGGGTACAATATCTCGAGCGTGACGAGCAGCTTGGGCTTCGAATCCTCGAGCAATCGTTGCAGGTCCTGTCCCAAGTAGAGAGGGCTGATCTGTGCGACGCTGGCGCCAACTCGCAACGCCGCAAAATACGCGATGGGGTAGGCGGGGCAATTCGGTAAGTAGATCGCGACACGGTCGCCGGGTCGGATTCCATCGCGAACAAGGGAAGCCGCCAAGCGCTCAGATTCTTGCCAGAAACGGCGATAGGACCACTTGGCTCCGTAGTAGATGAGGGCCGTCCGGTTCGGCCAACGCCGGACGGCATCGCCGACTAACTCGTGCAACATCCGGTCGGGAATCCCGATCGATCGCACCGTCCCCTTTTCGTAGTAGGCAAACCACGGTCGATCGCCCTCCACCCACGCGGTCTCGGGCATGCGCACCCGCTAGGATGGGTCCGCCGGAGAAGAGTCCTTCGCGAACTGGACCCCGGGCTTGTAGCTAGCGACCCAATGAACGCGATCCCCCAACGTTAGGTCTGACTCGGTTTTGACGGTCGGCATCCAACCGGTCATGCGACCTCCCTCGTCGAGCTCGATGATGACGTAGGCGTAAGGCGCCTCGTTCACGTAGTCATCGCTCGGGACGTGTTGGATCGAGAACGAGACGACTTTCCCCCGACCCGAGAGTTCGACTTCTACGAAATCCGCCTTCCCGCACCGAGGGCAAACGAGTCCCCACGTCGCAGTGGTGAATCCGCACGCGGCGGAGCGAAAGCCGCGGAGTCGCCCGCCTTCTTCGTATCCGTGAACGAAGTCGGCGATCGAGTGTGGACTCGAGGCGGTGGGGGTCGGTTCCGTCGCCGTAATTCCCCCTACCGATGTGAAAAGATATGGACGGAGCAGGAGCCGCCGGTCGCCCCGACATTGTGCGTCAACGCGGTCTCGAGCTTGGGCACCTCACGGCCTTTGGCCATTCCATTGAACTGCTCAAAGACCTCCACCACCTGGGAGACTCCCGTTGCGCTCACGGGATGCCCCTTCGCCTTGAGTCCGCCCGAGGGATTGACCGGGAGCTTTCCATCATGTTGCGTGACGCCGTCCGCACCTGCCTTGGCCGCCGAGCCCTTCGCAAAGAAACCCATGTCTTCTAACGCCAAGATCTCGGCAATCGTGAAACAGTCGTGGACTTCCATGAAGTCGATATCCGCCGTGGTCATGTGGGCTTGACGGAACGCGCGATCCGCTGCGGTTCGAGTCGCGGGAAGTCCGGTCAGCTCGGGCCGGTCCTGCATGTCCGCGATCGAGCCGCTCCGGGCCGAGGCCCGGATGACGAGCGGTTCGCTCGCCGGGGATTTCATGATGTCCTTGGCGGCGACGACCACGGCCGCGGCCCCGTCGGAGAACGGACAGCAGTCGAACAGGCGAAGTGGCGAGGCGATGATCGGCGAGGAAAGGTACGTTTGCATTGTAATGGGCTTCTGGAAATGCGCGTGCGGATTATGGGCGGCATTCCCGTGATTCTTGACCGCAATCGCTCCCAGTTGTTCGGGGGTCGTCCCGAAGCGGTTCTCGTGAACCGTAGCGAGAGTCGCATACAACCCGGGGAACGTCGCGCCGTTCTTCGATTCGAACGGGTAATCCGCCCCGATCGCAAAGTAGCTGGTCGCGGTCATCGTGTCCAAGTGCGAGAGTTTCTCCACTCCTACCACCAGGACGGCATCCTCGAAGCCGCCGGCGACATGGACGAATGCTTCGTGCAGCCCCGCACTCGAGGAGGAGCATGCCGATTCAATGGTCGCGGAGGGGACCTCGGGAATGCCCAACGCGGTGTTGAGTAGAGGGCCCATGTGGGCTTGGCGCTCCGCGATGCCGAATGCGTTCGCGACGAACGTATGGCCGATATCCTTGGGCTCGAGCCCCGCACGTTGAATGGCTTCTAAGGCGATCCGCACTGCGGCTTCGCGACCGGTTTCTGGCATCTTGCCGAAGCGGTTCGAGGCTGCCCCGACCACCCAGGTCTCTCGCATACGCACCTCGCTCCGATAGTCCTTCAAACGGCTTAACCGTTCCACCAACTGACGCTCGAAGTCAAAGAACTACGACGTGGAAGCCGCGGGTAGATCCAGAATTCGGACGACCTGACGAAATATCCGATTTGCCGCCGCCTTGTCCCGGGTTTTGACCAAGATTCTTCCATCTCGGCTCACGGTGACCTCGTGATCCAGTCGAATGATCAGCATCACGCGCGCGTCCACCACCTCGGTTCCATTCGCGGCCAATCGCTCCCGCGCCTCTGCGAGGTCCAATCGTAGGGGTGGGTCGGGGATCGCCTCAAATGCACCGCGGCTGGAACAGAGGCGCAGTGTGCGGTACATGATGTGTGCAGAGGGGCGCTTCCCCCTTGAGAATATTCCGACCGGTGCAATTCACGCCGATTTAGTGGTTCCGGGCCGATCTACATCACGATCGCACGACGGACGCAGTCATCGATGATCTGGTCGACATCCAAGCGCTCCTCTTCGCCCAAAATTTGCACCAGATTGCTCCGAGTCGCGGGTCGATCGGGAACCGCCTGACAGCAGAGTCCCGGCCGCGTGGAGATGCCGTAGGTCCCGATCTCCTTGGCGACCGTCTCTATCTCGCGCTTATCGAAACCGATGAGAGGACGTACGATGGGCAACTTGACGGAGACCGTCGCGGAGCGCATGTTGCTCAAGGTCTGAGAAGCCACTTGGCCCAGGGCCTCGCCCGTCGCGAGAAATGAAGCGCCTTCCCGCTCCGCGATGCGCTCCGCGGAGCGCCACATGAACCGCCGACAGAGTACGCACCCCACGTGGCGGTCGGTATTTCGCATGAGGGTGATTTGCGTCGTGCCGTGCGGCACGACGTACAGCGGGATAGGTTGCTGAAAGCGATCGCGCAAGATCTGAAGGTGGTCGATGACCTTCTCCAACGGACTGTCGTCGGTAAAGGGACGATTGTCCATGTGGACGGTCAGGAGCTCATGGCCCTGCCGTAAGAGATAGTACAGGCTGACCGGCGAATCGATTCCGCCGCTCATCAGCATAACCCCTTTCGACATTTCGGTCGGATTACCCTCGGTGGGCTATTTAGGCGTGCCGCGGAGTCGCGTCCACCTGTTTCGCGTTAAATATCGTGCTCGAGTGCCGCCGCTCGTGGCAGGCACCCCATCGACTTCGATTGCTCTACACACGCGCATCCAGGGCCAGGGGAGCCCGACTATCTTGATCCATGGGATTGCGGAAGATCTCACGGTCTGGGACGGAGTCCAACCGTTACTGTCTCCCGACGCGCGCTCGATTGCCGTTGACATCAGAGGCCACGGTGGGACGGTGGCGCGCCATGGATCCTCATTTTCATTCGCCGAAATCCAAAACGACCTGATCGCCCTGTACACGGAACTCGACGTCCCGAACGCGCATGTTGTCGGGCTCGGAGCCGGAGGATTCGTTGCCCTCCGGCTAGCTCTGGAGCAACCAGATCGAGTTAGGAGCCTCACCCTGATCGGCTCCTCGTCGCACTGTGACCAGCACACGAAAGCGGTGATCGATCGATGGGCTGAGACGTATCGGGAGGAGGGATTCGACGCGTACTACTTGCGTCGTTTGAAAGATCTGTACTACCCTGACTGGATCGAGGCCCACCTCGATCTGGCGGACGAACTCCGTGACCGGGTGCGCGGACAGAATTACGACGCCATTTGGGCGTGGGCGGCGGCCGTCAAGACTTTCGACCTCCGTAGCCACATTCACCGGATCAAACTCCCGACGTTGGCGATTCAGGGGCTGGACGACCAGGTGATCGATCCCTCGCACGGGCGACTGCTGCGGCAGTCGATCTTTGGTACCGAGCTCAAGCTGTTTCCCGAGACGGGCCATCTTACACCTGTCGAGCGGCCGGAGCGCACCGCGGAGGCAATCACGACGTTCTTGCACGCAGTAGACGCGAAAGGAGGGGCCGCCTCAAAGAGCCCGCCCAGTTCTCCCGGAGGTTCTCCGGGCGCTCCGGCGTGACCGGCTCTTCTATTTACTCGCCCTGTCATGGCGAGGGGGCGACAAAATGGCGGTACCCGATTCAACTGAGCTCGAGGACCGATTCCGTCAGCTTGAGTTGCAGATTCGCGAACTACGAGCTCGAATTCTAGCCTTGGAGAAGCTTCTCGCGCCCCGAGCCGAAAACCCCACGGACCGCACGACCGTTCGCGAGAAAGCGACCTACGACTGGCAGTCTTGATCGGGCGACAGAGTTCCTCGCTTCCGACTGGCATTCCCCTGCTGGATCGCTGGAACCTCGGTGACGCTCCGCTCGACTCGGCGGACGCGGCCGTCCTCGTAGTCTTGCGGGATTCCGACCATCCGAGGGACGTACTCCTCATCGAACGGACGGAGCGGCCAGAGGACCCAGCCACCGGACAGGTCGCGCTCCCGGGGGGACACGTTGACCCTGGAGATCGGTCGCTTCGCTACACGGCGCTCCGGGAGACGCAGGAAGAGGTCGGGCTGACCGAGGCGGACTTTTACGTACCGCCCCGATTCATCACCACCCAGCTCGCTTCGGTATTCTCACTCCGTGTCGCCGTTTTCGCCACAGCGCTCCGGCCGAGCGGAACGTTGCCCCAGATCCACAGCCCAGAGGAAGTGGCCGCCGTGTTTTGGCTCCCTCGGGAGGAACTGGATTCTACGGAAACGGTGACCCGGGAGACGAAGTTCGGTAGGAGGGAAGTCGAGGCGAATGTGTACCAGGGCCACATCCTTTGGGGATTCACGCGCCGCGTGCTTCGAATGTTTTTCTGGCTCCCGGTGGACCCCCGGTAGACTCCTCCGCGCCCCCTCTTGGTATCGCGAAAATGGCCGGCGCTGGTCACCCCTGAGAAGTCACCAAAATCGACCCAACAATGTATTTAAACCCCATTTAAATAGCGCGACCCGAGTGAACTCTCATGGCTAAGATCCGGATCGAAAACGTGGTTGCCTCGACTTCCTTAGGAGACGAGCTCGACCTACAATCGATCGCCCTTGGACTCGACGGAGCGGAGTACGAGCCCGAGCAGTTTCCCGGTCTCATCTACCGGTTGAAACAGCCAAAGACGGCCATCTTGCTGTTCCGGTCCGGTAAAGTGGTGTGCACTGGCGCGAAGAGTATGAAGGAGGTCGAGGACTCGATTCATACCGTAGCGCAGCAGATCAAGAAAGGCGGCCAGAAGATCAACATGCACCCGAAAATCGAGGTGCAAAACATCGTCGCGAGTTCGGATCTCGAATCCGAGATTAACCTCAACGCCATCGCGGTAACGCTCGGCCTAGACCGTGTCGAGTACGAACCCGAACAATTCCCCGGACTCGTCTGCCGGATTGACGAGCCCCGCGTCGTCGTACTGCTCTTCGGGAGCGGAAAGCTAGTCTGCACCGGCGCCCGAAAGCCGTCGGACGTCGAGGTCGCCGTCAAGAAGATCACGCAAGAACTGCGCGGCGCCGGCTTGCTGCGCTAGGGTGAGCCGGGACGGGGAGCTGTGCCGCTCCCGCCTGACCTACCCATTGTCGATCACCACTGCCACCTCGCCCCGACCGGGGAGGGAGTGGAGGCAGCCCGGCGCTTCCATTCTGCCGGCGGAACCCATCTCTTCCTGTGTACTCAGCAGTACGGCCCAGCCGTTGCGACCACCGTCGATGCGTACCGAGAGCAATTCGAAACGACCGAAGCCCTCGCACGGCGGATCGCCTCAGAGGTCGGCGTTACCGTTTACGTGGTGGTCGCGCCGTATCCGATCGATCTGATTCGGTCGCAAGAATCGTTGGGGCTGTCGGGGGCCGTCGCGTTGCAACGAGCTGCAATCGATTTGGCGGGCCACTGGGTGGAAGAGCAGCGCGCCGTCGCCCTTGGGGAGGTCGGCCGTCCTCACTTTCCCGTCGAGCCCCCGGTCGCCGACGCTGTCGACGAAGTTTTCCGCCACGCCCTGGGAGTCGCCCGCGATGTCGGGTGCCCGGCCGTCGTGCATTGTGCGGACTTGGACGCTGAGGGCTATCGCGAGCTCGCCCAGGTAGCCGCTCAAACCTCGTTTCCCGTCCACCGGCTGATCAAACACTATGCCCGTACGATCGTGCCGGCCGAGTCCCGGGGCGGCGTTACGCCTTCGTTCCTGGCACGTCGACCCCTGGTCGATCGAGTGCTCAGCGAACCGTCTCCCTGGTTCCTCGAAACCGACTTTCTCGACGATCCCGCGCGTCCCGGGGCGGTCCTGGACCTCGCCACCATCCCAAAAAGGGCCGAAGCCCTTGTGCAACGTCAACCCGAATCGATCGACCTGCTCCGGGTGCCGTTCCAAGCCGCGATTGAGCAGGTCTATGGCTTTTCCCCGACCCTTGCGCGGGGGAACTGATGGTTCGGCGCAAGGCGCGACGGGGGCTTCTGGTCGCTATCGAAGGCGGAGACGGGGCTGGAAAATCGACGCTGCAGCGATATCTGATCTCCCGGCTACGGAAGCGCGGGTACCGCGTCCTCGGACGACGGGAGCCAAACGATCCGGAACTTGGGCGCTACGCTCAGCAGGCGTCGGTCCGGGATCCGTGGTCGGGAGCCGTATACTTTAGTTTGGACCGCTACCGCGCACGACCGACCCTCGAACGTGACCTTCGGCGTTCCAATATCGTGATCTCGGATCGCTCCCTCTACTCCACTCTCGCCTACCAAGGCTCGGCGCTCGCCAAACCTCTCCGAGCCCACCTGGAAGAAATGCAGGCCCTGGCCACAATCCTGCCGGACCGAGTCATATTGCTGGACCTTCCTCCCACTGAAGCGCTGCGGAGGCTCCGGGGTCGGGGGCGAGCCCGTTCCCCGCTAGAACGCCGCCGTACTCTTGAACGCGTTCGCAGAGCGTATCGTAGATTGGCACGTCAGCGCGATTGGCTCACTCTTGATGCGCGCCGATCGAGGCGACTCCTCGCGGAGGCCGCCGAACGCTACTTGGTTGACTCTGCCCTCGCGCCAGCGACCCGTCGTAGGCGACGGCCAAGCTGATATTCCACGGTCGGGGTTAGAGGGAACAGACCGTGACCGCAACACGCATTCTACTTCACGACGAGACGCTCGAGCCTACGTTCGTCCCGCCGCAGTTGGTCCATCGGCAGGAAGAGCTCACCCTCCTCCACCGGCGGTACCGGGATTCGCTGACCAAGGGGATTCCGTACCACATGCTGCTGACCGGCGGCATCGGCTCGGGCAAAACCGCGCTGGTCCAACATCTCGGTAACGATCTCGAACGGGTTGGGAAGATCGGGTCGAATGCCGTCCTCAAGCTGTACGTCAACTGTTGGCGGCGGGCGAGCGATCGCACGGTTTTGCTCCACCTGCTCCGGGGGCTGGGCGTATCGCTCCCCGATCGAGGTTATAGTATCTCGGAGATGCTCGACGTCTTCGAGCAGGGTATTCGCAAAGCTCCGCGTCACTTACTCGTGATCCTGGACGAGGCAAGTGCGCTTGTGCGTCAGGAGACCAAACTGGTGTATCTCTTGTCCCGATCGGGCGAGGTGGGACTGGGTTCGATCTCCTTGATGCTCATCGCAACCGAGGACCTCCTCCCGTACCTCGATCCGGCCAGTCGATCCAGCTTCGGCGTCACACACCGCCTGGCCCTCCGACCCTACGACGCCAAAACGCTCATCGACATTCTGGAAAGCCGGGCCACGCTGGCGCTCCGCCCGGGCTCGTGGGACCGCTCGGTCTTGGAACAGATTGCGCGCATCGCGGCCCCCTCCGGCGACGCTCGGTTCGCCCTTGAGGTCTTGACGGGGGCGGCGCGGGTCGCGGAGAACGATCAAGTCGCATCGATCCGGCCCGAGGATGTCCGAGCGGCGAAAGGTTCGATCTATCCGACCGTTACCGAAAGTCGCTTGGAGGAACTCCCGACGAGCGACCTCTTCGTCTTGCTCGCGCTCGCCCGGAGCCTGCGAGGGGCCACCTCCTCTATCCCATCGCAAAAGTTGCGCGAAAAGCACGCGGCCTTGATCGAAGAATACGGCGCCCAACCCATCAGTCGAACGACTTTCTGGCGCGCGCTCAAGGGACTCGAGCGGGAGGGTCTGCTTGCGCTCGCCCCGACCGGGAACGGAAGCTCCGCGACCGTGAGCATGGATGAAATGCCGACGAGCTACCTCACGACCGTCTTAGAAGAGCGAATCGGGAGTCACCGTCCTCGCAAAGCCTAAAGCACCCCCCCGACTCGGAGCGGCGTGGCATCCGCGCTAGTCCCGGTGGGTTCACCTCCGCATACCTCCGGCAGGCTCCCTGAGTGGATTCGAGTCCGCCCTCCGCGGGAGCACTACACGGAGGTACGGGATTTACTGTCCGAACTCAAGTTAGGGACCGTCTGCCGTGAAGCGCACTGCCCGAACCTCTCGGAGTGCTGGTCCGCGGGTACCGCCACCCTCATGCTTCTGGGCACAGATTGCACGCGTCGCTGTGGGTTCTGTGCGGTGAGGACCCACTGGCCGAATGGCGTTGTCGACCAGACGGAGCCCGCGCGCGTGGGAGAAGCGGTCCGTCGTTGGGGATTGCGGTACGTCGTGCTGACTCAAGTGTGCCGCGACGACCTTGTGGATGGGGGGGCAGAGGCGTTGGCCGAGACGGTGGCCGAGATCCGCCGCCAGGCACCAAAAACCCGGGTGGAATTGCTCATTGGGGATCTTCAGGGGCGAGTGAACTCGATCCAGCGCCTTCTCGAGGATCCTCCAGACGTCCTGGCGCACAATATTGAAACCGTTCGCTCGTTAAGCGCGCAGGTCCGTGATCGGCGGGCTGCTTACGACCAATCCTTAGGCGTTCTTCATACCGTTCGCGAGCTCGGTGGTCCTCGACTTGTCACCAAGAGTTCGATCATGCTGGGATTGGGCGAAACTGAATCGATGCTCCACCAGTGTTTTCTGGACCTTCGTGCGGCGGGGGTGGATCTGCTCACGTTGGGCCAGTACTTGCGCCCCTCGGCGGAGCATGTGCCGGTCAGCGGCTTCGTCCTACCCGATACCTTCGAACGGTTACGACTTCGGGCGCTTGAGGTCGGTTTTCACGGAGTCGAGGCGGGTCCGCTCGTTCGCAGCTCGTACCATGCGGAGGAGCTCTTCACCCAAGCCCATGCGTCCCGTGGGGGGTAGCGCATGGCGAAGAAGGTGAAGAAGAAGCCGCAGGAAGCGGAGGCGTTCCACTTCCAGTTCCCTGTCTTTGATGAACAGTCGTTCGTCGACCATGAGTTCGAACAAACCGCCGCCGTGCTGATTGCCGGTGGTTTTGCGGTGTTGCTGGGCCTCATCTCGTGGATGATGACGGTGATCTCGTTGCCGTGGTACGCCCCGGCGGCCGTGGGGGTCGTGGTGCTCGTGGGGACGCCGTATGTCATTCGAGCGCTGCGCACTCGATCGAACCTCTACAAATGGTCCGACTGGGCGGGCGTGATCGCGATCGAGTTCTTCGGATGGCTCGCGATCTGGTTCTTGTTGGCCGATGTTTCGCCCCACATGTTCTAGGGCAGCCACGGCAGGCGTTTGAGTAACAAGTCCCCCAGCGCCGTTCGCAGAGCCGAAGAATCACTAGCTCTCTCGAGCGACGACACGGACGCATTCGTCGTGGAGGAGGCGCGAAGGTCCTTGCCGAGGGGCAAGCGTGCGAGCGAGGTGCGCAAGAGTGCCACGAGCTCTCGCTCCGCGCGACGCGTTTCCACCGCCAGGCGCCCGTCCGCCTGAACATAGGGACCCTGCAAAGTGGGGCCTGAGGGATCCGTCCATTTCTCCAAGAAATTCCCGACGCGGTCGATTCCCACGGGAGGTCCCTCGTGAAGCTTGACCGCCGGGAGCAGGGAGTGCGTGACCTCGACGAGGAGGATCAGGGACGCGTCGCCCGCGGCACTTGCCGTACCCATCACTTGGAATCCCTGCCGTTCGGCTTCTTCGGCGATCGCGTGCTCGGCTTTCCGTATCTGGGGATAGAGAATGTCGTCGACGAGATCCGGTCGGGGTAACGTGACGACCGCCACGTGCGTCGTCCGCGTCCGCAATTGATCGAGTGCTTGCTCGATCGTGATCGAAGGACGCGCTGCGCCTTCGAACCACCGTTCCGAAGGGTTCCGCAGATAGGCCTCTGCGGCCAGGATGAAGGTCGCTAGGTTGCGTTGCGACAGTGCGCTCGCCACATTGCGGTTCGCGTCGACCGGGTCGGGTAGGATGAGCGCGACGTGCGACGGCAGACGAGGAGGATCTTTCCCGCCCTCCGAGAGATGGACCGGGGGTCGCCAGCGTCGGGCCTCCTCCAGAAGCCCCCGTAGGCTGCCGTAGCGCAGCACCAGGAGTTCCTGCAGGTAACCCGAGAAGCCCTCGGTCCGGGTCTCCGACCCGTACAGCCCCAAGCTACGCAAGAATTTCTTGGTCAGCCGTACCTGGTCGACCATCGCGGGCGTTTGGCGGGCGACCAGGTAGGCCTGGTGAAAGGGAGTCCGATCGACGGCGCTTAGGGGATGACCGGAATCCGTGATCGCATAGCCCGGCACGGCGTCCACTTGGAACCCTTCGAACGTTCCCCGGAGGTAGGGGTGTTCGGCGTACCGCGTCTCGGGGGCCGTGAGAACGGCTCGTCCCAACGCGAGTCCGTCCGCTTCGAGTTGGTCTTTCGAGAGCTCGGGAGGAAAGAGTAGGAACAGGTCGATGTCGAGTCGGTCTTCCAGGAAGGTTTCACGGGCCGCGCTGCCGGCGACCAAAGCTCGGACCAGGGGACTCTTTCGCTCGCTCGCCGCCTGTGTCACGCGTTCGACGAGCGCGGCGCGTACGAGCGCCACCCGAGCCAACATTTCCGGGCGGGGTCGAATCTTGTCCAGTACGCGACGCTCGATCTCGGCCGGGTCTTGCGACGACGTCGACACGGGTTCCGGAACCTCACCCCCGGACCACATAGATGAGATGAAACCTTGGGGCGGCGCGAGATTCCAACAGCGGAACGGTTATCGTTGCCCCCGACGTTGCTAAATGGGGATCATTAGAGCCCCCGTCTTATGGCGCATCCGGCGATTTTGTACGAGCCGCTGAGCGGCGGGAAAGTCCGCTGTACGGCGTGCGCGCGCTATTGCACGATCCCGGCGGGATCCCACGGATTTTGCTACGTTCGAAAGAACGAGGGGGGACGATTGGAGCTGCTCTCGTATGGACGTGCCGCGGCCATGCAAGTTGATCCCGTGGAGAAGAAACCGCTATCGCACTTTCACCCTGGAGCTCGCGTCTTTTCAATCGGTACCGTCGGTTGCAATTGGCGATGCCAGTACTGTCAGAACGCCGAAATCTCCCAAGAACAGATGGTCCAGGGGCGCGCCCTTTCCCCCGCCCAGGCGGTGGCGATGGCCACCCGGCTCGATTGCCAAGGAATCACGTTCACCTACAACGAACCCACGATTTTCATCGAGTACGCGCTCGATATCATCGAGCTCGCACATCGCGCGAATCTCTTCGCGAACTTCGTTACGAACGGGTACATGACGCCCGAAGCCGTCCAACTGCTTGGGTCCAAGCTCGATGCCGTGAGTGTTGACTTCAAGGGCAGCGGCGAACCCGGGTTCATGCGGAAGTACATCACGGCGAAAGGACCGGCCCCGATCCTTGAGACGATGGTGGACCTGCAGCGAAAGGGCGTCCACGTCGAGATCACCGATCTGATCGTTCCCGAGGTGGGCGATGATCCCGAGGCCCTGCGCATCCTCGCTCGTTATGTTCATGATCACCTCGGTCCGGAGACGCCGTTCCACCTCCTTCGGTGGCATCCTGATTACAAGATGCTCGACCTGCCCGAGACGCCCATCCCCACGCTCGAAAAGCTCCACGCGATCGCTCGCTCGGAGGGGCTTCGCTATGTCTATCTGGGCAACGTGTGGGGTCACCCCTTGGAGCACACCTACTGTGCGCATTGCGGCGCCATCGCAGTGCGGCGTTACGGCTTCACGATTCAAGACTGGAATCTCGACGCTCAAAATCGCTGTCGCGCGTGTCAACACCCGCTGCCCTTTATCGGTCGCCTCTCTTCCGACTATCTGCCGACTTTCGCTACGCCGGTTGCCTAAGGGCGGATGGGGCGGTCTTCCGAGACCCCTGGTTGCAGATATCTTCAAATCTCATCGCCCGTCGCAATTCTTAGTGCCCCCGAAGAAAGCGCGCAGCGCGGCCGAGCCTCCGCAGGTCAAAATGGAGGACATAGAGCGAGCGGCCAATCGGTTCATCCGAAAAGTAGCACCGGGAACGCGAATCGTAGTCAAGTGGGACAATCCCTGGCACGCGGGTAAGGATCTGATCTGCGTCGTGGGCGCATTTACCCACCACGTCGGGGTCGAATTCTGGCGAGGAAGTACGATCCCCGATCCGGATCATCTACTCGAGGGGACGGGCAAGAACTTGCGCCATGTGAAGCTTCGAACGATGGCCGATGCGACCTCGCCTAAATTCGCCCGACTTCTTCGGGCCGCGCTGAAGCTAGATCGAGACTCCGAGAAGCGCGCCCGCTAGCGGGTCACCGCCCCGGCGCGGGTAAACTCCCGAATCTCGCCTTCCGGATTGAAGGCGACGAAGAATTGGAAGCGCTCGCCTGACGTGATCGCCTCGCCCGTTCGCCCTCGGCGATCACCGGCAAGAGTAAGTTGATCGATCCGCGTCCAGCCCGTTTCCACTTTGACTCGTTCGACGAGCCGCTGAAATTGGACGACACACACCCGGCAACAAAAGAAGGTCCGCTCGCCCTCGACTTCCGCCCAGACGTCTCCCCATGTCGAGTCGCAGATCGCGCATCCTTCGTAGTTACGCTTCAATGCTTCCCCCTCGTTCTAAGCGGGCGATGAGGTAGTCGTCGAATAGATCGATCGAATGGAGGAAGACCGACTGAACCTCTTCCGCCATCGGCCGTGCACTTCCAAATCGAACGACCAGGTCGAGTGCTTGGTTGGAGTGCTCGACGTCGGCTTCGTAGCCCTCCCGGAGAAAATTCTTGGAGGCGTCGGTGATCGCCGAGCCGTCGAGTATCGACGGATCGAAGTAGTGCAAGGTCGCCCCTTCGGAGACCAAATTCTTGTTCGCGATCAGCTCGAGACTGTGCATCGCCGCGACGGCCGCGACCCAAGGCTCGCTTCGGGCGATCCGTTCCCATCCTTCGATCCCGCGTTGCGTCGCCGGAAGCGGAGGGGTCGCGAGCACCCGGGCGCGGGGAATGCCCAGACTTTCCCCCATGCGAAGCAGGAGCTCGTAGTGGGACACGCGCGACGGACCGAAGCCGCCGAACTCGGTGTTCAAATTGTCCAATTCATACAAGATGACCTCGGGTTGGTCGGTCCGGGCCATGATGTACGAGCACGAGCGGACCCATTGGCGCAGAAAGTGCTGATGCTCGACCACGTAGCCGAGCAGCACTTCTCGCGAAGGATGCTGGAGCGCGGTTACGAAGGGATGCGGAACCTTCCCGAAGAATTTGAGCACAAACCGGTGGACGATCCAATCCCGTAACGAATGGGAGCCCAAGTCGAAGTACGATTGAAGCGAGTGAGTTAGCTCCGCAACCCCGACACGTTTCCGAGAGAGGTTCTGATTCAACCAACGTACGTGACTCGGGTCGCTCTGCGAAGCCAATTCGATCAAATGCCCGGCGAGCGCTTGGTAGTCCCCCGATCCAAAGGGAGTGAGACACGCCGGACACTTCGTCACGGAATCCCCACAAAGGAGGCGTTAGAAAGGGAATGAGGCTGGAACTCGATTCCGTAGCACCTGATAGTCCGCATCGTTTCCATATTTGGTCCGGATTTCCGCGAGCATCTCTTTGACCTGCTCGGGCGTAAGTCTTCGGGTTTCCGCCACCATACCGATGGTCTCCTCGAAATTGGCTCCGCACGCCGCGAAGCAATTCCCCATACCGGTCATCAGTTCGCGCTCGCGGGGATTCACGGACTCTCGAAACCCGGTTCGACAATTAAGAGTTGACCTGACCCCACGGGACTCGCAGCTCGAATGGCCTCACGGCAGTCTTCCGCCCGATTGACCAATGGCGTAGCGCCAGCCCGTCGGCGTTCGAATGTAGGTGTCCGTAAACCAAACATGATACTCGAATGGTCGACCGTTCTCCAAGCCTTTCGCCCACAGTTTCGCCGTAATTGCAGCGGTATCGCCCCAGACGCGGACGGTCTGATCGCTGTCCACTTGGTGTTCGTATTGGAACCGGCCGCTTCGCGCCTCTTCGAGCAAGTCGGCCTTCGTGTAGGACTTCCCGGAACCGGTTACAAGCACGAAGTCATCCGTAAGAATGCGGTCCATCTCTTCCGCATCATTCCGCTCCACGGCAGCCTGGTAACGTTTGTCCAGCTCCGCTATCTGCTGAGAGACTTCCTCGTCCGAGGATGTTGTGCGGATCAAATTCCCTCCAGAAAAAGTGACGGGCCGCTCCTCGAGCTGAGCATTCGCGCGGTACAAATAGTTTGACCGAGCCGAAGGACGCGCCGCAGTCTAGCTGTGCCCCTCGAGCCACCATCCAGGTTGGCTCCCACGCCGGGGAAAGTTGATCGGAAAGTGTCGTCGAGAGAATCGTTACGTTTCCCGAAGAGGCGGCCGGATTGCAGGAAAGCCCTCCCGGTAACGGCACGCCCAAGTTCGAGCGGAAACAGTAGTCGTGGATCGTCCCGTTGTAGTTGTACGAAGTTCTCCCCACGGCCCCGTCTTCCGAACCAAGGTTCGCTTCCTCCAAGTAGAAGTTCGAGAACCCGTCGGTAACGGCCTTCTAGCTAGCTACTGCGGGCATGAGTTGATCGACCTCCGCCAGAATCGCACTCAGATTGAATCCGACGGACGCCTCGTTCAGCCCGCTAGTCGATTGGCCGGGAAAGGAATCGATGGAGTGATGACCGAATGAGCGATGACAGTGGGGCAATGAGCGGAATAACGAAAAGCGCATTCAACGACACCCCATTGGGAGGCCCGGAGACCTGCATTAATCCGGCTTTTCCCCCCAAGCGCTACCTGAAAGTCCGATTCAACAAGTGTCCGGTCGGCCTTTCCCTCGGCGTCCTTGGGCGGAAGTGGGCGCTGCTCATTCTTCGCGACATCGGGGCCTATGGAGTTGACCGGTTCAACCGTCTGCTGGAGTCGATTCCCGGAATTCCTCCCAAGGTGCTGAGTACACGTCTGCGCGAGCTCGAGTTGTTGGGCCTCATCGAGAAAGTCGAGACAAGCCGCACCCCGATTCTGGTCCGATGGAGCCTAACGGGACGAGGGAGGGACTTAATCCCGGTCATGATGATGATCACCGCCTTCCAGTCTAAGCATAATCCCGACCTGATCCACCCCGGAAAATCTTCTATGAAGGTACACGAGATGTACGATCGTGAGGCCATGAAAATTCTCGAGTCGATGCTTTGAAACACCCTCAACGAGGAGACTGAACGGCTTCGCAAGCCGACGCAGTCTGCCGTCTCGATTTCCCTCGCGGGACTCTCCGTTTCCGAATTTTTCAACTTAATGGCTAAGGGAGGGAAAGGACCGCTGCTAGTTCTTCTACGTACTGGGAGTAGCTTGCAACCATGCCGATGATTGACGTCTATGCAGCCGCGAACCTCTTCCCGGCGGGAGCCGACCGCCAGCTTGGCCAGGAGTTGACGATGGCGGTACTCCGTGCGGAGGGAGTAGCAAGTCCGGGGCCCTTTCACCTAAACAACACGGCAGCCTACATCCACCGAATGGACCCGCAGGCGGTGCACACCGCGGCGACCGACTCCGCTCGAACAGTGCGCGTTCAGGTCATCACTCCTCCTGCGGCGTTGACACGCGAGGGGCAGAAGCGGCTCGTGAGGGAGATCACGGAAATTGTCACCAAGATCTCCGGCGACCCCACTCAATCCAGCCGCACGTGGGTGCTGTTGACCGAAGCCGCGGAGGGTGGCTGGGGTCTCGCGGGCATGGCGTTCGGCCGTGAGGAGTTCGGAGCTCTCGCCGCGAAAGCGGCTGCTGCCCGTGGCGCGAAATGAATCGTTTGGGCTGAGCCGACTCCGAGCCAGGCGTTTCTCCCCTCACGGGGGCCTCGATCGCCCACGGCGTAGAACCCTCGTGCTCACCGGTGTGACGTCAAACTCAAGCGCAGGTGTGCCGCGGAGACAGGATTTCGACAGAAGTATTGTAGAGCTGATGGATTTTCCGGGATTGGAGGACGGGATCTGTTGACTTCTTCATGGCGAGTTCGACCGTACCCCCGATCTCGCGCCCCGCATCAACCGTCGATTCCCCGCCGACGACATACTCCCGCGTTCAGTCGACATCTTTGCGGGAGCTGCCGGACCGGTGACCGAGTTTTCGATCTTCCAATTCAGCGCCTGCATCCGATCGAGGGAGCGGAGTACGTCGTTCCGACAGACAGCACCTTGTCGGACTCGGGGAAGTTTTGAAGTAAGGGGGTTCGTATCGTAACCTCGGCCACATTCATGCGCGGCAAGAAACCGTCCCTCCGCATCCCCAAGGCCGAGTTCCACAGTATCGCGGTGGTAGTCGCCGACCGAAAGAGATCCGTCGAATGGTACACAAAAAATCTGGGCCTCGATGTGATTGAACAAGGCCCCGGTGACGACGATCACTGGGTCGTCGTCGGCCGAAAGGGGGTGAAAGGAGGCATTCACTTGTGCGACATTCCCACGTTCGACCCCGACTTTCCCGTTGAACCCGGGGAGTCTGGCATACAACTGGACCTTCCCGGGGAATTCCGGAGCTCCTGCGCGAAGCTCAAAGCGAACGGCGTTCGGTTCCACACCCCACCGAAACACGCTTCCTGGGGCTGGTACGCTAAAGTGATCGACCCAGACGGGAACGAGATCCGGCTCAATCCCATTTAAATCGAGTCGTCCCAGCGGTCGATCCCTTCGACTTCGCGTCAGAGCTCCACAAACCCTTGCTCCCAAGTCCGCTTCAGGTCGTGGCCGCGCAGATCGACGGAATGGTCTGCGACGGCCTTCAAGTTCAATAGAGTCCCCACCCATCCAGGCGTCATATTTCGGATATCGGAGGCGGGCCAGCTCGAATTCGTCATCGTGAGATCTGTCCCTCCCATCCCGTCAGACTCGATGTCGAACGTCACCCGAGAATCGTCGAAGAACTCGAAAACGAACTTACGTGGGCGCGCGCGCTCGTACACTCTCGTTGATCCGCTAAAACTCGGATTGAACGTCCCGTGGATCCCGTCGTCGTCCTCCTTCGTCTTCTGAACCCAAAACCGACCCCGCCCCTCGTCCTTCGCGACGAGGTCGTAAACTTTCTCAGGTCAGGCGCGGAGGCGGACTCGCCAGCGAATCGTCCCAGGCTCGGGGTGAAATATCGCGCTCACCACCGTGCGCCAGCTGTACTTTTCGCGAACGAGCGGCGCCACCGCCATTCGCGTAACCTCAATATCGAATGCGCCAGCTCAGCCGGTCATTCTGTTGGGGCCAGGCTCTGATCGAGTCCTTCGGTTATGGATCGGAGTCAAAACCTGGCGAGCGAGGGGCAGACGGGCGACCCCGGGGCATCGTCACCCTTCCGACCGCCCCAACGTAATGGATTTGGTAACAACTAGACCGCGCCTGACCTTCGGTTCAGTGTGGCATCATCGTCGCGAACGGTCGTGCATCGAAGGCAATCCGTATTGAAACGATCTTGCCCCCGCGAACGACGAACCACTCTCCCACGAAGGTCTTCGGCAACGGGGGTCGGAAGTGGAGGTCACAAAAGCGCGCTACCTCATCGCCATCCGCGAAAATCTTCTTGACTTCGACTCGTTCAAGAATGGGGGCGAGCTGCTTCAGCGCATTGAGATAGGGCTCGGGCTTGTCGAATGTGTCGAGGGGTCCATGAAATTTCATGTCATCTGCGAGGAAATTCCGCGCTGCGACGACGTCGCCCTTGTCCATCGCCGCTTGATACTCGTTGACAATCTCCTTTGCGGACTTCATAACATTCTTACCCTTGCCAGGACCGCCCCGCGCCCATCGCGCATACGTCGGCCCGGCTTGACAGCATGCCTGCGGGCGCATTCGGTTACTCCATTAGGAGGGCGGCGTGTCCGACGACCTGGCCGGGAGTAACCCTCAGAGCGCTGGAAAGACTACGCGCCCGCGAGCAAGCAGACGAACAAGACGGCCACCGTCATGGCGGTTAGCGGCAGGCCGATCTTTACGAATCGGGAGAGCCCAATTCGAACACCGGCGTGCTCTGCTTGCTCCACAACGATAAGATTGCTCGCCGCCCCGAGCAGCGTGAGGTTCCCTGCGAGAGTGCTCCCGGCCGCGAGCGCGATCCAGGCTACCGGAGTGGACGCGCCATAGCCCAGATTGTGCATGAGTGGGATCTGGAGCGCCACCCAAGGAACATTGCTAACGATCTGCGATCCACCGAGGCTTGTCAGAATAATGGCGGTCGTAGATTCGAGGGGATGTTGCGGACCCGGAATCGGCAGGATGCTTAGGATTCCGGGAAGGAGGCCACCCGATACAACGCCGGCAACAACCACGAAGAGCCCGGCGAAGAGAACGATGATCGACCAATCCACTCGAGCGAAGAGTTCGGAGCGACCGGGAGTGAGTAGCAAGACTCCGAGGGCGCCACCGAGCGCGATTGCGTAGAGCGGCAAGTCGAAGCCGTTTACGATGCTGGAGAGGACGCTGACGGAGATCAGAGCGACGAGGGTCGCGGGAAAAATCACCAGCGTCGGGGACTTCCATGCCAACGCTGCCCATCCGCTGCGTGGGAGAAGCGGCCCCTCGGGGGCGACGTTCGCTACGTCCCCGGAAGCGGTGGCAAATTGGGGGCGAAACACCCGACGGAGGTAGAGCCCCCCAATGATCAGGTTGACCACTGTCGGGAGAAGCAGATATCGGAAGAAGGTCGCCACGGGCGCGCTCATTCCGCTTCCGATTGATACCAGGATGTTCTGAGGGTTGCCGAAGGGGGTGAGGATGCTGCCCACCGTCACCGAGTATGCGAGCGTCAGGAGGAGGGGCTCAGCCGAGACTTTGAGCTTCCGAGCGACGGCGAAGAGCACGGGAATGCCGACCAGCACGAGCGCATCGTTGATGACGAACGCCGAGACTACCCCTACGGCCAAGAACAGCACAAGCGGCAAGTCGGTGGGCCGGTGAGCCCGCGACACGATCCACCGAGCGAGGTGGTCGAGAGCGCCGGCCTGCTCGAGCCCGGCCGCGAAGATGAAGAGGGAGAACAGGAAGATCAGGATCGGCAGATTGTCCGAGATCGCGGACCCAGCGTCGGAGAGGGATAGAGCGCCCACCCCGACCATGGCGAACGCGCCGGTCAGGAAAATCAGCCAGATTGGCGGCCCCCGGAGCAATAGTTGTCGTAAAAGCACCGCGCCCACGGTCACAATCAGGACGGCAGCCGCGAACGGATTCACCGGTGGTTTCCTCCCCTGGGATTGCACCCGCTAACTCGAGATTCGTACAAGAAATCAGCGACTCGCATGATCTCCTCCGCAGGACGCGCGGCCGATCAAGGAACAACGGTTCGCGCGCGACCGGGAGCCCGAGGTGTACTATGCAAGGACCCTATTATGCCGGGGCCAGGATTTGAACCTGGGAACTCCTGCGAGAGCAGATCTTGAGTCTGCCGCCTTTGGCCACTCGGCCACCCCGGCTCGTTTGCGCGAGGGGCGGCGCTCCCTTATTCGTCTTCCTCTTCCCCGTCGGGGATATCTGAGTCTCCTCCCGAAGGGGCTTCCGCCAAGACCGGACCGCCCGTGCGACCCCCGGGCCGACGAGTCGAGTCTGCCTCCTTAGGAAGCTTCTCACGAAATCGAAGGTGCACACGCCGCTGGTGCCCGCACTGTAAGCAGGTCTGCACTCTTCGACCTCGGCGCAAGCGCGTGCGTACGGTCCGGCTCTCGACCCAATAGGACGAACAACGCCGGCAATACAAGTCTCGATATTCCGGTAGCATCCGAACGTTGTAGCGCATACCGATCCGGCGCGCCAGGACGATATACCGGTCGGCGAGCCCCGATCCCCCCGAACGTACTTCGGCGTCCGCGAGGCCGAACAGATCGGAGATTCGGTCCTGCGCGATCTGGACCATAGCTGAAGTCCGCCGCCCTCGGCGGCCGTGCCTTAACGGACTTGACGCTCCTGGCAAACCGGGCAGTAGACAGCGAACTGCGATATGACCGTGTTGCAGCGTGGACAGCGAACCCCGGTCGCCGGCATCGCGGCCGGCGCTGGAGGGGGCGGTGGCGGAGGAGGAGTCCACACCGACCCAGGGTAGATGACTGGTGGGGGCGGCGGACCTCCCACGCTCGCGATCGGGCGGTAGGGTTCCACTTGGGGAACGGTCCAGCCACACGTCGGGCAGAAGAGCGCTCCGTCGGGAGCCAGTCGCCCGCAATGCAGACACGCCGGCACGTCGCGGGTAAACTATATCCCGTATATCATCGTCCTGTCTCAATGTTGAGAAGGCGCTGCGTAGCTCTCATCACCGAGGACCCGGCCCTTTACGCGGAGTTGGCCGGAACCCTGCGGGAGCGACGCATTCCCTCGGTGAGTTTGCTCCCCGGTCAGCGCATTCCCGCGCACGCGGTGGTTGCTCTGACGTCCACCGCCGAAGCCTCTCGAATCTCGCACGCCCATGTACTTGCGGTTTCGGAGGACGTCGACCGGCGCTCGCTGTGGGCCGCCGTGGAGATCGCCCTCGAAGCAACCGAAGGAACGAGAGCGCTCGTGGTCGGGATCGACCCGGGTCCTCGCCCCGGGTATGCCGTGCTGAGTGGTGAGCACTGCGTCGCCCAAGGAGTCCTCGAGTCTCCCGAGGAAGTCGCTCCGCTCGCGATTCAATTACACCGACGTTTCGACTCGCAGTCCGTAACCTTTCGCGTCGGAAGCGGCGATCACTTGGCCCGGGACCGGATCGTCAACGCGCTGCTCCCGTTGCGACGTCCGGTCGAGATCGTGGACGAGCAAGGCACGACGCCGCGGGGGCATCGGCGCCCGCGGGACGCCGCAGCCGCTCGGGCGATCGCGTTACACCCCGGTCAGGTCGTCCGGGATCGGATGCCGCTCACCGTAACCGCGGGCGAGGTAGCGAACTTGCAGCGATTGAGTCGCGAGGGGAGTGGAGGGCGCTTCACCATTCCACGTGAATTGGCTCACCGCGTCCTCCGCGGGGAGCTGACGTTGAACGAGGCGCTTGCCGAAGGCCGCCAGCAGTATCGGATGGCGCCCATTCGGAGACCGGATGGGCCCCCCCGGCGGCGCGAATCATCTTAAGGCGTTCCCCGGTGGCGAACTTGTGACATTGCCGGTGGAGGTCGCGGCGCGCGTCCGGCGCCTGGTGCTCGAGAATGCGCTCCAGCACGAGGGTACTCCTCGCGCCGGACCAATCGTGGCTCGACTTTTGGCCACCGATGCGACTCTTCGTGCCCACGCCGCGGAACTCCAGGCGCTCGTCGACCGCGCCGTTCGGGAAGTTCAAGGGCTCCCCGAGGGTGACCGCGTCGCGGAGCTCCAAGCCCTAGGGGGGCCTGAGCCGGAACGAGTCCGACCGCCAAAGAGCGAAACCGGCGATTTTCCGGCGCTTCCCGGAGCCATCGATGGAAAAGTGGTCCTTCGAATGGCCCCGTTCCCGTCGGGCGCCCTTCACATCGGTCATGCACGCATGATCTACGTGAATGAGTACTACCGGGAGCTCTACCACGGCCGCCTGCTGCTAGTGTTCGATGACACAGTTGGCTCGGAAGAAAAGCGGGTCGAACCCGAATTCTTCGACCTGATCTTGCAAGACCTCGAGCGGGCCGGGGCCAAACCCGATGCGATCTTTTACAAATCGGACCGCGTTCCTCAGTTCTACCCCTGGGCGCGCCGCCTGATCGACCGACGCGCGGCGTACGTGTGCACTTGCAACGCCGAGCTTCTAAGATCCAATCGAGCGGCGGGAGTGGCGTGCCCCGAGCGTGGCCAGAACCTTGCGACGACGCTCGATCTTTGGGAACGCATGCTCTCGGGTGCGTTTGCGCCGGGCAGCGCCGTGCTTCGTCTCAAAACCGACATGGCGGATCCCGACCCTGCCTTCCGGGACCGGGTGCTGATGCGGATCAGCGATTTCGACCACCCTCGCGTTGGGCGCAAGTATCGGGTCTGGCCGATGCTCGAGTTTTCGTGGGCGGTCGACGACTTGGAGCTCGGAGTGACGCACGTGCTCCGTGGCAAGGATCTCATGATCGAAGGGCGAATGCAAAATTACATCTGGAACGTTCTGGAGCTCCACGGGCCTCCCTTCATTCATTGGGGGATCCTCCGTATTCGCGAGGCGAAGGTATCGAAGAGCAAGTCGTACTTGGAAGTGAAGTCCAAGCTCTATGACGGCTGGGCCGACCCTCGGACCTGGTCTCTTCGATCGCTCGCACGTCGAGGGATATCGAGTGCCGCGATCCGCAAGTTCACTCTGTCGTTCGGTATGTCGCTCGCCGACATCGAAGTCCCCGCGGAAACGCTCTACGCCGAGAATCGCGCGCTCATTGATGGCGTGACTCCCCGACGCGCGTTCGTAGCGGACCCCGTCCGGATCGACGTGACCGAGTATCCGGAGGGCCTCGCAGAGGTGACCCTAGACAACCACCCGGATCGGCCGGAACTCGGGACCCGGTCTGTTCCCGCCGGACCTTCGTTCTATCTGGCACGCGCCGACGTTGCCGCTCGCCTGGGAACCGAGGTCCGCTTGAAGGACCTGATCAACATTCAACTTCCCCCGGAACTCCCGCCGGACCGGGCGGTGCCAATGTCCGCGCAATTCACAAGTCGGGAAAACCGACGGCTCCCGCGATTCCAATGGGTAGGCACCCCCGATGCCGTCCCCGTCGATCTGTTGGGGATCGAGGCGCAGCACACGAGTGGCATCGCGGAAGCTTCGCTGGCTCACGCGCGGCCCGGCGACATCTATCAATTCGAGCGCGTCGGGTTTGTCCGCGTTGAGGAAGACTGGTCTCCGGGATCGGCCCCCGTTCGGGTTTGTTTCGGGCATCCTTAGGAGCGTTCAGATCGTCCCAACTTCCGGGGTTCAGAAACCCTTAGAACCTCGCTCATCCCTAGGCGCCTCTACCGATGCGGTTTCTCCATACCTCGATCACGGTTCGGAACATGGACGAAAGTCTACGGTTCTATACCGAGGTGTTGGGCCTTCAGTTCGAGCGTCGTCGAGCGATCCCGGAGAATCGAGCGGAGATCGCCTTCGTGCTCGATCCGGCGAGCGGCGGTCGAGTCGAGCTCACCCACTGGGACGACAAGGAGCAGTTCGAAGCCGGCGAGCAACTGGACCACATGGCCTTCGAGGTGCCGGACCTCGATCAATTCCTGGAACGGGCTCGTGCGGCTAAGATCCGTGTTGCGAAAGAGCCGTACACCCTCCAAGGCGGGTCCCACCGGATCGCGTTCATACTCGACCCGAACGACGTGTGGATCGAGCTGATCGAGCGCGCGCCGACGGCGGGCTAGTCCGACGACCGTGGCGACGCCGCTGGTCGACCCCGCCGGCGCCATACACCGGCGTTCGCTCCTCGCGGTTTTCGGCGCGACGTTCTTCGTTCGATTCGCCTTTGGGATTACGCTCGCCGTCTTCGCCAGCTACATCCTGGGTCGATTGGCGAATCTCAGCGGCGGAGATGAGGGCACCGTCGGGTTGGTCTCCGCGATGGCCCCGATCGGCGAATTCTCCACAGTTCTGCTCTCGGGGATCGCCACCGATCGGGTCGGGCGGTTTCCGGTCCTCTTCGCGGGAATGACGGTGGCCGCCGTCCTGTTCGGTCTGGTCTCGATTACTCGCTCGATCTACGCCCTCGGCGCGTTGAACTTCTTCTTTGGGATCGCGAGTGGCGCGATTCTCGCCTCCAGTCTCACCGTGATAGCGGATCGGTCTACTCAGGAGGAACGGGGACTCGAAATGGGGCGGTTCGACGCGATGAACCTCGCGGGTTGGTTGGGAGGATTTGCCTTCGGTATCGGGATTCTCGGATTGATCCAGGGTCACCACCTCTCGATCGGGTTCCTTCCCTACGTGTTCGTCATCGGATCGCTCACCCTGCTCGCCGGTCTTGCGTTTGCCTGGTATCTCGCCCGCGTCGTTCCGCGAGCGTTTCCGGTCCAAGGGTTCCCGATCACCCAGATCCTTCGGAATGCCTTTCGACGGAGCGTGCTCCTGGTGACGTTGCCGTGGCTCGTCGTTTACATGCTGATCGGCTACGTGCTCGTTTTTGTCGGAACGGCGTCAGCCGGCGTCGGTTTTTCGGATCTGTACATCGCGCTGGGCATCGGGGGTGGCGGCTTCTTCCTCGTGCTCACGCAACCTCGATTCGGCCGATTGGCTGATCGATACGGGCGAAGTCGTCTGATGAACATCGGAGTGACCGGTTTCGTGGGCGTCATGGTGTCCGCATCTCTCCTGATCGCACTGGGCCCGTTACCGGAGTTGCTCGCCGTGCTAGCGGTGAGTGCGATTGCGGCCCTCGCCTATGGCCCCGCTGCGCTCGCCTCGCTCGCCGACCTGTCGTATGCCTTGAGTCGGGGTACGACGATGGCAATCTACTCCCTGACCATCTCGCTCGGGATGATCTTGGGCTTGGTCTTCGGTACTCAACTCGTCGCCCACTTGGGGAACGTCGGATACTACGTTTTCTTTGGTACCGTCGCGGCGGCCCTGGTGGCGCTCACGCTGCTGCGCCACGCGGACGCGGGGGCCGCGGCGGCCGCGCCGCCCCCTACGACTCCGGCTCAATGATCAAGTGTCGAATGGCCGGATACGTCTGGCGGACCGAGCTCCCGACCTGATCGATGACCGATTCGATCTGATCCGTCGTGAGCCCATCCTGGAAGTTGATTTTGAGAGCCACGAGGACATCGTCCGGCCCCAACATCATGGTCTGAAGCCCGCGGACCTTACGAACGCGGGGATCCCGCTCCACGATTCCCAGAAGAGCCCGCGCATCTTTGGAGGGAATCGCCTTACCTACGAGCAGCGCTCGGCTCTCTTCCGCCACCACTAATCCCGTCGCGAGCAACAGGAGACCTACGCCGATCGTCGCGAGACCATCAAAGCGGGGATCTCCGGTGCGATAGACCTCGAGGATTCCGAAGAATGCGACAAAGCTCCCCAAAATCGAGACGATGTCCTGGTAGAAGATCGTCTTGAGACCCAGCTGGGACGACTCGAGGAACCAGGAGATCGACTGCTGCCCGGCGCGCAATTCGCGCAACGTGACGAAGATCCCGACGAGACTGAAGACGAGGGTGGCGCCGACGACCACCAACCCGTCCGTGACATGCGTGATCGGGGTCGGGTGAATCGCCTGAGTAAAACCGGTGACCAAGACAATAACACCGGCGAGTGTGAATGTCACCAGCGAAGAGGTGAACGACCAGAAATACCGCTCCTTTCCGTACCCGAACGGATGGTCGTAACTCGCCGGTTTGAGCGAGGCGTAGAACCCCCACAGCAGGAGGCCCGAGCCGATCAAATCGGTCAGCGAATAGATGGCCTGCGAAAGGACGGCCTTACTGTTCCCGGCCAGCGCGACGAGGAGATTCACCCCGAAGAGGGCGACGTCAAGGAGAATGGTGGCGAAGATGATGATCTGCGGTCGCATTTCGCCGTCGATTCCTCCGCGCGATGCTCCGACGAGGTGTCACGACATGGGGGCTGCGGGGGGATAAAGGGCGGGCTAGAGGAGTGTGCTATGAACTGAGACCAAGGATTAAATCGCGCTCGCCGATAACCCGAGCCCAGGTGGCTATATGTCGGAACCGAGCGCACAAGCTTCCACGGCGACCCTGAGCTCGTTCCCGCCCGGCCCGTCGTCCTCCGCCCGCCGATATCCCCGCCCGCGGTTTAGTCTCCTCGGACTATCCCCGGGCAAGAGAGCCCGTCTCAAACGCCTCCTGTATGGTCATGGGCCGGGTGGCGGAACACTGCTTGCGCTCCCGATTGATCAGGGACTGGAACACGGCCCCGTCGACTTCTTCGGCAATCCGGACGCGCTCGACCCAGATTATCAGTTTCAGCTGGCGCAGGAGGGGAGGTTTTCCGCCATTGCCCTTCATATTGGGCTCGCGGAGAAGTACTTCCACCAGTACGCCGGCGACGTTCCCTTGATCCTGAAATTGAATGGAAAGACTGCGATTCCGCCTGATAACGCCGCTTTCAGTGGGCTCACGGGGAGCGTCGAAGATGCCGTGCGGCTCGGGGCCGATGCCGTAGGCTACACCGTGTACGTGGGATCGCCGGCTCAAGACCGAGACTTCGACCAATTCCATCGGCTCCGCATGGACGCGGACCGGTATGGAATGCCGGTGATCGTTTGGGCTTATCCGCGAGGAGAAGCCGTGGCCAAGAAGGGCGGGAAGGAGAGCTTCTACGCGATCGACTATGCCGCACGAGTGGCCCTCGAGCTCGGGGCCGACATTGTCAAAGTGAACTATCCGGTCCTCTCGGAGAAGGACCGTGACAGCCCCGCTCCGTACAACACTTGGAAGGGAACGGCGGAAGAGGCATTTCGCAAGGTCGTGGAGAGCGCGGGTCGCGCGCTGGTCCTAGTTTCCGGCGGCGAGAAGGTCGGGGACACCGAGCTTCTGGCGAAGGTACGCGCGTCGATGGACTCGGGCGCTACAGGCATTATTTTCGGCCGCAATCTGTGGCAGCGACCAAGAGCCGAAGCCCTGGCCCTTACCCGAGAACTCCATGCGATCTTCCGCGAGTACGAACAGCCCTCGACCTGACGCTCCGATTCGGCTGTACCTCCTCGTCGCCGGGGAAGACCACCCCAAGGCCTGCACGGGTCGGCGATTGATCCATCGTGGTTTGGTCAAGGATCGACGCGCTTTCGGCTCGGGAGACCGGCAGCCCCTGCTGCTCGACCCGCGGGCAGAGAAACCCCTGGCCCCGGTTGACCGTCTCCTCGCGCAACACACCGGCGTGCTCGGGGTGGACTGCTCTTGGAACCGTTATGCGGAACGGGGCGGGTATCCGGAGCTAGCGGCGGACCAAAGCCACTCGTCTCGCCGTCGAAGGCTCCCGTGGTTGGTAGCGGCGAACCCGCAACACTACGGACGTCTGGGAGAACTGAATACGGTGGAAGCCTTCGCGGCGACCCTGGTTATTCTCGGCGAGCCGGAGCGGGCCAGTCGCCTGCTCGAAGGCTTCCGAGGCGGCCCCGAATTTCTGCAGCTTAATGCGGAGCGACTCCGAGAATACGCGACACAGCGGGAACGAAGCGGCGTGGAGAGTGCCGAGCGGTCGCTTTTCCGGTGAGTCGCGGTCGAGCGTCTCAGGACGGTGGTGGAAACTCCTGACCTTCGGTCTCGACATGCTCGAGCAGGATATCCTGGGTACTCCGGACCGGACGGTCGAGCGGGACTCGTGCGAACAGGACCCCACCGAATTGCTCGTACAAGCGCGACGTGTGCAACGTCAGGCAGCGATCATGAAATACCGATCGACCGGCGAGATCCGCGTCGTGGCCGCGTAACATCACCTGGAGGCCCGTCGCCGTTAGGAAATGAATCAGATCGGACTCAGAAAACGCTTCTGTGGCACCGCGACGGTTCCGCGAGGCGCGGCTCTCCGCCCAGACAATTTCCGCAAGCCGATCATCGTCCACCTTGTCAAAAGCCTCCCGCCAGTCGGTGGGAAGCGCGCCCCTTGGGAATCCGGCGTGGGCAAGGTACGCCCCGCTCGGGCTGACCGCGGCGAGCGGACCTCGCTCGAGGAGACCCACGAGTCGATTGTAGCGATCCGGCTCGGGCCCCCAGAGGAGATCCACCTCTTCTGGTAAATCGTGCGGCACCACCGAGAGTCGCCGGACGGTCTCGTGATTGCCTTGAAGGAGGAATACGCGTCCCGGGAATTGCGCGACCAGCTGGAGGAGGTACAACGCATTCGCGACCGATCCTTCCCCACAATCGTCCGGCGCCCGATCGATGTAGTCTCCCAATCCGACCAGACAGCGTGACTCCGGGGCGGCGAGAAATTGATCGGCGACACGGAGTGTCGAGCGCCAATCTCCATGCGAGTCGCCGAAGACGATCACTTCCCGGAACGGATCATTCGGTAGATCCACGAGTGGGGCGAGGACTGGGACGGTTGCTTCGAGCCGCTCCAAGAGCTCGTCCGCGCCGGATCCGTCGAGCTGGAGGATCTCCAGCGGCGCCAGCACGTGATTCGGAACCGGGGCAACGGAAGCCGGCGAACCGCTCATGGCTGACTGAGTGGGAATGCGGGGGGCCGGAATTCCAGGGGGCCGGCTTTCGCCGGCCCGCCCTTTGAACCGGCGAATGCCCTAGGCAACAGGGTCCTAAGCCCTGCCTCGCTGGCCCGACCCGAACCCTCGGGTCGATTGGCCGAACTGGAGCACCCCCGCACGTGTGAATTTTGGATTGATCTCCAGTAGCCCCGGCAGGATTTTCGGCCCGAGTGGTCGTGCACCCCCGCGGCGTTCGAACCTGCGTCGCGAGATCCAGAGTCTCGCATGATTGGCCACTACACTACGGGGCTACAAGCCAACCTAGCTGCGGTTCGTTCTTAAATGTTCCCGGGTCGAGAGGCACGACCCACGGTTTCGGGCTCCTTCGTCCTCGAATCGCGCACGATTGCAGAACTTCACCACGATACACAAATAGCCGCACTGGCTCCGACTTCAGTCCATGCCCGGGAGGACGCATGGCGTCCGGGGGATCGATCGAAACGCAGAATACGTCGCGGAACGGACCGATCGAACCGTCGGGCTCCACATCCTCTTCCCGCGCTCGCGCGCCCCCTCGTAGGCGACGCAGTGCGTGGCGATCGCTCGGAATCTACCTCGCGATCCCGGCGCTGGCCGTTCCTATCGCCGCGGTCAGCACCGGACTGTCACTTGGGGGTGTCGCTAGCTACCTCCCGAGGGCCACCGTCGATCTGTCGTATTCGTTCGTCCGAATGCTGGTGGCCTATTTGCTCTCGCTCGGATTTTCACTGCTGTACGGATACTATGCCGCCGCCCGACGGACCGGCGAAAGAGTCCTCATCCCGATCCTCGACATTTTGCAATCGGTTCCTATCCTCGGTTTCTTTCCGTTCGTGCTCGTCGTGCTGGTCGGTCTTCCCGGCCCGTCTTGGTTCGGGCCGAATCTCGCCTCGGTATTCCTGATCTTCACTTCCATGGCCTGGAACATGGTCTTCGGAGTCTATGAGTCGTTGAAGACGCTCCCGAATGATATTCGAGAAGCGGCCGATTCTTTTGGGGCTCGGGGATTCCAACGCATTCGTCAGGTGCTCGTTCCCGCGACCATCAATCGCCTCGTCTACAATTCGATCCTATCGTGGACGGCGGGTTGGTTCTTCCTCGTCGAGGCGGAGATTTTCTCCACGAATGCGAAGGGTGGCGCATTGGCCGGCATCGGCAGTTTTCTTTCGTACGCCGCGTCCCCGCTCAACGGGGACGCATTCATCGCCGGACTCCTCGTACTGGTTGTGCTGATCGCCTCGCTTGATTTTTTCCTCTGGCGCCCGCTCGGGCGGTGGGCCGAACGTTTCCGCTTCGATACCGCGCCTTCCGGGGAGGCGGGGGTGATCGGGGTGGTGCAATCGCGGCAGCGATTCCGGCGGGCTGCGATCTACGTGGCGCGGGGCGTGCGCACGAGCGTTTCGCGCATCACGACTCCGTTCATCTCCTTGGCTGGATTCACCCAACGAACGAGTGGGATTCCGAAGCCACGTCCGTTCGCCTCGCGTGCGGTTCGCTGGGTTCCGTTGGGCGCCATCCTCGTGATCGCTTGGCTGATCTTGATCGCGATCGTGGTGGGCGTCTTCCAGGTCGCCACCGGACCGATCTCTCCGATCGTCCGCTCGCAGATCCTGATGGTTCCCGCTGCCATGGGCTTCTCCGCCCTCAGGGTCGTCGCCGCGTACGCGATATGTCTCGGTATCGCTCTTCCGCTTGCTTGGGTTTTGGCCACCCGACCCCGGGCAAACCAGTTCGGACTCCCAGTGATCGAGGTCATCGCATCCTTCCCCGCGACGGCGTTGTTCCCATTCATCATCTTCGTCTTGCTTCCGTATCTCGGCGCCGAGGGTGCCAGCATCCTCATGCTGCTGACCGGGATGCTCTGGTACCTCTTCTTCAACGTCCTTTCCGGGATCCGGTCGATCCCGCCGGACCTGCAAGAGGCGTCCCAATCGTTCGGCGTCAAACAGCGGCTGTATTTCCGACGCGTCTTGCTGCCGGGCATTTATCCAGCGCTCATCACCGGCTCGATCACGGCGTTCGGCGGGGGTTGGAATACGCTGATCGTCGCGGAATACCTCACCAGCGGGACGAAGTCGTTCCAAGTGCCGGGAATCGGGCAGCTGCTCGATATCGGTGCGACGGAGATTGGAGGCGGTCCGCTGACGGTCGCCGCGCTGCTCACGCTCGTCTTCGCGGTCATCACAATCAACGAGCTCGTCTGGAAACCGTTGTACCGGCGCGCGGTCGAGAAATACCGCTATGATTAGGGGAACCTACGGGAGACGACCTACCTCCGGAGTCTCGAAAACGAACCTATGACGCTGATCGATGTCGACCATGTCGACAAGTCGTTCGCCTCGCGGCATGGGACGATCGTCATCATGCAGGACATCTCGTTCCAGGTCAAGGATAGCGACTTCCTCGCAATTGTGGGGCCCTCTGGGTGCGGCAAATCCACGCTTCTCCGGCTGATCCAGGGTCTGGACCGCACGAATGGCGGGACGATTCGTTTTCGCGGAGAGCCTGTCACTACGGTGTGCCGCCAGATGGCGATGGTCTTTCAGAGCTTCGCGCTTTTCCCATGGATGTCCGTCAAGGAGAACGTTTCCTTCGGCATCGAGGCGCTCGGGTGGAGCGAAGAACGGATCGAGACCCAGGTCGAGAAGTACATCTCCGTTACGGGATTGGTCGGATTCGAGGAGGCCTATCCTCGGGAGCTCTCCGGGGGGATGCGTCAGCGAGTCGGCCTCGCTCGGGCCCTGGCCGTAGAGCCGGCGGTGTTGCTGATGGATGAGCCGTTCAGTGCGCTGGATGCCCTCACCGCCGAAAGCCTGAGGGAAGAAGTGCTGCAGCTCTGGAGGGACCCGGGACTCCCCCCGGAGGCCGTACTGTTGGTCACTCACAACATCGAAGAGGCATTGCTGATGGCGGATCGCGTGGTCGTACTCTCACGTCGCCCGGCGCACATCTTAGAAGAAGTGGTGATCGATCTGCCCCGTCCCCGCGACCGAAAGTCGAATGCATTTTATGATTTGACCGACCACGTCTACTCTCTGATTACCGAAGGCGCGGCCTTCGGCACTCGAAGTGGCTCGAACGGTTCCGGGTCCCCGGCTCCCGCCGAGGAGAGCGCGGCCGTTCCGGGCGATAAGGTTTATAGCTCAACTTCTCGCTAGGCGGTCGTTCGAGTTCAAAACGGGAGAAACGTGTCGACAATCTACCCTAAATGTTCCCCCAGCGAGATGATGGGACTCCTCGTCCTCCTGAATGGGCACAAGGGTTCCGAAGACGTTGCGCTGTTGGCGGACGATCTCGACCTCGAGATCGACGAAATCCTCCCGTCGCTCGACTTCGCCGGAGTCCTCGGCCTCGTACGAGTGACCGACGGACGAGCCACCCTGTCGGATCTAGGGAAGAAACTCTTGGCGGGCACGATTCGCGACCGAAAGACAATCCTGCGCGACCAGCTCCGGAAGACCACCCTCTTCAAAGCGCTCTTACGGGCGCTCGAGAGCGCTCCCAACCGGCAGCTGACGGAGGAAGAGATGGTGCGGCTGATTGCGTTCACGACCGCACCGGCCGATGAACTGGTGCTCAACATCGTCAACTGGGGTCGGTTCACGGAACTCTTCCGCTATGATCCGAACGAGCATATTCTCACCCCCGTCCGCCACGCGGCTCCCTCGAAGACCGCCCCTCCTCCTCCCGCGCGTCCTCCTCCGTCGACGCCACCGGCGAAGGGGAGTTCCGCCCCCAATCCAACTGGCGCTCGCAGCCCCGCCGCCAAATCCACGCAACACTCAGAGTCCGCCATCGCAGCGACGGCGTAAGGCTGCCTCCCTTCCCAACGAACCCGGGGTACTCTGTACCCGCGTCGTCTCACGCTCCGCTTGGAGCCATTGAGTGGCCTATCGCCCCAGACCTCGTAGCCGATTTCCAAAGTCCTTAAACGGCGGCTCTCTTCCCTCGGAATCGAGGGCACGTAGATCAGCGGAAGATCGCTGCTTTCGCAAAGCAGAGGTCGGGGGTTCAAATCCCCCCGTGTCCATACCTTAAAGGGTTAAGAACCATCCCGTCGTGGGTTATCTGATGCCCCGGATTGGCACTCCTAACGCCACTCTTCTGGAAGATCCGGATGTGCGCCGCTGGTTCGAGAACCTCGCGCGCGGGTCGCGTGCAACTGCTGACATTAACCTTCGACGTCTCGACGCGTTATGCAAATCGTTGGAGACGACGCCGACTGAATTGGCCCTGCTGAACGAGAAGCAACTCCACGACCGGTTTCTCGACTTCGTCTCAGCTGAGGAGAAGCGTGGCGTTGCCGGGTCCTACATCGTTCGCACCATGAAAGCCGGGAAATCATGGCTCCTGCATAACGGGAAGAAGTTGGATCGACCGATCCGGGTGCGCGGAGCGAAAGATACTCCCTCTCTACGGGACGAACGGGTCCCAACGCAAGAGGAACTCCGAAAAATCCTACTCGCGGGAACCCCTCGAATCCGGTCGGCAGTCGCGTTGGTCGCATTCTCGGGAGTTCGTTCCGAGGTCCTCGGAAACTACCTGGGGAACGACGGTCTCAAATTGGGAGACTTCCCTGAATTGAAAGTCGGGATAGACTCGGTAAAGTTTGTGATGGTGCCGGCTCTCGTTCACGTCCGGCCGGAATTGTCCAAGAACTCCGCCGGTTACGTCTCGTTCCTTTCGGAGGAAGGGTGTGACTACGTCGCGCAGTATCTGGCCGATCGCCTCCGAGCCGGGGAGAGGCTAGGTCCCGACGCGGACCTGATCCACCCCGATCGGGCCGGAAAGCGGTTCATCCGGACCCTCAACATCGGCGACGCGATTCGAACCGCTATTCGCGGGGCAGGATTCAAATGGCGCCCATACGTCCTTCGCCACTACTTCGACACTCAGCTGCTGACGGCTGAATCGAAGGGAAGGGTGGCCCACGATTTTCGCGTTTACTGGATGGGCCACGTAGGAAGCATCGACGCAAGGTACACGACGAACAAGCGCCACCTGCCCAAGGAACTCCTAGACGAGATGCGAGCGGCCTACAAGCGCTGCGAGCCGTTCCTCTCTACGGTTCCTTCGCGCAACGAGGCCGAGGCGCAATCCAAGATCGCGAAGGTAATGTTGATGGGCTTGGGCTATACAGAAAAGGAACTGGCCACGGTCGATTTCGATAATCTGGATGTCGGCACCTTCCAGGATCTCGTCACGAAGAAGACGGGACAGAACGCCTCTTCTAACCGATCCCGCCAACGCTTGGTGGATTCCGCACAGTTGCCCCGATACCTCGAGGAAGGCTGGAGAGTTGTTACCGCTGTTAACGGTCACCAAATTGTGTTGAATCCGCCGGAGTGACGATAAGACGGAACCATCCAACGACCTTGCTAGCATATTCGTGACGGGAGATCTCGTCTGGTTCGCCGAGGACAAGGATCCTCAGAGGGTGGGAAGGGTCGAGGCTCTGCGCCAGCGCCTTCATCTCGCGCAGGGAGACCGGCAGGTCGGCCTCTGCAAAACGGGTGAGAGAAGACAACCGGGTCGACGATCCCAGGGCTCCCGCCCTGGAGATGGTTGTTCCGCCGGCCATCCCGCTCTCCGCCACACCGACACAGCGAGTCCGGGGCTAAGTAACGAACTTGTCCGATGGATTATGAAAATTGCCGACCTTTGATGGTTCTTAGGACTGGGACGTGTGACCGCCCGAGGTTCGTTCTGAGCTACTGATGATCGGCAGTTGATTGGACGTGCGCTCACCATCTATAGGCCACGCAGCCAGTGCGTGCTGTTGCCCGGGGCTCGGCGGGGACTTCAGTAGTTGAAGGGGGGCCCGGCGGGACCCGACGCCCGGGCCCGACGGCCAATCGGACACGACCGGGATAAACCCCTGGTCGCGGCGCCAGGTCGCCCATTCTCAGATAGAGAATCCTCCGCGAGGCCCGACGGGCCCGGATGATTAGGAGGGGTGTTCTCGGAAAACGTCAGGTCGTTGGGCACCAGGTCGGAACCGGGGACCCGAAAATCGGTTGGTGGTTCATCAGCGCCTCCCTCGGTCGCGCCAAAGTCAGTCGATGTTCGAGTCTCGGACCGGGCACAGGCGGAGGTGGATTGGCGAGTCGCAGGACCGGACCGACCGTCCGGACCGACTTGCGGTAAGAGATCAGAAGGCTAGGCCGACCGGTCCGGGGTAGGAACGGAAGTTACTGACGAGAAGTCCGGCAATCGGCCCGACGATCGGTCCGGACCGAATGATTATGATAGCGTGGTCGAAGAATTGAACCGAAAATCATTCCACGAGGCTGACTGTCTATCGAGTTAGACTGCTTGAAAGCGGAACGAAACTCCGGGACTTGCTGTGGATCAGTGGCCCGGTCCAGCGGTGGAATCCCCTGCGACGTGGACCAATCTGAACCAGCGCGTCGGACCACCGATTCTCCGTCAGGGAACGCGGATGTTGAACCGACAGGACCGGATGGACCGGATGATTAGGTAAGGGGCATTTTTGAGAGGCGTCGGGCCAGCCGGTCCGGGATAACGTTGTGAAGACTTTCCTCCCCACCCGCCGATTCTTTAGAAGTGGAAAGACAGGTTCCAACTCCGGTCGCAGGAGTAACTAGGCGTACGGTGAAGCCGTCTGGAGATACAGAATCCTTACAAGGCTAGTGCGCGCCGGCAAGATTGACGGCTGACGCAGGCTTACTTGACTTGACTCGATGCTCGTAAATTGCCAACGTGACGATCGTCGCGGCAAACAGTAGAATCATTGTGGTGATCGCAAGGATGTTCGCGAGAGCTACCAAGGGCATGTTGCCTCCGAGTGCGCATAGTGCGCCAGGCGGAGCCGACGCACAGTTCGTAACACGGGATGCGAAAGAGTAGATGAATTGTGATATGATCCAGAGGGCCGCCGCAAACGCCGCGAGCATTAGGCTCGGAAGATAAGCCCAGAGGATCCGAGATATCTTGGCAAAATAATGAACTTTGATTGGAAGGGTCGTCACAGTGTTAACGCAAAGGAGCGTTCCTCCGCAAGTCTCCCTGTATTGATATCGGTCGGGCTATAAGGCGATTCTTCGCTCCACGCGATTCATCCCTCTTCAGTTAGGTAACGGGTGCGCTAACTGACTCGGCTACAGCCGCGATATTGGAAGGCCTCGCTCATGATGGTTCGCCGTTAGTCCTCGCATAAGGCGGCGGCACTAGTTCGCGGCTTACTCAAGCGAAAGAGATTGGGAAGGGACTACCCCGCCTTACTCGCAGCTCGGGTGCGGAAGCCGATGGGGGAGATCAGCACGCCGAAAACTGCGACCCCTACCCCAATCGCCATGATTGCGAGGTAGCCCTCCAACGTCGAGACGGAATCCGCAGGGACGCAGTCGGGATTCGCGAGGCAGGCGTCGAACGCGGCGAGCCACTCGCCCACCGCGAGCAGCACCGAAAGCCCGAGGGTGACCAGGATGGCGCCACTCCAAAGAATCCGCGGTCTCGTTCTAGTTTGATTCGCGATGCCTTCTCGCATTTTTCTCCCTCGCAAAGAGAGGGAGAAAGGGCGAGACCGAAGGCCAAAAAGAGATCCCTAGCTAACTGACGACGAAAAGAGATAGGCCGCAGACGTAAACGTCCTGATCCACGGGGTCATAGGCGATGGCCAGCACTCCCGTCTCCTGTTCCCAATCCGCGTAATTCTCGAGCCAGACGTTACCCAGTTTACCCGCGGGCGTCAGATACCATAAATCGTCTCCCCAGACGCCGTCGAAGTAAATGTCGTGACTCGCCGGCGAGTAAGCGACGTCGCCGACCCCATCCTGCAGGATGCCACTGGTGTGAAGGAATCGATACGTGAATGTTCCCGAATAAACCGAACTCGCGTTAAGGAACGCCAACGAATCGTTGTCGGGCACAGGAGGGAGAGGGCCGAGCGTGTGCAGCCCCACGACCACCATCAGGGTCATCGGGTCCCAGGCCAAACCAGAGGACGTAGAGAATTGCGAGCCGAATGAGCCAAGAAACTTGAGCGTCGTAGCGTTGAAGACGTCTAATTTGTCGCCCGCTACGAAGATGAGGCCATCCGCAACGATGAGGTTCTCGGGTTGATTGCCTTGGTCGAAGGCGTCCACAACGATCGCGTGATTCAAGGTTTGGCCGGACTGGTTGAGATAGAGCAAATCCACTCTTCCACCCAAATCTCCGTCGTCTGCCACTAACATCGCCTTCAGACCTGAGTCCCATACGTCAGCTAGAGGAAGGTGGCCCGGGAAGCCACCGAAGCCCCCAAACGTGTCGATTAGGCTCGTTCCCTTCACGACATAGGCGACCCCGTTGTAGTCATCAATCGCGACCATCTGTTCGGTCAGTGGATCAAAGGCAATCTGGCCGTCGTAGACGTTCGCTTCCATGCGCAGCGGAATCTTCTTGACTAGCGTGCAAGGGTCCTTCACGATGAGGAGCCAAGGGGCCACTTGGGCCTGGGCGTAGTTCCACGTGACGTAGACGTACCCATCCGCGGGGTCGTAAGCGGCATCCATTTTGTTTGGGTAAAGCGTTGGCGAAAGACAGCTCGAAACGCGATAAGGGCCAGGGGGGTTTGCCGAACCACTGGAAGTCGTCAGAGTACTCGAGTTCAGGGGTGACCCGGCGCGCGCCACGTCCGAGCTTGAGAGGACGACTAGCCCAACCGCGAGCAGAGCGACCGCTGCGGCTACTCTGCGTGACCCCTGAAACGTTCTGCGCCGCTGCCCGAATGCGAGCCGCATGGCACCCAACCTGCGCGGGAATACCTCCCGCTGAGGGAACGTCTTCGCGTAGATGGTTCTATGGACCGGGCGCGGACCGGTTTCTCTCGCGCGCTTCCCGTCTTATGTGAAGCCGGGACGCCCAATCGCAACTAGGACCCTTTCCGCGCGCCGGTTCCCGCCCTTCTAGCGGGGACGTCGCGGCCGGGAATAGGGACCTTCACGCGGCTGACGGCAGGACCCTTCGCCGGTGCTCGCCTCCTTCTTCGAGGGTGCTCATCGTGTGGGATGACGCATTCACGAGGGCCTTGCCCGTGACGTTTCCTGCCGATACTTCGTTGCGGACGATTCCCTCCGTGATTCCGAACCGTGCGTAGAACTGCTCCGCCTTCCGCCCTCGCGCGGGAGCGTTTCGGCCCGACGTGCGGGCGCGGGACCTGGGAGCTGAGCGGGGGGGAGGATCCGCGTGCGGCGCAATGCTCTGCTACTCCCATCCTTTAATTCGATTCAAGTCTCAATACAGCCGCGGTCAGCGACCATGTTGTCGAAGAAGCGACGTCTGCCTATCGTGGGGCTCTCTGTGGGAGTCGCCGTTGCAACTTTCCTGGTGTTGGTTCTAGTTCCCGTACCCCAACACTTCTCGATGCGCGGAGCGGCGATTTACGATCTCCAAATGACCTGCTCCGGCATCTACGCAACGCAGGGAACTACCGTAAGCTTTCACTGGTCGGCCCCCTCGTCTATCTATTTCTTCGTGGTGAGTTGTCCAGCTAATCAAGGCGTCTACGAGGGCAATGGGACCATCGGGTCGGGCTCGTTCGTTTCCACGGGAAGTGTTTACGAATTCGGTGCATCTTGCCCGGGATCCACGCCGTGCGTGCCAGCCGACGTTTCCGGGAGTTACACAAGCCCCCTTCTCGTGCTGTAGTGGATTACGGCGACTGGGAGCGGCCAGGGAGGGCCCGCGGCCCGGCGGCGCGAGTTGAGAAAGCGTCAAACATCCCTGCGATCTCGAGGTTTCGTGGCCGCCTCTTCACCCGTGAGAGAGCCGCGTTCCCGAGCGCGACTAGTTACAACCTTCGCTATCGGGATAGTTGTAGGAGTCGTCATCTTTGCCGCGGCCGTCGTGGGCCTCGGGTATACATTCAAGTCGAGTACCGCCGGTCAGGTAACCATCGGCTCGATCTGGGTGAACTACACTTATACGACACCCACACCGATGGGTGATTCCCAGCCACTGAACGAGATGTTCCAGAACTTTGTCCCTGGTCAGGCATCCGCCGAGGGCAGCTCTGGTTCTCAGCTGGGATTCACGCTGTCTCCCTACGACAACTCGACCGTGAACTGCACGCTGTGGTCGCTCACGGTGTTCTCCCCGTTCAAGCTCATGTCGATAACGGTGACGGCACTTCCCAGCGCCAACGAAACGGTCAATGAGCCACTGCCGGTTCTCCTGCCGGCGGCAATCCACGGGACGTCGCGCTCAGCGAACCTGGCTGTCGTGATTGGATTGCCCGATAGCTCTGGAACATACGCGCTGGTCATATCCGGCACCGCGGCCTGCGACTGAACGAGACGATCAGCGCACATTTCACTCTGATCCGAGATTCGGATCAGACCGGTTGACCCCGTGCCGGAACAGGACCCCCGTAATCCCGAATCTCGCGTAAGACCGCGCCGCCTTGCGCGAGTCGCGCGCGAGCGTCTCGGCGAACCCCGGGGTGCCCGGGACCACCGCCCGCGCCGCCTTCACGCGGGCGCGGAGCTCACGCAGCCTTCTCTCCACGGCGCTCGTCCGCCTCCCTCGAATCGTCCGGGAGGCCGCTCGCTGACCCCTAGCGCCCCGTGACAGTTGGTTGGACCTGGCGTGCGAACCTGCGACCGCAGAGCGCCACGATGACCGCCCCGACTATTGCAAGAAGAAGCCCGGCCTGCGCGATCAATCTGATGCCATTTTGAGGAGAGACCGCAAGTTGCGTGAGGGCCCATCCAATCACACCCGCAATCACACCCACAACGCCTATGACGAAGAGCAGGAAACCAATCCGGCGAAGGCGAGCGTTGATCGAATGCGCCCGAGAGCCCAAGCTATCGCTCCAAGGAAGACCAGGGCAATCCCTCCGGCGATGACCACCTGGGAGCCTGACCGAGCCCCTGTTGAGAGGGCGGTGAGATTGTATCCGACCTCACCTGCAACCACGACCACGATTCCGATGGCTTGCACTACCGTTCCGGCACGCCGCAGGGTCGGGTCGGACATAGATTACAAAGAGGCTGGACTTGTTTATGGACCTGGCCGTCTTTAGGATGGCGACCTTGCCCTGACAGCTTCTTGATGAGCTAAGGTAGCAACCTCCCTCTCCTTCGCAATAAGACCCCTAACGTTGGGAATCCAAAGGAGCTCCGCGAGGTCCTGCGGGGGCTCTGCCTGTTCGGTCGGGACCCCGATCCTGAGGTTCTCCTCTGTGATCTCGAAACGAGCGTAGAAGCGGGCTGCCTTCGCCCAATCCTGCCGGAGAACTTCCTCCGCCCCTGTCGTGACCGAAAGGGCTGCGCGGGCCGCCTTGACCCGGCCGCGCAAGTCGCGCAACCTCCGCTCCGCCATTCGCTCGTCCGCATCCCGCGCGTCATCCGGGAGGCCGCTCGTGATCTCGAGGAGGCTGAGCTGCCGCGTCGGGGTCGCAATCTCCTCCGCGTCCTCGTCCGGGCCGGGGAACTCAGTGCGGGACTCGAAGCTCGTCCGCGCGCTGTCGCGTGGTCGGCGGGCGGCGTCCCTCTCGAGCGCCGTGATCACAGAATTGCGCGACTCGATAATTGGGCCCCGAGAGTCAACGGGCTCGGTCGGCGACGTGGCTCCAGCGTCCCGAAGCACTGGACCTCGAGGCCGAGCTGCTCGCGTAGGATCTCAAAAGGAGTCTAAAGTATCCAGACTTTGCACGGGTCAACGGTCTCTCGGGCTTTGCTATGGACGAGCTGATTACCGAGAGTTGGATTTTGCGGGGAATGAAAGGGGCCGCTATTTGTAGCATGGAGTTGTAATGCGGCAGGAGCAAGCACGGTGGCGAATAACGACGATTTCGGATCCTCCCTGCGGTTCTTCTCCTTCAACAGCCTGTATTCAGCATGTCGTAGTAATAATGCTCGAAAATCAACCATTCACCGCCATTACATCTAGCGCGGGGGACACCGAGAACATGGCATATTACGAGAATTACTTGACCCGAGGCTACGCGGGAGGGCTCGGAACGGAGACGTTCTACGCGCCCTGCCACCCCTCGATACCAGAATACCTCGCACTGATTTCTGCGGAAACTAACCAATGCGGATCGGACTACTATCCGGGCACTCACAGTATAGCCAGCGGTGGCGGAACGGACGATTCTTACCAGGATGTGACCCTATCAGACACGCTATTGAATAACTCCGTTTACAATTCCGGCTGGCAGACGTTCACTTGGGCGAATTACGCTGAGAACCTTCCGACGAACGCCTGCAAGAGCCCTCAGTCGTACGACACGATTAACGCCTCAGGAACGACTGGAACTAACTTGTTCTTTTCTAAGCACGTTCCATTTCTCTATGAATCAGACGTCCTCACGAATCCTACCTTCTGCAAATCACACATCCTCAGCTTGCAGCCGGGAAAATTCTTCACATATGGACCGTCATTTCAACAGGCGGTTGCGACTAACAATATGCCGAGTTTATCATTCATTAGTCCGAACGCCTGTTCCGACGGCCACGACATTTGCGGCGATGGATCAAGTCCTTCCAACTATGGACCCAATGCAACTTGCACCACCGCTGCGGGTGGCCATGCTTCGGCGTGTTCCGTATCGACCAAAGCGAGTCAGGCCGTGGCCTACCAAATCGATCCGTGGCTGAAGGGGTTCATGACGGCACTTCTAAATTGCTCAGGTCCGTACGGAGGAACGGGTTCAGCAAACTCGAACTGCAAGACCGAGATAGCTCACACGGTCTTCTTCGTGCTATACGATGAAAGCAAGGCGAGCGACTACAGTGGCATCCCTCTGAAGAGTATCACTGGAGACACAAAAAGCAACGAAAACTCCGTGTACTGCAAACCACACGAAACGAGGGCTGTCTGTGGAGGTAATGTCTATGAAGTAACGGTTTTCGGGACTCCGTCCTATGCTGCCAACCACACGGCTGCTAACAAGTGGAAGTTCTATGCGACCCCCGACTCTTCTTACTCGATCCTCGCATCGATAGAGTGGATATTCCAACTGGCATCGTTTCAGACAGCTTCCGGGGAACCCGGGATGTCGTATTTCAGCAATCCCGGATGGTTGGATACCGTGTGGAAAACCGATAATCTAGCTTTGATGGGAAATCATGCAACGTCAGGAGCGGATGAATTCATGTTTAGCCAAAACGGGTATTGATCGAGGCGATGACGAAATTGGTGTTCACTGATTGAAGGTCATCAAGAATAATGAAAGGATTGATATCTGCCTTGGCTGCCCTTTGTGTCGCGCTGTTACTTGCCGGTACATCGAGTGCCACCCCTGCATTTGGTGCGTCTCCATCGCCGGGATTCTCGTGGGCGGCCATTGCCGCACCGAGTAGCACCATGTCTGAAATTGTCAATGGCCCAGGAGTCGGAGGCGGACCCGCTTTTGTATGGGATGCCGCCGCCGGATATGAGGTCGCGTTAGGAGTAAATGGAAGTGGAGCAACTCACACGTTCAAGCTAGTAGGCACGTCGTGGGTGGAACTTCACGCTTGGACTCCGAATATCGGAACAATTTCGCCAGGATGGACCGATCTCGTCTACGACTCGAGCGATGGGTATCCAGTGCTTCTCATCGAGTGGGGCCAAGCCAGTACTCCACCTCTTCCCCCCAACCATGTAGTCACCTGGATGTTTGACGGAGGTTCGTGGAGCTATCTCCCGACCCGGGGAGCCCCACCTTCCAGCCCGAACTACGTGCCGGCTGTAGCAGATCCTTCGGACGGCTATCTCATTCTCATGGGGGGCGGGTCGTTGAATGGTCCAGCAAACGGAATGTGGGGGCTGCATTCAGGCGTCTGGACCCGACTACCGGCCGTGCCAACGACTGCGAACCTGAATGCTGTGAACTATGCCTACGATTCTGAAATTGGTAAGCTTCTGATACTTGGAAACTTCGCTGGCGGGGGAGGCGAATTACAAGACTGGACATTCCACGCTGGCGAGTGGAAGAACATTCAATTTTCAAACAGGCTCTACGACGATGAGTTGCAGCCAACTTACGACCCCGCGATTCCGGGCCTCCTAGCTTGGGGGGAGCCTGGATCCAGCGGAGGTTGCCGCAACGCGGCGTTCGTTTGTCTGTGGCTTTGGAAGGATGGAACTAGTGGGTTTGTAAACATCACATCGCTCACGGCCCCCCCCCTCGACCCGTGCACTACCAATCCCATCTACGATCCAGCACTCAAGGGTCTGATTTGCGCTGTTTTTACGTCCGGTACTCCGTCGTACGGACTTTGGGAGTTCACTTAATAGTAGGTCTTTTGGATTCCAACGGTCGTCGTGACTGGCTTGTGATCTTAAAAGGCGACTTGTGAACTAAGTCGGTCAATTTGGGATTCCTGTCTTGTTGAATTCCCAGAGCGAGTGTCTGAGGCCTTGGGATTTCAATGATCCTCTCGCCCGTGCTTGTGAATCTACTTGACCCGGCGTGATTTTATTACAGCACTCGAGAAGGGAGGCTCGGAGGTCAGGACTTACTTGGTCGACTTCTGTCCAGAAAGCAGCTTTCCTTGGATGAACTGGAAGGAGCCATGTCATGGCCACGGCATATCCTTGTCGTCGGTTCTCCTCAAGGAGGCAGACCGACGATAGTAGTTGTTGCACGATCCGTGTCTGGAGATGCGGCTTGAACGGGTCCAGCAAACTAGGCGATTCGGCCCTTGCATGCCATTCCCCGGGAGGGCTGAGATACAGGGGAGGCTCCGAACGGTCTTCTGATTGATGCCGAGCTCGCGCGCGAAGGCGCCGCCTTCCATGGTTGGAGTCGTTCGGCGTGGGCGATTCTCTTGTCGGATAAGTGAAGCACTGATGCATCGCACATCCCTGCTTTCGCGAGAGAGGTGCGATGCCTAGCGACAGTTTGCGCTCAGGTTACCCAACCCAAATCGCGAATCACTGCATTATCCAGATCGGCCCAGTAACGAGTGCCGTCGCTCCCCGGGATCACCCTGTCCTGCGCAAACAAGGAGGCGAGGTGGCACACTTCACAAGGGGGTTGCGGGGGGCAAGTGCACAGGATCTGGTCCGCGCGCCGATTGAGGTCGAACGGAGGGTTTCTGACCCCCCTCGCCCACGCATGCCGCCGGCATGCGTCCGTCTGCTCCCGGCGGATCTCCCAAGGGGATCTCCGTCGAAAACTCGAAATCACCCACTTCCCCTTGTCTTCCCCGTTCGTGGCTTGGTCGAACGCGATGACACCCTCTCGGGGGTTGTCCAAACGAAGGTCGCCCTTCATCTTCCGATAGTCGCATTTGAGGCGCCAATTGAGTTCGACGTTTGCGCTCACGTTGTTCCTGGGTCTTCCGGAAAGTTCGAGAGTCAACACAGCGCCGCGCAACTCCCGTTCCTCGAGTATCCAGTGTTCCATACCCGCTCCGACTCGGGTGGCCAGGTTCACTTCCTCGTCCCAATTCGGGGCCCCGCACCCACGACACTCGTGTCGGGGCTCTTCGGGGTCGCACTCCCAGCCAATCCCGCAACGCAGGCACTTTTCTTTCATCGCTTGCCCAAGCAGGTGTCGGGACACACAAGCGGCATCCATCAAAAGGCCTCACCAAGGGCAGGAGACCCGACTTCTAGCGTGACTTCCGAGCGAAGAGGGGAACGAGCGATGCGCGGCGACGGCAATCGACTATTCGCTGTGAAAGTCCACCAGTCCGCAAGGACTCAACTCCTTTCCATAGGGGGCAGGAGACCGAAATCCTTCGAGAACGTTCCGTCAAAGGAGACGGCGAAACTCCTCGGGTGTGAGGCCGGCACTCCGGAGAGCTGCAAGCAGGAGGCCCCGCTTGACTGCTCTCCCCCCGTGAACCGGTATGACGATCAGCTCGTCAACTCCTTCCTTCGCGAGAACCACGTGACTTCCGGTTTGTCGTTGGACGACCCATCCAGCTCGGCGAAATGCCTTGACGGCTTCCAGGCCCGAGACGTCGGCCAGGACGCTCACAGGTATCAATCAGGCGGGGGCGAGAGCGAAGCTCAACTCGGCCACGGGACGAGTACGACGAGTTGTGGCGCGGGGCGTCGCTATGCGCTCGGCCAGCGTTTCAAGATACAGGGAAATCGCCTCGCGCGCGTTTCTCCGAACCTCGGTCATGGTTTCGCCTTGAGTGAAACAGCCCGGGAGCTCCGGACACTCGGCCCAGTACCCTCCCTCCTCGGCGCGATAGACTTTGACCGTGAACTTGGGTTCCATGCGGAAAGTTACCTTGGCAAACTGCTTAACCCTTCCGGCGCTGAACTGACGTGATTCGCGCCCCGACTTCGACCTGACATAGGTCGAAGAAATCGAGTCCAAATTCCCGAGTGCCTATCCTTCGCCACTTCCGAACACTGGGTGATACGACACGAAGGAGACGTTCTACGGGGGCGTTCTGAACCCTTTACAGACCAAATCCCCCCGTGTCCACCTCAGTGACTTACCAAGGCGGCGTTCCGGGCCCGATGCGGTCGTGGCAAGCGCGCTAGCCCGCCGAGTGTGGTCGACGTTGCCCGGCACTCCTTCGCGGGAAAGCAAGGTTGTCGGTGTCATGGGAAGGCGGAAGAAAGGCTGCGTCTCGTAGTAGTCCCACCGCGGCATCCCCTCGCGAGGTGAGTTGATAGAGCTCACCATCATGTCGAAGCAGCCCAGCATCGACCAGCTTGCGCATGTGAAACGACATCTTTGGCGAATCGTCCAGCCCGGCGGAGCGCATCACCTCGCTAAAGGCAGCCGGACCCTCCGCGAGTCGCCGCAGCACCTGCCGACGAATGGGATTCGCCAGCGCCTCCAAGGTCGAGTGCGTCTCGCTCGGCGCGACCGATACCGCTAACGCGCTGGCAACGGCGGCGGGAACCTTCCGTGGGTTGAACGCGACGCGCAGCGGCCCATGGCCGGCAAGAGCCTCCCGAAGCTGCGCGAAGAGCTCGACCACGTCTTCGAGGCGATGCACCGCAACGAGTCGTTCCGCGCCCGAGATCACGACCGCGCTGTTGGGATGGATCGCAACGAAGGCGGTGCATTGATCGGCAACGCTCACGAGGTCTCCAGGGTCGAGCCGGAGGGGATGAAGATGCGGTTCGGACGATGGAATCGGATCCCCGAAGAATAGAACCTCAAGCCGGCCATCGGCCGCGAGACTCCGCGCGTCAGCGAGTGGGTCCCGCGCCGAGCCTGCGGGCGCTTCAAACTTCTGCTCCTGGTCGGCTAACCGAAGCGTCTCGCGGACCTGGTCGATTCGAAATGGTTTCCGTACGTAGTCGAATGCGCCGTTCTTCATGGCCTCAAGCGCGGTTTCGATCGTTGCGAACCCCGTGATCACCACGACGAGGGTGCGGGGCCATCGCGAACGTACTTCGCGGAGAAGTTCCATGCCGCTCGCTCGCGGCATCTTGAGGTCGGTTAGCACCACATCAAACTCCGCACCTTCGAGCGCCTCGAGCGCCTTTGCTACGGAGCTCGCAACGGTGACTGAGTGCCCGTCGTCCCGCAGGAGCTCACTGAGCTCCTCGCGGAACACTTTGTCATCGTCGACGACCAAGAGACGCACAATCGGTTAGGGGGAACAAGGGAGTTAGGCCTTTCTCCGGGCGTGGGAGCCGGCGGCAGCCCCTCGGAGCGACCGCCGGTGAATTGGTTACGTTGGTCGAATTGTTCCCCTCAAGGCGGAGCCGCCAGGTGCGCCCATGCGGTGTCGAACCCGTAGAACAACGCCGCGATGCCCGCTAGGACGACCAAAAGGAGAAAGGTACCCAGCAGGAGATTCCACATCATCGGGTATCGGGGAGTCGGATCGGACGGGAGCGGATCCGCCCCGGGCTGGCCCGGACCCACGACAAACCAGTCGATGTAGAGGCAGGCAATGTAGCTGCCGATGGCGACCGCGCCGAACCCCAGGTACAGCAAGAGAGTCTCTAGGGGCTCCAACGTGAGGGAGAGCGTCCACGCGCGGTATCCATAGTAGATGACGCCCGCGCCGATCACCACACCGAGCACGCCCACCATGTGCGTCGGACGGCGGAAGGTAACCGCGACCGCGAATGCCACGAGCAGGAACGACAGCATCAGCAGGGAATCAAAGAAGAGGAGGTCGTAGGATGCGAGAACGTTCCCAGAGGGTGTCGTGACGTTGAGCGGCCAGGTGAACTCACCCCACAGAGCGAATATTCCGAGGATCGCACCCAACATTCCCAACAGGAGGGCACCCTCCCGCAAGTGGGTTTCCGCTCTCAGGCGGTCCTTTCGGTGCATTTCCAGCCACACCATGAACCCCGTATAGAATACCGCCACAGCTACTAGGATCAGGAGATCGAGGACGACCGTGAGATCGTCGGTGAACGTCATTGTCCTCTACCCCCCACCGAAAGTCGGTTGGGGCGTTCGGCGCGGGGCCCAGCGCTCGGATTCAGTCTGTCCCGGGAGGTCGGCATAGTGTTCCTTCAAGACGTGGACTAGAGACGGAGTATTTGCTCGGTTCATGAAGTTCAATTGACGAACCGGGGAGCTTACGCGGATGCCTCGGGCGGGGGATTTGCCCCCGAGGATCGGAGGGGTAGGGTCACTCGAAATCCAGCGCCCCCCCCTGGCACATTACGGACCGTGATGGCCCCGCGGTGGGACTGGACGATGCCGTGGCAGATCGCGAGCCCGAGGCCGGTTCCTTGCCCTTCCGGCTTCGTCGTGAAGAACGGCTCGAAAATCCTCGGCAGGTGCTCAGTTGGGATCCCAGGGCCACTATCGACGACTTCGACCTCGGCCGACCCGCCACGGCGACGTACAGTAACTCGAATGGCGCCGGGACCCGTTATCGCGTCGTAGGCATTGTTGAGTAAGTTCGTTATGACCTGAGTAAGCGCGCCCCGCTCTCCGAGTATTTCCACCGCTTCCGCAGGGTACTCCTCTTCGACCGCGACATCGGCCGACTGCTTGCCGCGAAGAAAATCTATGGCCCCTCGGACGACCTCTGCCAGGTCGAGGACGGCAGGGTTCGACTCCTCCCGTCGTGCGAAATCCAGTAGACCTCGGACGATGCGGGCCGCCGCCTCGATCTGCTCGGTCATAGTGTCGAGGCGAGCGAGGGTGGCAGCATCCGCCGTGCGTCGGCGAAGGCTCTCGGTCACGAGCTGAATGTTCGCGAGGGGAGTATTGATCTCGTGCGCGACTCCGGCAGCGAGCTGCCCAATCGACGCAAGCTTGTCCGTATGAGCCGCACGCCGTTCCCAACTTCGTCGCTCGGAAAGATCGACGGCCACCCCGAGGTAGTGCGTGACCGCGCCTCGCTCGTTTCGGATGGCGGTGATGGTCAGCAACACCGGTCGCTCCCGTCCAATCCTGTCGCGATTGAACAACTCACCGGACCAGTATCCCAAGGCCGCGTCGAGCAACTGCTGCCACATCCGCTCGTAGACCTCCTTGGGAGTTACTCGACTGCGAACCAGGTTCGGCTTGCGTCCGATGCACTCGGATCGCGTGTATCCGTAGATTCGCTCGAACGCGGGATTCACGTCAATCATGACCCCGGTCGGGTCGGTGAGCTGCATGGCGTTCGTCGACGAGCGAAACGCTTGGTGGAACACCGTCGACTGATCGTGTTCGGATTCCCGGTCCGTGACATCCCGAATGACGAGGAGCGCGCGCCGCGGATCGCCGGCGCGTCCCGGCAACGCCCGGATATCGACGTCGAGGTACACCCCGCTCGGCTGCTCTCGATATCGCGCTCTGACGGCTGAGAACGTAGAGGGGGTGCCGTCCGTCAATGCGGCGTCCACCGCGACGCGGATCGATGGCGACCATGTTCCGTCGGTCTCAGGAAGGTCGTGGAAATCGACCCCTAAGATACTCGGAACGCGACCCGTCGTCGTGAAGTACGCGGGATTCGCCCACGAGATAGTCCCGGGCGCGGTAATGATAGCGATCGCCATCGGTGCGATTTGCAGCGCCCTCGCCGCGAGTTCCGGGTCGATCGGTTCGCCGGTCACGGTTTCCCAGGCCCCATCGACCGAGCCCTCATCTCGCCTTCGGCGGCTAACCGAGCCAAGTCGTCAACCGAAGTTGACGCGTGGGCTATCTCTTGCGCCCCCCCGTGGATTCGACGTGAACTCTCGCACTATCGTGATCGTAGGGGAGACCCCGAGTCTTGGCCGCTCGCTGGGCGATCTCCTCCTCTCGGAAGGGATCGCATGTCGGATGGTCTCCGACCTCAGCCCCCGGGAGATCGACTCGTGGATTCCGGGTGAGGAACCAGTAATCCTTGTGGCGTGCAATGAGGCGTACTGTCGCACGGCCCGCCGTTGGGGAAAGGGTGAGCTGACCGGCTCGCGACTCGTCGTAGTCGGCGCGCGCGATCCCGAACTTCGGGGAGTGCGAGGGGCCCTGATTGTTCCTCTGCCCCTCCAGAAAGAGACGCTCTTAGCACATCTCAGGACCCTGATGTCTTAGAAACCGCGCGGCGCTCGTCGAGGTTTCGAAGCTCTACTCCACGCCGAGTGGCGCTAGCAGACCCTGTGGCCCACCAGGCTGCCCAATTCGTCCGATGTGTGTCGGATAGAGCCCCGCTTTGAGGTCGGCGGCCTCGCCGATGTCCAGCTCGATGAGGAGCGTGGGTCCGTCACACACGACGCGATACGGGAATCCGGCTCGCAGGAAGACGTCACGCATCGCAAAGTTCTCCGCCATCACCACGGCCGTGAACCATCGGATGCCGGCCATCCGAGCGCGCCGTGCGAGTTCATTCAAGAGCAGCGTGCTCGCGCCGCGTCCCTGGAACTCATCCGTCACGAGGAAGGCGACCTCGGCGCGACTTGGGTCTCTAAAATAGCGCACGTATTCGCCATTCCCGACGATGCGGGGGACTTCCTCAATAGTCTCGATGAGCAGAGAAACGCGTTCGCCGGAACCCGAAGCGCCAAGGACCTCCTGAGTAACCGCTTCCGGTCGAACTGGTGTCGAGAATCGAAGCTCGATCGAGTCGGTCGATAGCCGCTCTACGAAGGCCACGACGTCTCCGCGGTCTCTCGCTCGAGCCCGGCGGACAATGACCGGCGTTCGGTCGCGCAGCTCCAAATAGCAATCCTCATTCGCAGTCTCCGTTTCGAGCGTCATGGTCTCGAAGGGAAGAACAGAGATTCAATCACTTGAATAACGGGTAAACCCGAGTTGACGACCAAGTCGACACTTCACGGCGTAGTTGTACTTCGTGCGAGCGCGGAACGCTTCTAGAATCGAATTAGTGGCTTGATGATCCCGTCTTCCTTACGATCCATCATATGAAAGGCGGTCTCGATTTGATCGAACGTAAACTGGTGGGTGGTCATCGGGGTCGGGTCGACGCGACCTCGCGCCAGGAACCCCATCAGGCGGGCCATCCGTTCACGGCCCCCAGGACACAGTCCGGTGCGAATCGTCTTGTCGTTCATCCCCACGCCCCAATCCAGGCGCGGAATGCGAACGAAGTCACCGCTCCCGTGATATCCAACGTTCGAGATCGTGCCCCCGGGTCGAGTGGCTCGAACGCAATTCATGAAAGTCTCTTCCGCACCCAGCGCCTCGATTGCCGAATCGACGCCCGCGCCTCCGGTAGCATCGAGCACCGCCCGGGCCGGGTCGGACTGAGAGAAGTCGACTATCGTATCCGCCCCGTACTTCCGGGCGAGCTGCTGCCGGCCGGGCACGCTTTCCACGGCGAAGATATGACCCGCACCGAGCAATTGCGCTCCTTGGACCGCCATTAGGCCGACGGGTCCGGCGCCGAACACCGCGACGGTGCCGCCCAGTGGAATCGCCGCGTGTTCCGCGCCCATGAATCCGGTCGACATCATGTCGCACGCATACACCGCCTTCTCGTCGGACACGGAATCCGGAATCGGCGCGAGGTTCGCCATCGCCTGGTTCACGTGGAAGTACTCGGCAAGAGCACCATCTTTGATGTTCGCAAATTTCCAGCCGCCCAACGCCTGGGTGCACTGCGAGGTAAAACCTCGCAGGCAGTTTTCGCAAACATAGCATGGCGTAATCGCGTTGACCGCCACCCGCTGACCCTCGTGGAACCCTTCCACCGCCGAGCCGAGTCGATGGACAACCCCGACTGACTCGTGGCCCAGCGTGAGCCCATGGCGGTCCCCGATCGCGCCCCGAACGGTGTGGGAGTCGGAGGTGCATATCAGTGCGGCCGTCGTCTTGACGACCGCGTCATTTGGACCGGGCTCCGGCACTGGCTTCTCCTTCACCGATACGCGCCCAATCCCATCCATGACGAATGCCCGCATGCGACTTCCCTCGCGGTCGAGCAGCTTCTCTGACGGTATACGGGAGAGGTCAACCGGGCTTGACTCGTTTCACGCAAGTTTCTACGCTCAATCATACCGCGGAAAACTCGCGTGAGCGATCGAATCTTCACGGCATGGCAAGGAGTTACCGGGCCAAGAGGAACGAAGTGATGCTCTCGCCAACGTCAAGTTCCAACTCGGACCCTCGGCCTCGCCCCTTGCCTCAAAGCTCGAGACTCCAGCCCGTCGGTTGCAAACCACGGGCGGTCGACGACCGCATCGGGTTGGGACCCTAGGAGCCGGAGGAGGTTGCCACTCCGGTCGTCGATGCCGGTCGAACGAACTCGGCGACCCGGGCCCACCCGGGGAAGCGGCGCTCGATGTAGTAGTCGAGACTGAACCGGCTGGGGCCGTACATCGCGTTGATGACTATCAGACCAAGGAACGCGATCGCGTAGATAATCCCGGTCCCGATGACTGTGCCACCCGCGCCGCTTTGGTACGGCCCGCCAAATCCCTCTGGGACTGCCCAGATCAGGAGCCCGAGCACGACCCCGCCGAGGTAGGCCACCTTCCGCATGAACCCTAGAATGAGTGCAACCCCGAGAGCGACCTCGAGCGTTCCTACTGTGTACACGATCAAAGTCGAGTTACTGCTCGCCTGACTTGCCCAGAAATTGAACCAGCCGGAAAGCCAGCTAGGAGCGTTCGCTTGAGAGGCCTGGACCGAAGCGAGGAAGTCGTTCACGAACCCGGAAGTGAACTTGAGTATTCCATCTGTCAGCCATGCCAGGCCGAGCAAGAGCCGGAACGTCGTCTTCTACGGCCGGACGTGTCTTACCCACCAGCTTGGATTCGAGGCTTCTACCGCGGTTGTGGCAGTCATGTTACGATTTCCTTCGCGAGGAAGGTAGGCGACCGAGTACTTGGACTCGGAGTCAACTCCAATCAACGATTCCAAGTCCGACGCCTTCGGAGATCCGGTTCGTCTCGACGCGGGATTGCGGAACCGAGCCTCAACGTCATCGGCAACTGACCGAGCCGTCCGTCTCTTACGAGGTGGCCCGTCGAATCTAGTTGACGGCGCCTCTATTGGGTCGAAGCCCTCCCCTCACAAGACGTGACGAAGATGTCCAACGAACCTCTGGTATCGCAACTGATGACGCACGAGGTCGCCTTTGTTCGACCCGAAACACGATTGGTCGAGGCGGGGCGATTGATGCGCGAAATGCATGTTTCGGGTCTTCCGGTCGTAGGGCAGGACGAGCGCGTGATCGGGGTCGTGAGCGAATGGGATCTCATTCGCAGTGTCGACGGCGCGACGGGTGTTTCAAATCCGAGGGGACTTCTCGATCTTTTGCTCGAATCGGCACCCGAACGCGGGCGGTCGCTCTTTGAAGTCTGCCGCCACCGTCTCGAAAACGGATACGTTCGCGACGTGATGACATCCCCTGCGATCACGGTCTCTCCCACGATGACAGCGGGGGAAGCGGCCCGGTCCCTCGTGAACGAGAGCGTTCGACGTCTCCCCGTTGTGAACGACAATGGAAAGCTGGTGGGCATCCTGACACACATCGACCTCATCCGGGGTGACCTCCCCCCCGAAAAACGGCGGCGCGGCGCCCTCCATCCGCACGCTCGCGCGTCGAGAGCGGCTCGTGGGGACCCATACGCGGATGTATAGGAGCGTTGGCTACCAGAATTGGCCTAAGTAGCATCGGGACCACTCATCTGCGTGCGAGCGTTGGGGGGGCGCGTGAGGCGCTCGACCCAGCCCTCGGGTCCTCGATGGACACCCGCCGCCTCGCCAATTGTCGCTGCAATCAACATCGGTTCTTCCAGCATCAAGTTCGCTCTGTTCCGAAGGTCGACGGGCACTCCACTCGTCGAGCAAATCGCATCCGCCAAAGTCGAGCATATTGGTTCGTCGGACGGCTCAATCACGATTCGGGACGACGCCGGTCGCGCCGGGGTCCGAAGTCGACTCAGAACTAACGATTTATCCTCGGCGATGGTCGAACTTTTCTCTTGGATCGAGTCGAGCAAGTACCACGACCGCATCGGTGCGATCGGTCACCGGATTGTAACTGGGGGTCTACGATTTTCGGCGCCCCAACCGGTAACACCGGCGCTGCTCCGTGCGATTCGTCACCTGGCCCCGTTAGACCCGGACCATCTCCCGGCCGAGCTGCAGGGGATACGCATGGTGCAGCGGCGAATTCCGCACGCCTTTCAGGTGGTGTGCTTCGACACGGCCTTCCACCGCACCATGCCTCGGGTCGCTCAGCTCTACGCACTCCCACGGAGAATGGCAACGGAGGGATTGATTCGGTATGGATTCCACGGCCTCTCTTGCGAGTACATCGTCGGGGCTCTCACCGCACTTGACGCCCGTCGAATTCTCCCGTCCCGATTGATCGTCGCCCATCTCGGGAATGGTTGCAGCATGACGGCAATTCGCAATGGTCGGAGCGTTGAGACGACCATGGGGTTCACTCCAACCGGTGGCCTGGTGATGAGTACCCGGCCCGGGGACCTCGACCCTGAGGTCGTGGTATACCTCGCGGAGCACTTGCGCCAAACCCCGACCCGGCTGAGCCACTTCCTGAACCGCAACGCCGGTCTCCTCGGGATTTCGGGAACGTCGGGCGATATGCGCACTCTCCAACGACGCGCCCCTCGAGACCGGCGCGCGCGCGAAGCCGTGGACCTATTTTGTTACCACGCCGGGAAAGCGCTGGGTAGCCTGACGGCGGCACTTGGTGGGCTGGACGCCCTCGTTTTCACCGGGGGAATTGGCGAGAACGACGCGGTGGTCCGCGAACGCATCAGCGCGTTCGGTCACCATCTTGGCATCCGGATCGATCCCCGAAGGAATGCGGTGGGTCGCGCGGTCATCTCCACCAAGGCCTCGGCGGTGTCCGTACGGGTCATTCCTACCAATGAGGAACGGGTCATCGCCGCCCACACATTGCGGCTCTGGTCACATCGGACTCGGTGAGGGGCGCGTGACTATGGCGACCAGCGCCAGTTGAGGACTTCCGGCATATCTCGGCCCTCGGCACGGATGTAGGCCCTGTGCTCCGTCAGTTTTCGTTCGAAAGTCTGGATCACATCCGAGGCCCGGGACCGCAGGCGAGTGGCGCGACGTAGCGCCTCAATCGCGAGATCGTAGCGACTCATCCGGTTGACGACCGTCATATCAAACGGCGTCGTTGTCGTCCCCTCCTCCATATACCCGCGAACGTGGAACCGTTCCGGATTGGGCCGACGGTAGATCAGTTCATGGATCAAACCCGGGTAGCCATGGAATGCGAACACAACGTCGGTCGAGCGCGGGAAAAGTTCCTCGAACGCCGGTTCCTCGAGCCCGTGCGGGTGATTCGAGCGGGAGTCGAGGGTGTAAAGGTCGACAACATTGACGACTCGCACCCGGAGCTCTGGAATCTCCTTCCGAAGCCACCACGCGGCGGCAATGGTCTCTCGGGTTGGTACGTCCCCTGCCGCACCGAGAACGACGTCCGGGTTCCCACCGTCGTTGCTCGCCCAATCCCAAATCGAGGCCCCTTGGGCGCAGTGGCGACACGCAGCGTCCAGCCCGAGCCATTGCGGCATCGGCTTTTTGGACGCCACGATGAGGTTGACGTACCCTCGGCTCTGAAGGCAGTGTTCTGTCACCGAAAGCAGGCAATTCGCGTCGGGGGGCAGGTAGATTCGGGCGATCTCGGGAGGGCGGGTGGCCAGGACGTTAATGAACGTCGGGCCCTGGTGGCTGAAGCCGTTGTGGTCCTGCTCCCACACGTGACTCGTGAGAAGATAGTTGAAAGAGGCGAGTGGCTCGCGCCACGGCGTCTCCCGCGACACTTTGAGCCATTTTGTGTATTGGGTCATCATCGAATCTATGATCGCGATGAACGCCTCGTAGCACGCGAAGAGTCCGTGGCGCCCCGTCAGGACGTACCCCTCGAGCCAGCCCTCGCAGCAGTGCTCGCTGAGGATCTCCATGACGCGACCGTCTCGGGAAAGGAACTCATCGGTGGCTACCACCGGTAGTTCAAACGCGCGGAGGGTCGTCTTGTACACCGCCTGCAGACGATTCGAGCTCGCCTCGTCGGGCGAGAACAGCCGGAAGTTGCGCTCGCCCTGAGTCTTCGCGAACAGCTCCTCGAGGTAGCCTCCCAGTACGGCGGTGTTCTCGATCTGGGCACTGCCTGGGAGCTTCACGGAAACCGCGTGTTTGACCAGATCGGGCCGGGGGAGGGGTTTGAGGACCTTGCCGCCGTTCGCGTGGGGGCAACGCCCCATCCTCTGATCGACCGAGGGATACACGGAAGTAACGAGCGGAACGGGGTGCGAAGCTTCGTCGAAGAGTTCCTCCGGACGATAGCTGCGCAGCCACTCTTCGAGCGCCTTCAGATGCCCCGGATTCGTGGCTGGGTCTTCGATCGGAACTTGATGTGCGTGGAACGTGCCCTCGATCGCGTGACCATCCAAGAACTTGGGTCCGGTCCAGCCTTTGGGCGTCCGGAGAACGAGCATCGGCCAGTTTGGCACACCGCTCGAGGCGCCACTCCGCCAGTCGCTCTGAATCCGGCGTATCTGCTGATACGCCCAGTCCAACGCTTCGGCGAGCTCAGCGTGTACCTGCTGGGGAACGTCGCCTGTTACCTCGCGGACCTGGTGGCCGAAGCTCGCCAAATAGCTGTGAAGCGCGTCCGGCGTGAGTCGAGCGAGGACGGAAGGTCCCGAGAGCTTGTAGCCATTCAGGTGCAGGATGGGCAGAACGGCGCCGTCGTGCACCGGATCGAGAAAGTCCACGGATCGCCATGATGTCGCTAGGGCGCCCGTCTCGGCCTCCCCGTCGCCGACCACGCACGCGACGAGAAGGTCCGGATTATCGAGCACGGCCCCGTACGCATGCAGGAGACTGTAGCCCAGCTCGCCCCCTTCGTGCACCGTCCCAGGAGTTTGGGCCGTCAAGTGGCTCGGCCAGCCGCCGGGCCAAGAAAAATCGTGAACCAGTCGTGCAAGGCCCTCGGTGTCCTGTTTGTAGTCCGGATAATATTCCCCCAGAGTGCCTTCGAGGAAGAGCGAAGCAAGAACGCCGGGCGCGCCGTGGCCGGGCCCCGCGATGAAGAGGATCTTCGCGCCGGTGTCTTGGATGAGGCGGCTCAAATGTCCATAGATGAGATTGAGGCCCGGCTGCGTGCCCCAGTGTCCCAACAAACGGGCCTTGATGTCCTCAGGGCGTAGCGGCGTCCTCAGCAGAGGATTGCTGCGCAGGTAGATCTGGGCCGCTCCTAAGTAATTCGCGGCACGGAAGTTAGCATCGAGCTGGCCAATCCTCTCCGTTGATAATTCCATGTTCGCACCATTGTCCGACCCCTGGCAGGTCCCCGCGCGATAAAAGTCATTTGACGGGCCTGCGGAAAAAAGTCCAAAAGGACCCGTAATGCCGAAGAGAATCTCCCGAATCTCGGGGTCGTGGGGAGGGACAACGGCTAGGCTTAGTTGCGATTCATCTCGGAGCAGTAGTTCGCGGCTGTTCGAGCCTATTGCACCGCACTAGAGATACCGATCGCGCGCATGGGGACAGTCATCCCGCCCATGACGGGGCGAGGGGTCGCCATCGGGCGGGTTGAGAGTCGCAATGGGAGCTCCTTCAACCAGTCGCCCATCGCGTAGGTGTAGTCTGGGCTAATCGCTCTGGCGCTCATCCCGCTTCCAATCGTGGGGGCGTGACCGGTTCCGCGGGGCCGCACGATTTGGACGTCGCCGTTTTGTGACACCTGTTGGCCCAGTCTCCACGACTCGATGCTCAGATCTATCGGGCTCCACTCGTCCGTCTCCCCATAGAAGAGGAGCGTCGGGACCACGACCTTGTAAAGAAAGTCACGAGGGTCAAAATCCATGTCCGGCCAGGTCGGGCTCCATTGGATTCTCCGCGGCACCCAGGCGATGGGAAACCAAGAACGAGCGGCGTAACGGTTCACTGTCCTTTGGGCCTCGGCCCTGGAAATCGACCCCCGGACGGCGCCCTCGTAAGCAGACCTCAGCTCGATGAGTTCTTGCCTCGCCTCTTCTCCGAATCCAGCCCGCCGCAGGTGCTCCGCAGTCCCGTATCGCATCTGTTCGGACGGCGTCACCCCTGAACACGCGACCAGAATCAGGAATTGTACAAGGTTGGACGTCGCCGCCGCCACGACCGCGGCCGAGCAGCCCTGATCCCAACCCCAAATTCCGATGGGGGCGTTCGAGGTCTCCGCCCCTTTTGATAATTCCGAGATAGCGGCGAGAGCATCATCGGCCTGATCGCGGATCGGTTCGTTCCACCCCCAGCGCTTGGGGCGGTGATCAAAACGCAAGACGGCCACCCCGACCGAGGGAAGATTCTGAACCAAATGGCCGATCAATATCTGGTCTTTCGACTGGTCGCCGGTGGGGTTGAGGGCGACAACCACCGCGCGAACGGCCCCCGTAGGAAGAGTCAATGAGGCCGGCAGCCTCCGCGTACCGCTCGATACGACAATCCTGCGAGTCAACATGCGCAGCTCTCGGTGAGCACGAGCGAATAGACCGCGGTGGAGGTTCGCGACCGCCTTGGGCCGCGTACCGACCCTCTTCGGCGCGCCCCGACGGTTTCTGACCTCGCACTCCGTAGACTCATCATCGCGCCCTCGTCTTCCACTCGTACTGAGTTGAAATCCTAAGTCCGATGCTCGTACTGAATATAAGTATCGAGTGAGAAAAGCATATTATGCATACGATGTATGCGGAGCATGCTCTGATGTCGAAGACAACGACAATCCGGATCGAACTCGAGACGAGAGATCAGCTGAGGATGCGCGGCCGCATGGGTGAAAGCTACGATGACGTCATTCGTCGTCTACTGACGGGACTCTCTTCGAAGGACGGAGCAAGAACGGAGGGGGCCGATTCCCGACCTGCGTTCGCCTCGAAGCCCTTGTTCAACTTCCAAAAGCCTCGGTGAGCGGGAACTCATAGGCTCACCCCAGAACCGGGGTCGAGGAGTGACGCGTAGCGAACCGTCGGACTATCGATGTATTCGAGTACCTTCGGCTGGCCGGTAGATTGTCCCGCTTGATAGGCGAGAGTAAGGATCGATTCGCTGGCGGCCTGGTCGAGTGCAGGGAGTTCCGTTAGAGTCGACTTGACCGGTTGTGTATGTCGGTCAAAGCAGGCGAGGAAGGCTTGGAAGCCCGGGAATGCCAGCTGAAACAATTGCAGCTGGAGCGCTACATCGGGACGTAGCGGAAGCGCATTGTAGCTCTTCATTTCATAGAATCGCGATCGTCCATCCCAATAGTCCGGTTGGGCGTACACCCCCACCCGCTCATTGATCAAAATCATCCGGCTACGCGGACGGTAGAGTCCAAAGAGCTCGCTGCCTCGGAACGCTTGAAGGACCCCCCCGACTTCGGCATTCAACTTTTCCCGGTCGCCCGGAGAGAGTGTGAGATCCGCGTCGGCCAGCTCCTCGTCGAGGATCGACGAACCGATCCGGTTCATCGCGGTCAGGGTCGGCCTCCGCGACTGTCGGAACTCGAAGCTGAAACGGGCGAGCGCGCCGTCAATCGCCTTCCCCACGGCCATCCCAATCTCGTCCCTTTCTGTCACGGGTCTCGGATGGGCGAAGTGGACCACCTCGTGAGTGGCGAGCGCCTGGATGACGGTCATCGTTCCCCCCACGGAATGCGAGGGTCAAACCTATGTTCATCGATGGGGCGGAGCACAAAGGACCGCGCGGTCGTCTCCGTGGCTATCCAGGGAATTGCCCGATTCACAAGTCGACGCGGGGGATGGTCCGACTACCCTCCGGAGTCTGGCGATCGAGACTATGCCCAGCCGCTGACTCACCCGCAGCACTGCTAGAGCGCCGGTCTCGCGGGGGCATGCGACGAGTCACGGAGAGCCAATGTTTCATTCGCCCGAGCGCTTTTGGCCAAATCAATGAAAACCAAAAAGCCGAAACGGGTCGATGGGCTGGGCGGCGTTTTCTTTCGCGCGCGCAATCCGAAGCGGTTGGCAGAGTGGTATCGTCGTCACCTTGGACTCCCGATCTCGGAGGAGGGAGGACAAATCTTCTCCGTCTTCCGATGGAAGTCTACGGCGCGGAGTACCCGCCGTTCCAGTACGATCTGGGCTCCGTTCCCAAAATCGAGTCAATATTTTGGCTCCCGTAGTCAGCCGATAATGTTGAATTACATCGTACGGGACTTGGACCTACTTCTGCGTCAACTGCACAAGGAGAAAGTCAAGATCATCGGCAAGATTGAAGAATCGAAGTACGGCAGATTTGCTTGGATCGTCGACCCCGAGGGTCAACGGATCGAGCTTTGGGAGGCGCCGCGAAAGTGATCAGTCGGGATTGCCGGAGGAGGGACGGCTGGGTTCGCCTTTGCCTGGGGTTCAACCTATAACAGATCGCTCCAATTCCGGGGTATGGCCCAGTCGGACGAATCGGGATGGCGAAGATTATCGCGTGCCGAGGAGCGTGTCATCGTTCGCAAGGGAACGGAGGCGCCGTTCTCGGGCGAGTACGAAAACCACCATGCCGCGGGGGTGTATGCCTGCCGACGATGCGACGCACCCCTTTACCGATCGGATGACAAGTTCGATGCCCACTGTGGCTGGCCGAGTTTCGACCAGGAGATCCCGGGGGCGGTCCGTCGGTTGCCCGATCCGGACGGAATGCGGACGGAGATCGAGTGCGCACGCTGTGGGGCCCACCTGGGTCACGTGTTCTTGGGCGAGCGACTTACGGCGAAGGACACCCGTCATTGCGTGAACTCCATTTCGCTCGTTTTCCATCCCCAGGCACCGCCGTCCAGTAGGTAGGGACTTACCTTCACGGGATTCAATACCCCGAAGGTATTGGCCCCTCGTGAGGCAGGCGTCGTGGTCCCGAAGCGGAAAGTCGCGCCAACTTCCGCGCGGAAGCCCGGTAGGGACAATTCCCTGACGATACTCGACCGTCGAACCGACAAAGAGTATGCGCTCGTCGTCGAACACGATGCGATCCGTGCGACGGACTTACGGCCGATCCGGACCGCACCGGGCGATTTTGGGCTCTTGAGCTACGATCCGGCATTCCAGAACACCGCGTCGTGCAAGAGTGCCATCACCTACATCGATGGCGACGCCGGCGTCCTTCGCTATCGGGGGTACCCGATCGAAGAACTGGCGCGTTCCAAGACCTACTTGGAGGTAGCTTACCTGCTCATTTACGGCGAACTTCCGGGTCGAACCGAGCGAGACGACTGGATTCATCAGATCACCGTCCACACGATGCTCCATGAGAACGTCAAGAAATTCATGGACGGGTTTCACCACGACGCCCATCCGATGGGTATGATGGTGAGTACGCTGGCCGCGCTCTCCACCTTCTACCCCGATGCGAAGCGCGTACAAGACGAAGCACTACGTCGTGCTCAGATTCATCGGCTGGTGGCCAAGATCCCCACGATCGCGGCCTTCGCGTATCGCCATTCCATCGGCATGGCCTACATCTACCCGAACAACGACCTGCCCTATTGCAAGAATTTCCTCGCGATGATGTATCGCCCTTCCCCGACGATGGACTATACGACGAACGACGTGCTCGCGAAGGCGCTCGATACGTTATTCGTACTCCATGCCGACCACGAACAGAATTGCAGTTCGACCGCGATGCGCGTGATCGGCAGTTCCGAGGCGGACCCGTACATTTCGGCCGCAGGTGCGGCGGCAGCACTTTACGGTCCCCTTCACGGGGGTGCCAACGAGCAGGTCGTTCGAATGCTCGAAGAGGTCGGCTCGAAGGAGAACATCCCGAAGCTGATCCGTCAGGTGAAATCGGGAAAGCGTCGACTCATGGGATTCGGACATCGCGTCTACAAGAACTACGACCCCCGCGCGAAAATCATCAAGGAGATTGCTGATTCGGTTTTCTCGGTCACGGGCCGAAATCGACTCCTAGACGTCGCCCTCGCCCTGGAGGAGATCGCCCTTTCTGACGAGTATTTCACCAAACGGCACTTGTACCCTAATGTCGATTTCTATTCGGGCATCATCTACCAGGCGATGGGCTTCCCCAAGGACATGTTCCCCGTTCTGTTCGCCATTCCCCGAATGTCCGGGTGGCTCGCGCAGTGGCAGGAAATGGTGCTCGACCCCGAACAAAGGATCGCGCGGCCGAGACAAATCTACACCGGCCTTCAGGAACGGCACCTCGCGTCCCGACCCGCGCAACGGTGATTGTAGACCGCTCGATACCGCTGGGCCATCCGTCCGGAGCGCGATCGGGTATCGGTGCCCTCTCGTCCGGTCAGTGAGAAGGCAGTTGCCACACCGGCCGTTTGAGTGGCGCCTGCGCCGGAACCTCATAGTCGAGCCCGTCGGTTGGCTTCTTGTCTTCGCGTGAATACCGGGGGTTGTGGCATATCGCGGCCAGGCGGAGCTAGATCGCTTCATTCGCGTTCTGATGCGACGCGCCCGGATTCCCGGGCTCTCTCTTGGAATCGCGAAGAACGGTCGGCCGCTGGTCGCGAGCGGGTACGGGTACCGAGACCGCGAGCACGGACTCCCGGCCACTTCGCGTACTGTGTATGGGGTAGCCTCCCTCACGAAATCCTTCACGGCGCTGGCGATTCTCCGCCTCGAAGAAAACCGACGGCTGAAGGTGATGGATCCGGTGGTCCGCCACCTTCCCGAATTTCGAACGCCCAGCGCTCGGTGGACGTCTAAGATCAAGTTGCACCACTTCTTGAATCACAGCTCGGGGCTTCCACCGCTTCCATCGATCTACTATTCCTCGGCTCGAAGTTTGGCTCGCGACCCACCCTACGATCCGCGAGTTGCGCGACGCGTCGGCATCGATCCGGAGCACGCCCCCTTGGATAGCTACGAGCAAGTGATGGAATACTTGGCGCGCGAACGGTACCGTATGTTAGGCCCGCCGGGCAAATTCTTCAGCTACTCGAACGAGGCATTTGGGCTACTCGGAGCGGTGATAGAGCGTGCGAGTGGGCGCACGTACGAGAGCTTCGTCGAATCCGAAATACTTCGCCCCGCCGGAATGACCCAGTCGACGTTTGACTCGGGAGTCATGTTCCGATTCCCCGAAGTCACGACCTTGTATTCCCCGCGCCGCACGGGGGCACGCCCTCGACTCGTCCCATCCCAAGACTGGTGGGAGGATACCAGCCTGCGCGCATGCGGTGGCCTGCGATCGAATGTTGACGACCTGCTCGCCTACCTCGAGATCTATCGGACGGGGGGACGGGTCCACGGGGAGCAGATCGTCGCCCCTTCCAGTTTGAAGAAGATGCTCCGTCCCACCATTCAGGTTGGGTTCGGGTCGTTCTACGGTTATGGCATCGAGGTTCTTCCGGATTATTATGGGAATCTTGTTGTGGGACACGATGGCGGACTGAAAGGAGTTTCCTCGGAATTCCTCGTGGTACCTCGCAAGGGAATCACTGGGGTTGTCTTGGCCAACGTGGAGGGTGTTCCATCTTCCGCCGTGCTTCGGGCTGGTATCAATCAACTTCTGGGCCTCCGGGTTCGAACTCCCTTGCACCCCAATCCCCCCGCCACGACGGCCCCTCGCTCTCTACGAGAGTTCGAAGGATGGTACTGTTCCGGGGAGGGGATTTGGGCCAAGTTCACGGCCGTTCGAAATCGGCTTCGTCTTGACTTTCACGGAATCGAAGTGACGATGAAAGGACTGCACCTGAAACCGAACGGGAGTGACGCGTTCGCCCTGCGGGTTCAGGGCCAAACTGGATTGATCCAATTCAGGCGGGACGCGCGGGGGCGCCTCTGGGCGATCTTCCTAGGCTGGCGACTTCTCCGCCGGCGGAATCCCCGCGAGCTGAGGAAGGCCCGCGTATTCCGGATGGTCTGGTAAAGGTCGGTTGCGTCGCCCCGGAACGTTTCCATTCTTGGCTGGGGCAGACGGTCGGGATCTATCAACGGCACAATCGACTTTCGTCTATTCGAAGGGAATGGTCGCTTCGCGAGTCTCGCTCACCACCCCACCGGAGTCGCCTTCGTATGTTGCTGCAACCAGTCGTGCAACGGGGAGAAATAGTCGAGTAGGGCGCCGGCATCCATCCTACGGCTGCCGGTGAGCGTTTCGAGCGCCTCCGGCCAGGGACGGCTCGCTCCCATGCGGAACATCTTGATGAGACGCCGGCCCGCGGTCTTGTTCCCGTAGACCGAGAATCGGTGCAGGGGTCCGTCGGCCCCCGCCGCACGAGCGAGCGCCTGATGAAATTGGAACTGGAGGATCGCGGCCAGAAAGTATCGGACATACGGGACGTTCCCCGAGACGTGCATCTTGGCGCCGGGGTCGAAGTCCTCTGGGGTGCGATCGACCGGCGGCCGGACTCCTTGGAACTGCTCCCGCAGCCGCCACCATGAATCATTGTATTCCTCCGGGGCGATCTTCCCCGAGAATACATCCCACCTCCATCGGTCAATCAAGAAGCTGAAGGGAAGAATCGCGACCTTGTCGAGCGCAAGTCGGAGCATCGCACGGAGTTCCGCAGAAGCGGGGGGCACTGAGTCGATCAAATCGATCCGTTTCAGATAGGCCGGGGTAACTGAGAGGGCGACCGCGTCTCCTACGGCTTCATGAAAACCGTCGTTCGCGCCGTCCCGATACAGGAACGGAAGTTTTCGGTATTCTCGCTGATAGAAGTTGTGTCCCAGCTCGTGGTGCACCACTTGAAAATCTTCTCCGGTGATTTCGATGCACATCTTGAGCCGGAGGTCCTCGTCGTAGTCGACATCCCATGCGCTCGGGTGGCACATGACCTCGCGATCGCGAGGTTTGGTGAACTGGGAGCGTTCCCAGAATGTAGTTGGCAACGCATCAAACCCGAGCGACACGAAGAAGCGTTCCCCGATTCGAACGATCCCCCGGGCGTCAATCCCGCGCCGTTTCAATGCATTGGTCAGGTCGACCCCCTGGCGGAGCTTCTCGGGCGCGACGAGCGGAAACACGTTCGACCAGAGTTGAGCCCACATGTTGCCGAGCAGATGGGCGGGAATGGGCTCGCGAGGGGGGACGAGTACGGCCCCATAGTGCTCCCTCAATCGCGCCCTCACATACGCGTGAAGCAGTTCGTAAAGCGGCCGCACTTGCTCCCACAGTCGACGGACCTCCCGTTCGAAGGCCGCGGGTTCCATATCGTAGCCCGATCGCCACATCTCGCCTGTATCGGAAAATTCGAGTTCCCGGGCGCCTTTGTTCGCGAGCGCGATGTATCGCTCGAAGTCGGGCCGCATCGGTCGCGCGGTGGCGTGCCAGCCGACCCACGCCTCCTGCAATCGACGTGGATCTCGACTTCGCGCGAGGATCCGGGCGAGGCCGTTCAGGTCGGAAACCGCTTTCTCCCCGCGCATCCGGTATTTTCCTTTTCCATAGGCGCTCCGCATCGAGGTGAGCCGCCGGGTGAGCTCGGCGTTCTCCTTCGGATCGACCGGGGCCATCAATGAAGAGGTGAGCCTCAGAAGCTCCAATTTCCGTCGCAACTCGCGGGAGTGCGTACGGCGTGCGTACCGGCGCGAATCTTTCGCGATCTGACGCTTGATTGCAATGGCGGAAGCCTGCATCTTGGCGCTCAGAAACTCGGTATCGTCCGTGATATTGGTCTCGTAGACCCACGACATTCGTTCCAGATCGACTGATGTGGCGAGGAGAATCTCCTCGGAGCGACGGACAAATTCGCCCGAATCGTCGAGTGGGCGCGGACGGTCGGATGCGGAATTGGATTTGCGGCCCATTTTTGCTGCTGAGTCAGGAATCGTCGACTGCTACTTCGCGCTACCGCGGCTTACGCCGGGCTTGTCGATATCGGGACTCACACCAACCGCTGCCACACTCGGTGCGGGATTAGGTATTTTCGTGCGTCCGGAGCGAGACGCACCTCTGACGGTCAAGACCGCCTCCTTGCCAATCCCCCCCGAGAACGTGGGCGAGCGGTCGATCGATCATGGACCTGGCTGGAGAGTCGTCCTGCGGTTACACCGCCTGTGAACAGTGCCCAGATGCGATTCCCGACGTGCGCGCTTCTCTTGGACCGCCGGGGTTTATGTATGACGTCTGTCTGACAAATCAAGAACGGCTGTGACCGACGAAAGGGCGTCCGTAGTTCCGTTGGCGGCGATCGGTGCGTTTGCCGAGCCGCTGGTCGACCCGGATATGCCTCTCGCCTACATTCCTCGTGTCCCTGATGGACCAACATTTCGCGAACTGATCGAGCGCGCCGTTGGTTGGGGACGCCGATGAGCACTCCGGCCAGAAAGTCGGTCCCTGAAGTTGCTGCTACCCCCGGCCCGAAGCTGTTCTTGGGCCAAGGAAGTCCTCGCGGGTACGGCTTCCGTCCTCGATTGACCCCGGAGGCAGCGGCGGCCTTCGCCACGTATGTCGATGCGGCGCGGGCCCGAGCGGCGGTAGAAGGCCGCACCCTGGTCTACACCGTACGCTGGAACTGAACGGCTCGACCGTTGGGGCCCCGACGTGGCCTCCCTACGATTTCATCGGGCGGGGCGGCGCCCCGCTTGGTAGCGACGCGCCTCATCCTCTGCCTCGTGAATGGCCATCTTCGAGAGCTCGTCCGCTTCCTCGTTCTGGGCTCTGGGAACCCACTCTACGCGCGCGTCAGGGAATGACTCGAGGAGCGTCAGGAGATGACGATAGTACGCTTTGAGGTGCTCCGATCGGACCTCGTACTCTCCTTTCAGCTGCTTGATGACGAGTTCGCTATCGCCAAGTAAGACCACTTGGCCCCGGAACCCCTTTTTCCGAAGATATTCGAGCGCTCGGATCGCGCCGACGTATTCGGCGACGTTGTTCGTCGACGTTTCCGAATAGGGCGGGGCCGCGAGTCCCTTCTCCGAATAGTCGAGTCCTTCGCCGTGTACGACAAACCCGTAACCCGCTACCCCACGGTGGGGGGGCTGACAGGCACCGTCGAAATGGACCTCGACCAAGGGAGGCATGATCGTCATGCCCCGCGGAAGATTCGAGTCCATCTCGGCCTCAGATCCGGCGGCCCCTCGATCCGGGAGCGGCTCCCATGCTACGAGCGATTTTCGGACAGTTGCAAAAGACCTCGTCGCGCTGGCAGCGTGGACACCGGAGTGCCGGCCCCATAAAGTTCAGTGGCCGGCCACAGGATCGGCACTCCCGAGTACGGCCGCACCGAGGACAGGCGAGTGCCCCGGGTGGTATCCCCGTGTAGCAATAGCGGCAGTTCACTGTCTCCCGCGGACCCGGAATGAATCGGGCCGGGGGAGTGGGAGCATCGATGATACCCTCCCGTCGGAGTTCGTTTTCATCGGGATTACCAAAGGCCCCTCCCACGGTCGTAGCCCGGGGATCGGGGCTCGCAGCGCCAAATAGAATCACCAGCAACCCCACTGGCAGACCCACCAACCCCATCTGCTGCTCGAGGTCGAATGCTTCGTGGCCCGTCACTATGATTGGAAAAGCGAGCAGCAGAAGCGTGGCGATCAGGATGCCGAGGCCGAGGAAGGTGAGGGACCGATTCATTTCCGACTCACCGTGCGGCGCCCCCCAGTATCAACGGCGGATTCGCGCTATTAAAACGGTCCATCCGACACGCTCGATCGTCGGGCGAGAGGATAAAAGAGCCCAGGCCTGACGGGGGCCATGCCGAACCCTAAGGTAACACTGAAGACGACTCTCGGAGAGATTCAAGCCGAGATTTTCGAGGACAAAGCACCCAAGACCGCAGAGAATTTTCTGACGCTCGTTCGCAAGGGTTTCTACAACGGCGTCCTTTTCCATCGAGTTATTCCGGGGTTCATGATCCAGGGCGGCGATCCGCGAGGCGACGGAACGGGCGGGCCAGGATACACTATTCCTGATGAGTTCCATCCCTCGCTCCGCCACTCCAGCGCGGGCATGCTGTCGATGGCGAATGCGGGCCCTAACACCGGAGGAAGCCAATTCTTCATCACACTGGCCCCGACTTCTTGGCTCGATGGCAAGCACGCCATCTTTGGTCGTGTGACGAAAGGTCAAGAGATCGTGGAGCAAATCGCAGCGGTGCCCCGGGACAAGAGCGACCGGCCGAAAACCCCGGTAAAGATTCTTAGCGTAACGATGGGTTAGGCGCCGGGTAGTCGAGGGCGAGCCGCTCGCCCGGGTGCCGGAGATCCTCGTACGTCGTGAACGCCCCTGAGATCAGTCCTAGGGCCGGGACGAGGAGGAGAACTGTGACCAGCGCCGCGAGGCCGATCGTGATCCCAAACATTCCACCGGGAGAAAACCCGATTGAGGCATCGGGGAGGATCGACCAAAGATAGAGGAGCGTCACAAGCGAGACAGCCATGGAAGCCGGCCCGAACGCCCTGGTCGGCTTGAGAATGTAGCGGACTCCTACGAGGAAGGCGAGCAAGATACCCGCCACTTGAATCGTACTGATTGGAATGGGGATCGTCAGTCCGTGCGGAGTCAGTAGGTTCAGGATCGCGACCGGAAATAGGACGAGGAGGAGGAAGAGGACGACGGTGATCAGACCTCCGACCACGCAACGACCGGGTAATGACGGAAGTTGGACGCGAGCGTTACTAGGCAGCCCGGCCTCGGCGGGGTACGAATCGGACGGTCCACTCATGAGGGGATCGCCTCCGACGGGAGGACTAGCGTGAACGTGGGACCCACGAATTCAGCGACGACCGTTCCCCCGGAAGGAGAGCAACCGGGAGCGAAGTACACGGTTGTCGTCTCCTCGAACATCTGCTGGGCGGGCGTGTCCACCGAGTAACTCGCCTCCCCACAGACCGTGAGGGAGGGGCTGCGGAGATTTGCCTCGAACGTGCCGAGCTCGGGGAAGCTCGCATCATTCGAGTAGGCGACCGACACATCGGCCGAGACGGTTCCATTCGGCGCCGCGGTCGGGGTTCCGACCGTGACATTCAGACCTTCGAATGGGGCCCCCCAGGAGAAATTGTTGGAGATCTCAAAGGAGACAGGCACAAGATACGCGTACGTCGCGTTTCCCCACGAAAGGAGATGGAGCGACTGGTCGTCCACCGCGAGACTGGAGGCCGCACCCGCGGCGTCGAGGGGGATCAGGAACTGCAGGGGAATCGATCCGGCAGATCCGGCATTGAGCGTTGTTGCAGGTGAAGTGGCTTGGCTCAGGAAGGATCCGTTTTGAAGCATGATCTCGCTGTGGACTTGGAAGCCCGCAATCGGGTAGAACCCCGGATTCGTCAGGTTGAGGGTCAGATCGAACTCGGCGGTGTTGTTGGACTCGAGGGCGAACGAGTGCTGTTCACTCGCCGAAACCGAACGAGCGAACTGAGCGAAGGAGTAGACCGCCGAGAGTACGAAGATGATGATGAGAACCAGCGCGATCGTCGAAGCTCGGCGGAAGCCTCGTGAAAGGCGATAGCTCGGAGGAGGGGAGGGGCTAGATGCCATACGGCATCTGAATGAGAGGCGACCTCACCCTACCTAAAGCTATGCCCTGCCAATAGAGAGCGTCCGGGCGCCGTCCGGGCGTACGCGAACGGTTATTTGGTCCAGGTCTCCCAACCGTCCATGAGTCTCCCCCCGGAACTCCAGGATTTCCTCCTGAAAGAGACGGATCCTTCCGTTCAGTATCGGGTCCTCCGCTTCCTCCTGGATCGGCCCGAAGATGACCCCGAAGTGCAGACCGCGCGGGAGCAAATCGGACGCGCTGGATGGGTGGCCCAAATCATGCGGACCCATCAGCCCGAAGGGCAATGGGACACGGCCGGAACTAGTGCGCGGGACCTGTATACCCCCAAGTACATTTCCACGAACTGGCGACTGCTCGTGCTCTCCGACCTGGGAGTTACGCGAGCGTTCCCCGGAATCGAACCGAGCGTACGATTGTTTCTAAACAGATTCTCGACTGAGGAAGATGGGCTGGGCGGAAAGGACAGCGAGGTCTGCTTCACCGGCAACGCCGTCCGGATGCTAGTGCGACTCGGATTCCAAGAAGAGCCGCTGGTCCGTAAGTCGATAGACTGGCTCCTGAAGACCCAACTCGCCGATGGCGGTTGGCATTGCGATCCAAGTGCCACGCAAGGCACGCTGGATTGCTGGGAGGCGCTGGCCGCGTTTGCGACGCTCCCTCCCCAGCTTCGAACCGAGGGGGTCCGCCGCTCGATCGAGCGCGGAGCCGAGTTCTACCTCGAACGAGGGTTATGGCACGAGGGAAGTACGACGTATGCTCCGTGGCTCCGGTGGCATTACCCTACGCACTACTACTACGATCTTCTGGTTGGCTTGGATGTCCTTACGGCATTGGGATACGCGACGGACCCTCGGATTCGCCCCGCACTTCAGCTCCTAGAAGAGCGACGGAACTCGAACGGCAGCTGGAATCTGGATGCCCAGCATCCGGATGTTTCACCCGAGGAGTCATACCAGCCCCGTACTCCGATCTATCCGTTCGTTCTCGAACTCGCCGATCGGCCCAGCCGTTGGATCACGACGACAGCCGCCATTGTTCTCCAGCGCTCTGGACGTCTGTAGCGCCGATTGCTGGCGTGCTCCCGCTTCCGACGGCAAGCAGGCCCCTCCTCGGGACGGATGGGCCCGATTCGCTTGGACTCTCCCCCGCGCAATTCTCCACCCCCAGGACATAATCGGAAGATCACGACCCAATCGGCGCAGCTAAAGAGGAAGCTCTCCCGCCCTAGGGACTAAGTGCCACCCGCGGTTCACGTCGACATGGCTCGCCCCGTTCGCATCGATGCCAGCGACGCTCGCGCGATCATCGAATACAATCACGCCGTCTTCGATCGATTCGTTCGGCGAATTCGTCGGCTTCCGGAAAAGGAAGCGACTCGGGCGCGAGGAATCGGCCACGAATCGTTGTTCGACACGCTCGTGCACATCCTGAATGCTCAGGAGGTCTGGCTGGTCTACATCGTGCGCGGCCGGAATACGGACAAGGTACTAGGGGCGCTTTTCCGGGACTCTACGCGGCATCCGAAGACTTGGAAGGAGTTCGACGTGTATGCACGTCACGTCCGAACGGGGGTCGAGGATACCGTACGATGGTTGAATCCGCGAAACCTGAGTCGCACCGTGAAGGCGTTCTGGATGCCGGGCCATTACACGGTGCGCGATGCCGTTTTTCAAACGACGTTCGAAGAGGCACATCATCTGGGTGAAATCATCGGCGCACTCTGGCAGGACGACCGTCGCTCTCCGGACATGACGTGGATCGATGTGCGGAGGGCGAAGCCCCGGAAATCGACGCGTCGAGTGGGTTAGGCGCCCTTCTTTCTCCCCACTCGGGGCGCAGGGTGGTTTCTCAGATCGAAGGCGCGCGCGAACGTCCATTGCGCATGCCGTTCTACCAATTTTACCCGCACGCGAGTCCACTCCGGCGCCGCAGCAGGCCGAAGCGGGTACGGTATCACTTCTCCCCTTGAGTGCTCGATTCGATAGCCCCACTGATACCCGACCAACGGCACGATCGATTCTCGTCGGCTGAGCATCGGCAGCGTGCAAAGAAAGAGCGAAGCGCGCCAGTCTACTTTCGGGAGGGAGTTGTAGGCCGGAGCGTCGAAAAAGGTGGGAGCGTAGCCGGCGCACGCGAATGGGAGGTCTCGGTCGAGCATGGAGGGAAACCGATCGACGAGCTCGACCTGGGGTTGATTCTCTCCGAAGTCCTGCGTCACCCATTGAATCCACCCGAGGACGCTCCAGTAGCCGGGTTCGTGGCAGCGTACTTCGCACTTGATGGCGGGAAATCCTTGGCCCGCCCGGTCGGACTTGAACCCCTTGAGCGCCGTGAACCCGCTGTCCTTGCCATGACGAGTCACACCATAGAAGACTCGAACAGTACCCGAACGCCCTGCAGATCCAAATTGAGATATTCGGATGGGCCGGTTTGGAAAGGTCGGTTCTTGCACCTGGATCATCCCCCGAGCGCCGGAAAAACGGGGCGAGGCATAAGTGCCGCTCACCCCATGTGTGCACCTTCAGCAGGGGCTTGAGTCGGGTGATCTATCGAATCGACCCGAGTGAGGGAGAGGGGACGGTGATAGCCGCCGTTGTCAGTAGGGGACTATAATTCGCAGACCCGATGCACCCTCCGATATATCGAGAACCCGTTTGATCCCCTCAGGTTATCTGGCAAAAGCCCTCCCAGATTGTGGTCAAAATGAAACCCCCACTTCGGAGCGCCGACGGTCCTTTCCGAGCACCGTGGAAAGGGCGTCTTGCGGGTCGTGTTGCATTGGTCACCGGATCGAGCCGGGGTGTCGGTAAGGGCATCGCTCTCGTCCTCGGCGAGGCCGGCGCTACGGTCTACGTCACGGGACGGACGACGCGGGGCCACAAGAGCGCGCAAGGGCTGCCCGGGTCCATCCAGGACACGGCCGCCGAGGTCACGGCAAGGGGCGGGATCGGGATCCCCGTTCGGTGCGATCACTCGCGCGACCGGGAAACGAAACGGCTAATCGATCGGATCAAATCCCGAGAAGGCCGGCTCGATATTCTGGTCAACAATGCCTTCGGAGGGGAGGATGGGCGTCAGAAAATATTGACGTACGATGAACGGCCGTTTTGGAAACACGATTTCGACGAGTGGTGGTACCGGATGTTCACGGCCTACCTTCGCTCTGACCTCGCGACTACTTACCGGGCCCTCCCCCTGATGCTGAGTCGTCGAAAGGGCTTGATCGTGAACACCCTCTGGTGGAACCGCGGCGTCTATCTGTGCGACCTCTTCTTTGACCTCGCTTCGACCGCCGTCGGTCGAATGAACTATGGGCTCGCGATCGAGTTGGGCCCCTCGCATATCGCCGTCGTGGGAGTTTCTCCAGGATGGACTAAGACGGAGGCGATGTCGGAGCTTCCGAAGCGAACGCTTCAAAAACTTCCTTCTCCCGAGTACGTCGGGCGCGCGGTCGTTAGCCTCGCGCTCGACCCCAAGGTGCTACAGAAGTCGGGGAGCGTGTGCGAAGTTGGAGCGTTGGCGAAAGAGTACGGCTTCCGTAACGTCGATGGAAGGCTGATCGACTACCATGAAGAAGTTGCCCGTCGACCCCCCGCGGGCTACCCTCCTCAGGACCTATCACCGAATCGTAGGGTGTCACGAGGGAGCTACCGGGTCGCCCGTTAGTGCGCTTCCCGACGTCTCGGACCCCCGTGCCGGTCCTGGCCCGGCGATTACCCCCGCGCTTTACTCTCCAGCGCTTCGCTGATTCCTCCAAGGAGACAAGACACATTGCCGACTGACCCCCGAAATAGCTCGTCGATCCGATTTCGAGCTGTACTCCTCGATTTTGGTCGGGTGCTGGTGCGCTCCCCCCTGCGACGCGAGATCGGACTCATCTCCGCCTCGCTCGGCCTCTCACCCGCGGAATTTGAACTTGCGTACTATCGGGCGCGACCCGACTACGACCGGGGGAAGACCTCTACCTACGAGTACTGGTCGGCGATCGCCGGCGAGCACCGAACAAGACTCAGTCGCGCTCGTGTGGAGCGTCTGCGGATCGCCGATCAGGAAATGTGGAGTCGGGCGAATCGGCGAATGACTACCTGGCTTTCCGCGCTTCGACGGGCGGGCTACCTCACCGCGATCCTCTCCAACATGCAGCCCGCGATGATAACCCACGTTCGAGAGCGCTTTCGCTGGGTCGATGGCGTTGACCAGTTGCTGTTTTCCTCCGAGATCGGACTCGTCAAGCCTGATCCGGCCATCTATCGACTATGTCTGGAACGACTTGGCGTTTCAGCGCAGGAATCGCTTTTCGTCGACGACCTCGAAGCCAACGTGCGAGCGGCCCGATCGCTCGGTATCGCGGCGATTCGCTTTCGTTCGGCCACTCAATTGGCACGCGAACTCCGTTCTATTGGCTTCCGACCACTCCCCGTGGTCCGGTGAAAAGTTCTACTGGGTTCCCGCGCGACACTTCCCTGACAACCTAACGAAAGGCGCGTAGCGAACTCCCCCCGCCCGTCGCGTCGCCCGGATCTGCCTAAACCAGTTTCAGTCGTGAGAGGCGCTTGCGTATCTCCTCCGGCTCAAGCTCCCGATACCCACTTTGGGTGATTTCAGACACCGCATAGCCGTCACCGCTCGCTGAATCTCGTTTCATAGCGCTACTCAACCCGCGGAGGGACAGGTCGATACCTTCCGTAACCGTGGGAGTCTCCTTCCAAGCGTCTTCGAAGACTCCGTAAACGAATGGCGAACCGCTGCCAATAGACACGAATCGATCTTCGGTACACCCTCCCCCCGCGTCCAGCGCAAACACGTGACCCCCGGAAGCGTCCATCCCACCCACGATGAGCCACGCGAGGTACGGAGTATACCGGTTCGTGTTGAGGATGTTAGCGGTAAGGGTCGCCGCGCCTTCCACGCGCACCGACGCACCCCGGCGCATCCGATAGAGTGCCACCTCGGCTTGCATGTAGCGGATGAGCACCTGGGCATCTCCCAGCGAGCCGGCCAAGGTGGCGCCGATCGTCTTGTCGATTCGAAACATCTTCACCGTTGCCTTGTTGGCGATAAAAGAGCCCATCGTCGCACGTCGCTCGGTCGCCAGGACCACCCCGTCTTTGCAAACGAGTCCAATAGTCGTGGTTCCCGAACTCAGAGTCCGAGCCCGCCCATTGATCGATTCCACTCCGTGTAGATCCATCAGTCTCCGTCCCGGTGGCGCCCTAATGCTCGACCTATTTACGGACGGGCTGAGTTACGGGGTTTCGTCGACCAGGGTTACTCCCGTTCCTGCTCAGAGCAGGTTCTTCGTGAGGCGGAGAACGATGGGTAACTGGTAGCGATCGGCGCTAGAACCGGAAGCCTTGGAACGGTTCGTACCACGCAAGTCTTGCCGTAGTATTGGGAGGGAGCTCCCCGTGGTTCAGAGGGGGAGAGGTCGGCTCTCCCTGCGAGAGGCCAGGTGCCGGCGAGGAAACTGGCTTCTCCACACGACCCGATTCTACCACGAGCGTCAAGGGAACGGAGGGAGGCGAGTCGGCCCATTCCGGGGTGGTTTGGAGACGCCGTTCGGGGGGATCTCTCGAGCGAGGCCGGCCGGACGGTCGGCCGGAGCTGCGAGTCTTGCGGTACCGACGCATGTACGCCGCGCGTTGCTCCCGGTGGACGAGTCGCCACTTCCGTGCAGCCAGTCTCCTCCGCTCGGGGTCCTTATACGGCATCTCGCAACCCTCTTGGATTAGGCGATCCGCTATTTATCGGCGGGATTCGTTACGCGGTTTCAGATAGTGACAAATCAACTCGGCGGATCTCTCGAAGCGAACCACCGTACCGCACGCGAAAGCCAGCCACTGGAGGGACTTGAACCCCCGACCTGCTGATTACGAATCAGCCGCTCTGCCGACTGAGCTACAGTGGCACGCCGGGCCGGACGACCGAATCCGTGCTATAAGCGTGCTGGAATCACATCGGGCTAAATCGCATCGAGCGCCTCGGTCACGTCGCGCACTAGATCTTCGGTCTCTTCGATCCCAAAGGAAAAACGAACCAGGTTTTCGGCGATGCCGCGTTCGCGGAGTTGCTCCGGCGTTAGAAACCGGTGCGACGTTTCCACCGGGACGCTGACTAGGCTCTCCACGCCCCCCAGGCTCGTGGCGACGTGGACCAGACGTAAGTGTTGAAGGAACGCGCGAATTTGCGGCGGTCCCCCTCGGACGACGACGGATACCATGCCCCCTCGACCGCGCATCTGCGCTTCCGCGATGCGAAGGGCTTCGGGCGACCCAAGGCCCGGGTAGTAGACACGTTCGATCTTGGGATGCTCTTGAAGCGCCCGTGCAAGTTCTTCTCCGTTCTCATTCTGCCGAGCCGTGCGCAAGCTCAGCGTCTTCATTCCGCGGGCCAATAGGAACGCGGCAAACGGGTCGAGGACCGATCCGAGCAGACTTTTTGGATCAATGCGCGCCAGCAGTTCGTCGGAACCAACGATCGCACCGGCTGACAGATCTGTATGCCCTCCGAGGTACTTGGTCGCGCTGTGCATCACGAGGTCCGCGCCTAGTGCTAAGGGGTTCTGATTGATCGGATTCGCAAAGGTGTTGTCGACAACCAGGCACGCACCCACTCCGTGCGATACTTCCGCCCAGCGTCGCACGTCGTGGACTTGCAGGAGTGGATTGGTCGGGCTTTCGATCCACACCAGCTTCGTTTGGTCCGTCACACACTTTTCGGGGCTTCGCGCCGCCGATTCCGACATCCACCGGACCAGTATCCCGTACGGGGCGAGCAAATCCTGGGCCAGATTGATCGTTCCGCCGTAGAGCGTGTCGAGGGCGAGCAGCTCTTGCCCTGGCCGGAGCAGCGAGAGCAGCGTGGCCGCGGTGGCCCCCATCCCACTCCCAAAGAGGCGCGCCGCCTGACCCCCTTCGAGTTGCCGGATCAGCTCGGCGGCTACCTCGACCGTGGGGTTCTCATTCCGTGTGTAGAGGTAGACCTTGCCCGAACGAGCCGACTCCGAGTAAAGCGCCGGGTAGTGGAACGTTGTGGTTTGGTAAATCGGCGCAACCACCGACCCTGCATTCTCGTCCGGGCGTCGAGCCCCGTGGACTAGTCGTGTCGCTGGATGGACCCAGTCCGGCAAAGGGTCGAATTTGCCTCGCCGGGCGGTCGGGTCATCCGGCTTCTTCTCGTCCACCGGACTCATGGTTCTGCTCGGTCGCCCGCCGCACCATCGCCTTTCGATAGAAGGTGTAGGCGCTCGGGGGCGCGAATTTCCCGAAGATACGCGGCGACGGGCGGGGCGACCAGCGCGCTCCAATCGCCCCCATTCGCCAGTCGAGCTCGAACGTGAGCTCCCTCCAGCGTACTACGGTCGACCAGGGTCGGATTCTCCACCGCGTAATGGGCCAGTTCGAACAAGAGTTGGGTAAGCGGATTGTTGGTGTACACCCGTTGAAAGGGCGGAAGGAGGGACTCGAGATAGCTGACCCAAAGTGAGTGACGCTGAATGTCCGGTACGGGGAGCGCGATCCACCCAGTCACGTGGTCCGAGACGAGAGCACGCTCCAACATCTCGTACCGCTCGCCGGCGGTGAACGGATTCTTCCACGTGAACGACTCTTGCGCGCTTCCGATTCCGAGCAGGAGGGTTTCCTCCGGTCGCGCCTTCCGGAGCGCCTGGACGACGGTTTGATGGCCGCGGTGGAACGGCTGAAAGCGCCCGATCAAAAGCCCGCGCACGGCCAGGCCCCTACTTACTCGGGACTGAGGTCATCCACATCATCGAGGAATTCGTCGATGTGCGGGCATCGCGCCGTCAGATAGTGACGGCAATGACTGCAATGTCGATCGTCTAAATTCGTGCGGAGCTGCGGGTTGAACTCATAGCACGGGCGATTGTAGAAGCGCTCGGGATCGTCGTCGGTCGGGTCGCCGGCCTCGGGGGTACGCGGCAGAAGGGCCGGCTGATGCGCCGGGATTCGGAAGGTTCCTCTCACGTACCCGCCGGCCGCGCGGGCGGCGATCCCCGAGGCGCGTCGGTTCCCTCGCTGCGGCTGGTCGCCTTGACCATCGCGGCCAATCGCTCCAAGAGGGACTCCTTCTGGGTCCCCTGCCCGACGAGGGCATACTTGAGTACGTCGCGCAACGTTCGCACGGGGATCACTTCGATCTCCCCCACGTAGTGCGTTTCCAGCACCAGGTCGTCTAGGTTATCCTCGGGGATTAGCACCCGGCGGATCCCAGAGTCGGCCGCGGCCTCGACTTTCGCCGTCACCCCGCCGACGGGCAATACTTGACCGCGAACGGAAAGCGAGCCAGTCATCGCGACGGATTGATCGACCGGCACTCCTTCTAGCGCACTGATCACGGCCGTCGCGATCGAAACAGAGGCGGAGTCGCCTTCGACGCCGTCGGACGTTCCGACGAATTGAATATGAATGTCGTAGCGGGAGATGTCCTCCCCCGTGTACTTCTTGATGAGGGCGCTCACATTTTGAACGGCTTCCTTCGCGATATCCCCGAGCTTCCCGGTGGCCACCACGACTCCGCCATTCCGCGTTTGTGCCGGCGTCACCTCGGCCACGATCGGCAACACGATGCCCGAGAATTCGGACATTCCTGTCTGCGCGTTGATAGCGGCGAGGCCATTGACGACACCGACCGCGGCTCCCTCCGTCGAGAACATGCGGTACTCCTTGCGACGCTCGATGTACCGATCCGCGATCTGCTGCTCCAGCGAACGGCTCGCGCGCTTCGCCTTTACGACCTGAACGGCGGTCACCATCGCCAGACCCTCCGAGTTGGCGATATCGCCGGCGACACGGACCAAGCCGCCGAGTTCGCGAAGACGTAGGGTCAGCTGACCGGAGCGTCCCGAGCGGCGTTGCGCCTCCCGAATGACCTCGGTGACGGCGCCCATATCGAAGTGGGAGATCTTCTTGTCCTTGACCACCTCTTGCGCGACGAAACGAACGATCTTCATCCGGTTCTCGGGAATGTCCGGCATCGTCGTCTTCACGTAGAGTTCGTATCCGTAACCTCGAATCCGCGAGCGGAGCGCGGGGTGCATCGCTTGCACGCTGTCGATATTCCCGGCCGCGACTAGCACGAAGTCAGCGGGGACCGGCTCCGTCTTGACCATTGCCCCCGCGGAGCGCTCTGATTGCCCCACGATGGAGAACTTCCGCTCCTGAAGTGCCGTGAGCAACGAGTGCTGACTCTCGATCTTGAGCAGATTGATCTCGTCCAGGAAGAGCACGCCGCCGTTCGCCTTGTGGATCGCCCCCACTTCCACACGTTCATGAGGGGGAGTCTCGAGGCCACCGGATTGGAACGGATCGTGCTTGACATCTCCGAGTAGCGCACCGGCGTGAGCTCCCGTGGCGTCGATGAACGGGGGGCGCTCGTCGGGCGTATGCGAGACCAATAGCTTGGCCACCCCGTTCCCCGAGTCAGATCGGCCTCCGCTAAATCGGACGATCGCGTAGAGGATGAAGACGATCAAAATGCCGATCAGAATCGCCGTTGGGTCGTGATCGGGTGTCGTCAGTACGATGTAGAGTACGAACGCGAATATCGCCATGATGGCGACGACGAGCAGGATCATCCGCTGCTCCTTGCGCTGAGCCGCCTCCAGCTTCTGGGCGGCAACGATCTCCTTTCCCTTGCCCGACGGCACGACGCGAATCTTCGGCTCGTTCGGGTCGTCGTTATTGGGATAGGCGAGAATATCCTGCAGCTGTTCCTTCGGTAGGAAGTCGACCATGGCCCGGGCGAGCATGCTCTTGCCCGTACCGGGTTCGCCGATCAGGATCATGTGGCGCTTTTGGGTCGCCGCCTTCTTGGCGACCTCGACGGCCTCGTCCTGACCGATCACTTGGTCGAGCAGCCGGGGGGGCACTTCGACTTGGGCCGTGGAGGCGTAGGGAAGGCTCTTACCCCAGGCCTCCAGGTCATTCGACGGACCTGGAGAGTCTCCGGTCTCGCTTGACGGACTACCCGTAACTGCCTCGACGAACGCATCGCGGCCCGGCCGCGTCATTCATCAATCGAACGAAGGGGTCCGCCATATAAAGCATTTAGTCTGAGAAACCGGCAAATATTCGGACTCGACGCTCGATTTACGTCTATGTGATTCGGGATTTCGTTCGCCGGCGCTCGCGGGGCAACCGGCAGTTCCCCGCCCTTATCTACGGGGGGGGACTCCGCATCGTGGGCACGTGCGTTGACGGAGCAACTTCTGGGGCAACCGGTCGCGGCGTCGATCCAGGAGGCGACCCGGGCGAAGATTCGGGAACTTCCCCATGCCCCGGCTCCCAAACTGGTGAGCGTGCATCGGGCCACCACTTCTCCGTTCAGTTTCTATCTCAAACAGCAAGCGAAAGCGGCCGAGGCCGTTGGGGTCGGTTTCGAAGAGCAGGGGCTGGATGCATCGGAAACTCCCCATTCCATCGTGGCGCGCCTTCGCCGGTTGAATGCGGATACGTCGGTCGACGCCGTGTTGCTGGAGCACCCGCTCCCTCCTCCCTTCGATTTCTTCGCGGCGGCTTCCGAACTCCGGCCGGAAAAGGACGTGGACGGAGTCGGAGCGTTGAACCTGGGCCATTTGCTGGCGCGCCGGCCGATCCAAGTTCCGGCCGTCGCCCTCGCGGCGATGGCAATTGCCCGCCACTACCGTCTCCCGATCCAAGGACAGCGCGTCGCGGTGCTCGGACGCTCGGAGACCGTGGGACTTCCCCTCGCTCTGTTGCTCTTATTGCGAGGCGAAGGGGGTGACGCTACGGTTACGATCGCGCACTCTCAAACACCGAATCTTGCAGAAACGCTTCGGGGGGTTTCCGTGATTTTTTCCTGCGTGGGTCACCCCGGCTTGCTGACTCGTGCGAATGTTCCACCGGGCACCGCGGTCGTCGATGTGGGCTTGAGCTCACTTCCCGACCCGGCTCGCACGAGCGGGGTTCGAGCGGCGGGTGACGCTGATGCAGCCTCCCTTGATGGATGGGCCTCGGCGCTTACGCCAGTCCCAGGCGGTGTGGGCCCGGTCACGGTCGCCCAGCTGATGTGGAATGCGGTGCATGGCTGGTCGCTCCTGCGAGGTGAGTCCCGATGAGTGAAGACCCGGCCCCCCTCGACCCCGCATCCCCGGTCACACCGGTCGTCCTCCTCCAGTGCAAAGATTGTCCGATGTGGTACGGGGCCGAAGATGGGGGATGGGGGCCATGTTCAATCAAACACCGACGCGGAGATGAGCGGTACTTGACGTTCGGTCGCCACGTGTGTGACGAGAATTACGTTCCCCCGGAACGACCGTCCATGGGCGCCGCCGGAGCATTGAGAGGTTCGCGCTCAACTTCGAGCGCGTCCGAGGTCGGATACACCTCGACCTCGAAAGCCGGAGCGCGAAGCCGATCCGCCACGCGTCGGAGCGCCCCGGAGCCAAGCTCTACCCGGCGCCGGGCGAAGTCGAGTCGATAATCTTCTTTCCCCAGTCGGGCCAGAACGGCGACGCGGTCGCCCAAGCGCTTCAGATCGGTCCCGACCGGCGCCTCCACGATGCCCAGGACGACCGTGCCGTCGGCGGTGCGTTCCGCAAAGGAAGGGGCGGTCCGCTCGGCGCGGCGCAGCAAGCGCTGCTTGAGTTGTACACCGTCCTTGAAGCGCGAAGAGCAATAGTGCACGGGCACGTGCAGTCGCATCTCGCGCACCACCCGTTCAGCGACCGCCCGACTTCCTTCGACGCCCCAGCCGTTACGCGGATCGAGATGATACGACCGATCGTGCATTTTCGTCTCGTTCGTTTCCGAGAACTCAAGCTCGTTCAGATTGACGAAGTCAACCCGCAGCGCGTCCAGGGCGCGCAAGAGCCGGCGCAGCTCCTGTTCCTTGTCGGGCAGAACCGGAATCTCGACTCCACGTCGGATCCCCCAGCCGGGAGCGGCTTCGAGCACGGCGCGGTACGCCCCGCCGTCCGTGGAGAGTGGACCCCACAGATAGTGGGGAATGTGTAGGCGGAATTCGTCGAGCCCTGCGCGAGCCAAACGTTCTAATTTTTCAGGGTTCGGCTCGTGCGTGTAGAGATGGATGTTGTGCGTCGGCCCGAACTCTCGTTTCAACAGCTGGACGTAGTGTTCCGTGCGATCGATCGCCCCGAGAGGGTCGCCGCCGGTGATGCCCGTTCCCCCTGCTCCGATCGCGCGGGCTTCGTCGAGCACGTCCTGGTCGCACGTGACGAGTCGCTCGTTGGCGTACGTGACGTCCTTCTGATTTCTCCGCTCCGACACCGGGCAATAGAAACAACGAAACCGGCAAAGTCCGGTCACGAAGAGGACCATCTTCCGACCTTCCTGGCACTGCGTGCACGCTGGCGAGAGCGCGCCTCGGTAGCTCGAGGCCATCGGCAGGAGATGCAATCCGTTCGAGCCCATCGGCCGATCGACCACGTCTGCGCACTAAAAGGTTGGCGAGCGCCGAGGGCGCGCTCCGACGGGTGATTCCTGGGACGTTCGATAGTGGCGTGATTTCACCAAGTGGGTGGCGTGCCATGGTACGCGGCAGGCTCAAATCCCCCCCCTGTCTGGCCCGCCCCAATCTCGGAGGCAAATCACAATCATGGAGATGCAACCCGGCCAGATGGCCTACGATCGCGCGAGCACTGTTTTCTCACCGGACGGACGACTGTTTCAGGTCGAATATGCCCTGCAAGCGATCCAGATGGGCGGCACGGCCGTCGCCGTCACCTACGACGGCGGCATCGTCTTCGTCGCGTACCGGAATCTGCCGGTCAGTTCACTCGCCGAGGCGGGTTCTATCGAGAAGAGTTTCGCCATCGATACCGGTTTGGGATGCGTAACGGCCGGGCTGATTGCGGACTCTCGTGTCTTGGTCGAGTTCCTTCGCATGGAAGCACAACGCCACCGAATCACATTCGGCGAGGTCGCTCCATACGCTCTTCTCGGGCATGCCCTGGGAACGCACCTCCAACAGTTCACACAGTTTGGCGGAACGCGCCCATTCGCTGTGTCGCTGTTGCTCGGTGGTTTCACCGGACGCACGCCGGGATTGGTCGAGCTCGACCCGAGTGGAGCGACGATCGGATGGAAGGCCTACGCCATCGGTCGCAATCGCCGGGCCGTCGCGGATTTCTTGGAAGAGAAAATCGGGGAAACGCGGACCGAAGAGTCCGCATTCAAGCTCGCCGTCCAAGCCGTCGCGGAGGGCTCTCCCACGCCGTTCCCGCCAGAGGCGCTCGATGCGGCGATCCTCGAAGTCGAGACGGATTTGCGTCGCCTCCCCGTCACCGAGGTCGCGCGTCGCGTTCAGGGAATGTCGTTCATCGGCACACCCGACCGTTCGAAGAACGCGAAGTAGACCGGGCGCGCGCCCGGGTCAGCTCGCTCGGGCGTCGTCCATCTCCTCGTGAAGCCGGATGCGTCGCCGCGTGCGGTGATACGTGATCGCAAAGCGGTGAGCTTCATCGCGCACCGACCGCAGCAGGAGCATGGGCGCCGAATTCGGGTTGGGCCGCATCGGCTCCGGTCGGTCGGGCACGTAGACTTCCTCCTCGCGCTTCGCAAGCCCGATCACCGGGATCTGGTCCGTGAGCCGCAACTCTTCGAGGGAGCTGCCGGCCGCCGATAGCTGCCCTCGACCGCCGTCGATCAAGAGGAGGTCGGGGAGCACTTCCGCCTCGGCCACGCGACGCAGGTACCGACGGCGGACGACCTCGGCGACCATCGCAAAGTCGTTCATTCCTTCCACGGTGCGGATGCGGTACCGTCGGTACTCCGACTTTTTCGCCGCCCCTCGCTCGAAGACGACGAGGGATCCGACCGCCTCGGCGCCTTGGAAGATCGAGATATCGATCCCCTCAATGCGATTCGGGAGCGTCGGCAATTGCAACAGGTTCTGAAGCGCGACCAAGACCTCGCGCGGGGGCGGCGGAGCCACGACCTGATCGACGTGGGCTCGGGCCAGCCGCTCCGCGAGACGTCCGAGCCCCGCGTACCGGCCGGTCGGTCGGAATCGGACGTCCACGCCGCGCGGCGCGAATAGCTCGTCAATGACACTCTCGACGCCCGTTGGACGGGCGCCCTGAATGTAGATCCGGGCCGGAAGTTCGAGTTGATGCCCGTAGTACTGCGTCAGGAACTGCCGGAGCAGTTCCCCCGGATCGGGCACATCGTCGGCGGGAATCTGCAGAAGATGCGGCTCGGTACGTCGCACCTCGCCGTCTTCGACATGGAGCAGCCCGACGGCGACGCGGAGCGTTCCGGGGTCATGCGGGAAGGCCAGCGCGAGGACATCCACGCGCCCGATCCCGGGACCGATGACGTGCTGCCGCTCGGTTAGCGCCTTCAACCCTTCGAGCGCGTCGCGGAGCAGGGCGGCGCGCTCGAACTCTTGATGCCGCGCCGCCTCGCGCATTTCCGACTCGAGTCGGGGCTGCACGGCGGCGCCATGTCCACGCAACACGTCGATCGCCCGGTCCACTTGAAGTCGATAGTCTTCGGGAGAGATCGCTCCAATGCACGGCGCGCTGCAGGTCTTGAGATGGTAGTAGATGCATTCGCGCTTGGGAAGCCGCACGCAACGACGAATCTGGAACGTTTCGGAAAGGAGCGTGGCGACGTCCCGCGCTTCGCGTGCGCTCGTGTACGGCCCGAATAGGACGTTTCCTCCACGGCGGCGCGGACGGCGTACGAAGAGCACGCGGGGGAAAGGTTCCGAGAGGGTGACTGCCAAGTACGGGAAACTCCGGTCGTCCTTGAGGAGAGCATTGTACGGCGGCTGGTACTGTTTGATGAGGCTCGCTTCGAGCAACAACGCTTCCCGTTCGTTCACGGTAGGAACGAACTCGACCGACGCGCTCTGGGCTAGGATCGTACCGTCCTTTTCGATCCGGGCATGAAGATGGTCCAGCACGCGCCGCCGCAAGCTTCGGGCTTTCCCCACGTAGAGCACCTCGCTGCGGGCGGAACGGAAGAGGTAGACTCCCGGAACGTCGGGCGCGGTCCGAAACTCTTCCCCGGTCTGTGCCGCCAATTGACTGGCGGGTACGAACGAGGGGAGCTCGGGCGCAGGCCGCTCCGTCATGTCCGTGCGGACTTGAGCGAGAGCGTTTCGCTCCGTAGGAGTGGAACGAGAAAGCGAGCGGTGTGGGACTGCGTACTGCGCGCGACGGTCTCCGGGGTTCCGGCCGCCACGATGTGCCCTCCAGCGCCCCCTCCCTCAGGCCCTAGGTCGATGAGCCAGTCGGCGCACTTGAGGACATCCAGATTGTGCTCGATGACCACGACCGTATTCCCGCCCTCGCGCAGCCGATAGAGTACGTCGAGCAACCGCTCGACATCGGCGAAGTGGAGCCCCGTCGTCGGCTCGTCCAGAAGGTAGAGCGTCCGTCCAGTAGGAATCTTCGCGAGTTCGAACGCGATCTTGATTCGCTGGGCCTCCCCGCCCGAAAGGGTCGTGGCGCTCTGCCCGAGCTGGATGTAGCCGAGCCCGACGTCGGCGAGGAGTTTGAGGCGAGAGAAGATGCGTCGATGATTCTCGAAGAATTTGTACGCTTCCTCGACGGTCATCGCGAGTACATCGGCGATACTCTTTCCCTTGAAGGTGACTTGAAGGGTCTCGCTATTGAACCGCTTGCCCCGACACTCTTCGCACGCGACGTACACGTCGGGCAGGAAGTGCATCTCGTACCGAATGACGCCATCTCCCTCACACGCCTCGCAGCGGCCTCCCGCCACGTTGAAGCTGAATCGCCCCGGCCCGAACCCACGGGCCTTCGACTCCGGCAGGCTGGCGTAGAGCTCTCGAATGGGCGTCATGAGGCCCGTATAGGTCGCCGGATTACTCCGGGGTGTACGGCCGATCGGAGATTGATCGATCAGCAGAACTCGGTCGATCTGATCGATCCCCTCGACGTAGTCGTGGATCCCGGGCGCTTCTCGTCCGAGCCCCAAGTGCCGCCGCACGGCCTTGTAGAGGATCTCCTGGAGCACGGTCGATTTGCCACTCCCCGAGACTCCCGAGAGCGCGACGAGGAGTCCCAACGGTATCCGGATCGCCTCGCCCTTCAGATTGTGCTCGCGTGGGCCGTGGATCGTCAGCCACCGCTGCCCCGGGCTCGCGCGTTGCCGCGGCAGGGCGATCGACCGCCGTCCCGAGAGGAAGTCGCCGGTCACCGAGCGACGCGCGCGGCCGATATCGTTCGGAGACCCGGAAAACAGGATCTCCCCTCCGTGCACGCCGGCGCCCGGTCCCAGGTCGACCAACCAGTCGGATTCACGCATCGTCATCTCGTCGTGCTCGACGACGAGTAGCGTGTTACCGAGGTCGCGTAGCGCTTTGAGGGTCGTCAGAAGGCGCGCATGATCCCGTGGGTGCAACCCGATCGACGGTTCGTCGAGAATGTACAGTACCCCCACGAGCCCCGAACCGATCTGCGTGGCGAGTGCGATCCGCTCGGCCTCCCCGCCGGAAAGGGTGCCCGACGCACGGTCCATTGTAATGTAGGTAAGCCCAACGTTCTCCAGGAATCCCAGACGCGCGCGGATCTCTTTGACAACCTGCCCGACGATCTGCTCTTCGAGTTCGGTTAGGGCGAGATCGCGGAACAGCGCGATTGTTTCTAAAACGGTCATTGCCGCGACGTCCGCGATCGACCGTCCCAGCACGGTGACGGCGAGGATTTCGGGCTTCAGGCGTCGCCCGTGACAGCTGCGGCACGGCGTGAATGACATGAATCCCATGTAGTACTCTTTCGCGCCCTCGCTCTTCGTGGATTTCCACCGACGTTCGACCGCCGCTACCAAACCCTCGCGGAGCCAGCCGCCACCCCACCAGTGATGACTCCAGTGGCGAGGGCCGCCGAGCGATCGGTCGGAGCCGTACATTAGCGCCTTCCACCCTTTCTCCGGCAACTCTCGGACCGGACGTGCCGGGTTGTAGTCGAATAACGCTCCGAACTGCTCGATCGCCTGGCGCTCGGGCGTCAGGCCCCAGACATTGATCGCCTTGAAGAGAGACTTTTCCTTGTCGGGGATCAACAGATTCGGGTCAGCGTGGAGCGTGGCTCCAATGCCAGAGCATTCGGGGCAAGCGCCGAATGGATTGTTGAAGGAGAACATCCGAGGAGTGAGTTCCTCGATCGAAAAGCCGCATTCTGGGCACGCCCGGCGACTGGAGAACGTTTCTCGCTGGCCATCGGCCCGACGCACGATCAGCAGGCCATCGCCGAGCTCGCGCGCGAGCGCGATCGCCTCGGCTAGTCGAGTCGCCTCGGCTTCCGTGACCTCAAGGGTATCCACGACTACCTCGATCGTGTGCTTCTTGTTCTTTTCCAACCGGACCTCGGCGCCCGGAAGTCGGACCTCGACGCCGTCGATCACGAAGCGGCGATACCCTTGCTTGCGGAGTCCGTCAAGGACGTCCCGGTGCTCGCCTTTCTTCCCGCGCAGCACAGGAGCCAGTAGATCGATGCGCTCCTTGGCGGCGCGCGTCTGAACTGCGTCCACAATCCGGTCGACCGATTGCGGGGCGATCTCCTGCCCGTCATTCGGGCAATGTGGAATCCCGATTCGGGCAAACAAGAGTCGAAGATAATCGTAGATCTCGGTCACGGTCCCGACGGTCGATCGCGGATTGCGGCTGCCCGCGCGCTGCTCGATTGCGATGGCCGGCGACAGGCCGTCGATCGAATCGACATCGGGCTTGTCCATCTGTCCGAGGAACTGTCGTGCATACGACGAGAGGCTCTCGATGTATCTCCGCTGGCCCTCTGCGTAGAGGGTATCGAACGCCAACGACGATTTTCCAGAACCGCTGACCCCCGTGATGACCACGAAGCGATTGCGCGGCAGGTCCAACGAGACATTCTTCAAATTATGCTGGCGCGCGCCGCGGATGCGGATGAGATTCTGCGAATCGGGCATGAGAAGGAAATTACCTACGACTTCGGAAGCAGTTCGTTCACGACCACGACTAATCGGTCTAGGACGTAGGACTGAACCTTTCGTCCCAACTCCGCCGAGGCGGGTCGCGTATCGCCTATCACACTTTCGGGCCAATCGCGCGGGCTGGGCGAACCGGGCACGAAGGGCGAAGCATGATACTCCCCCACGGGGCGACTCGCACCGACGGCCTCGGGGGCGAGAGCCATCACTCGCGAAGTTTCGAGTAAGCCGGCATGGCCGTCCGTGGCAGGAGATTCCTTGCCGCGGAGCTCGTAGACAAAATCGTAGTCCGAGAGGACAACGACCTTCGTCTTCGGATATGCACGCATCGTCTCACTCCCCGCCTCTCGGAGGGCCGCCATGTGACCGCGTTCCGCATGGCCGGATAGCACCAAGATCCGGCGTACCCCCATGCGGGCAAACTCCTCGAGAACGTTCCGCGTCACTTGTCCGAGGGTGGCGAGCGACAGCGATACGGTTCCCGGGAACTCGCGAGCGCCGGGGCACGAGCCGTACGTCAACGAGGGGGCGATGAGCGCTTCGACTCGATCTGCGAGTGCCGCCGCGGTCGCCTCCGCTTGGATTTGATCGGCTCCCAGTGGGAGATGAGGTCCATGCGCCTCGAGGGCCCCTACCGGGACGATCAGGAGTGGATTGCTCGCGAGCCGTTGCTCAAAACTTCGAGAGTCGAGCTCCCATAAACGACGCGAAGAAGAGGCCACAAGCGTACCAGCGGTGTGGCGTATTTAACGCGGGACGGAAGGTCACGAAACGCCCTCGAGGGGAGACGACCTCTTAGCCTGCTGGCGCGTAGGTATCGAATTCGACCTGCCGGGCGCAGCGCGATCAGGCCGAAGGAGTTTCGGCGTCGCTGGGCACGGGAGCCGGTGCCTCGGGAGTCCCCGCCTCGGCTGTAGCCTTCTTCTTTCGCACGCGCGGGACTCGAGGCTTCGCCGCACTGGTCGACTTCGCCTTCTTTCGCGCCGCCGTTCGCTTTGCCTGAGCGGCCGCCTCTTTCTGCGCGGCGTGCTCCTTCTTGGTCGGGCACTCGGGATTGATGCACAACGTCCAGGGAGGACGGCCCGCCTCGATCGCGGTCACGACCGGCGCACCACACGTCGGACAGGGGGGTTGATCCTTCTCGAGCTTGCCGCGTTGCGGGAGAGGATACGTAACGCGACACTCCGGATAGCCCGAGCATCCTACGAACCGCTTCCCGGCGAACGAATACCGGATGTTGAGCGGTTTCCCACAGGAATGGCAGTTACCGATCCGGAACGCCTTCTGATGCTCGACGCATTCGGGATTGATGCAAAAGAGCTCCGGGCGTTGGCCACGGAACACGATCTTGACGCGGGGAAATTTGCACGTGGCGCAGAGAAATTCTGGCGCCGGTTCAATGAAGCCGGCAGAAGGTAGCGGGAAGCTCACGGTGCAGCTTCCCGGATTGTTCACGCATTGCACCCACCGGGTGCCGCGCGGCGTGCGCTGCATCTGCATCGCTCCGCCGCAGAGCGCGCAAGGACCGACGAAATGCTGACGATCGAGCGCCCCGGTCAGCGTTTTGCGAACGCCTTCCGCGTTTTCTGCCAGCAATGTGTACGCATCCCGCAACATCTCGCGAGATTCCTCGAGTACGTCGGACTTGGGCTTTTTCGACTCAGCGACGAGCTCCATATCTTCCTCGAGCCGATGGGTCATTTCGGGACGCGTGATGACCGGTGCATGCGCTTGGAGCGCTTCGGTGACCGCGAGGCCGGTTCCCGTAGGCTCCAAGTAGCGCTGATTCACGTAGTGCCGATCGAACAGTTTCTGGAGCACGTCGTGCCGGGTGCTCTTCGTGCCGAGTCCGAGACGTTCCATCTCTTGGATGAGCGATCCCTGCGTGAATCGGCGCGGCGGTTTCGTCTGGTCTTCGGCGAGTTGCACATCGCGGATCGCGACGTTTTCCTGGACGGCTAGCTCGGGTAACGGAGATTCTTCGGGTTGGGAGTATGGATAGATCCGATACCACCCGGGGTCGGTCACGAAGTACCCCTTGGCGTCGAATCCCTCGCCTCGGATCGAGATCTTCGCCGTCCGGCTAATGCCCAGCGCATCCGGAGCGACTGTCGCTAGGAACCGCCGGACGATGAGCTCGTAGACACGGGCGTGATCCGGCTTGAGCTTCTTTGGATCCGTCACGCCGGTTGGGTAGATCGGGGGATGGTCCGTTGTCTCGGTCCGCCCCCGGGTTGCGCGGAAGGTGGGTTGAGCGAGAATATACTCAGCCGCTTCGCGGAATGGACTCTCCTTGAATCGTTCAACGAGGTTTTTGAGCCCCAGCCCACGGGGGTAGACGGTATTGTCGGTACGCGGATAGCTGATCAATCCCTGGGTGTACAGATCTTCGGCGATCCTCATGACGAGAGCCGCGCCGAGGCCGAGTCGCGTCGCCTCGTAAACGAAGAGCGTAGTACTGAAGGGCACCGGCGGCCTTCGTCGCGTTTCCTCTTGGACATACGCCGCGACGGTTCCCTCCTGCGCCCCCTCGACCTTCGCGAACGTTGCTTGGGCCTCCGCATGATCGGGAAAGATGCCGTGCTCGTGTTGGATCCGGAACGTGACGTCGCCCTTGGCGGCCGTTCCGACTATCTCCCAGTAGGGGGTGGGAACAAACTCCTTGATCGCTTGGTCGCGCTCGACGAGCAACGCGAGCGTTGGCGTTTGCACCCGCCCAACGGATAGGAACCCCCGGCCCCGCTGCTGGGCCGTGAGGGAAAGATAGCGCGTGAGCAGTGCTCCCCACACGAGGTCGATCTCCTGCCGCGCTTCGGCCGCCTCGGCGAGGGCGTGGTCGAGGCCGGCAAGATTATCGAAGCTTCTTTCGATCTCTTCGCGCGTGAGTGCGCTATACCGCGCGCGCTGGACCTCAATGGTTGGATGGACCTGCTGCAATAGCTCAAGACATTCCCATCCGATCAACTCGCCCTCGCGGTCGAAGTCGGTCGCAATGATCACTCGGTCGAATTCGCGAACCATCGATTGGAGTGTCTCGACGATGCCGGCCTCTGTGATCCGTTTCAGAGGCTTGGCTTCGAGCAACTTAGGAAGCCCGGCAAGTGTCCACTCGGCATGCTCCGGCGAGTAGTCCAATTCCACGATATGCCCGCGCAGGCCTACGACGGCATAGCCGCCCTCGGGACGATCGAATCGAAAGACGTTCGTCCCGCCGACACGCGATCGCTTCATCCGACCGTCGGAGAGCACAATCGCGATGCGGAGCGCGGTGTTGAATTTCTCCGCGACAACGAGCGTTTTCATCGGGACCCCGATGTTGAAGGCCGGCAGGGTTAGATAAACTGGAGGGATTCAACGCGCCGTTTGTCGCCGTAGAACGTGCGCGTGCGCGTTCAGTGGGGACGAGTCGCGACCGACTCCGTTCGCAAGCCCTTCGGGAGGACTCCCCGGTTCCCAGGGTCCCTTCGATTCTTTATACGCGGAACGGCTCGCGGGCGCCGACGCCGCGGTAACTCAGTTTGGGAGAGTGCAAGACTGAAGATCTTGAAGCCGCCGGTTCAAGCCCGGCCCGCGGCACTCCCTTCCGAAACGACCGGTCGTAACGAAAGTCGTCGATTCATCCGGACGGCAAAGATTGAAACGGAACGCGACCGTCCCGCGCGCCATGAGCGCGCGACGTTTCGCACGATTGCGGCGCGGTAACGTTCCCGAGGCCGAGGGGTACTTCGTCCTCCCCGACGATGGACTCTGTCTCAACACGTTTCTCGTCCTCCGACATCCGCGCGAGAAAGGTCGTGTATTACTCGGCCGTATCGACCCCCGTGCGGCGTGGTATGAATTCGGCGCGTTAGAACCGGCACGCGTGCAAGGAATCGGCCGCCGTTGGATGCTTCCCTCGAGCCAACTCCTTTTCTTCGAATCCCCCCTGGAATCGGCGCAGCGCATCGCACGCGAACAGCTGGAGAGCCCGTTGCCGCCGGTAGAAGGTCCGCTCGTGGTCTCCGAGCAGTACCGGCGATCTACATCGCATGCGGACGACCCTCACTGGGATTTGCATTTCATCTACCAAGGCACCTGGCCGAATGAGTCGCCGCCTGCGGCGCATCCCTGGCAAGAGCTCGCTTTCGTCGAGGTGAGCCAAACGCCCGCATCCGAGATCGCGCGTTCCCAGGGCGATGTCCTCGAATTGGCCGGTCTTTCGCTGGCGAATTCTCCTTCGAAGGCTTAGATGGAAAGGTCGGAGCCTCGTGGGAGATGCGAGGAATGGGTTAGGGTGGACCTTCACGCCAGGGCGGGGGCGGTCCGGTCCCCAGACCCCCCGTGGGTGGAGGCACCGTTAGGGCTCCATAGGGGTGCACGGCCGGTCGGCGACCACGCCGCCGGCCCGTGACGAGATATGCGACCGCGGCCCCGATTACTAACCCGACCAACAAGCCGATCGCGAGCCAAGTTGAGGAGAATCCGTTCGCGCTTGCCGACGTATTCGTTGGAGTGGTATGCGGGGGCGGAACGATCGAATTAGGGGAAACCGTGACCGTCAGGGTTTCGCTAACGCTCTGGTTGGCGGTGTCGTTGACCCACAGAGTAGGGTGGAAGGTTCCCACTTTGGTGTAGTTATGAATCGGCGATGCAAGGGAACTTAGATTCCCGTCTCCGAAAACCCAGGAATAAGTGAAGTTCCCCAATCCACCCGTGACAGCGGTCGCGAAGGCTACGGCCACGGGAGTTTCACCGGAGATCGGGCTCGCGGAGACGGCAATCGATAGGGCGGGGACTTGCGGAGTTGGCGTTACCGTGATCACGGTAGTAGACGAGCCCGAGGCTCCGAGCTCGTCTGTAACGGTGAGCGTCACCGTGTAATTGCCTACGAAATTGAAGACGTGCGAAGGACTGGCGATATTGGAAGTAGTTCCGTCACCGAAACTCCACAGGTACGTGTACGTGCCGTACGCGTGATGCGCCATCCCCGTGAAGGCGACTGTTAGCGGGGCTTCCCCCGAAGTAGGAAGCGCCCCGACACTCGCTCCGATTGAATCAAGAATCCACATATCGGCGAAACCCGCAAATGGCGGAGAGAGGGCAGTGGAGTCCCCGCCCCAGAGGAGGAGGTAAGACGACTCCGCGTCGTAGACCAATGTACCGAACGCCCGCGCAGGCGGTGAGACAGACTCCGGTAGATACGTCCAGACGCCACCCGCGAAGCTCCAGGTGTCGTTGAAGGGAACGAGCTGGGCGGTCCCGTACCCGCCGAATAGAATGACGGCGTGGGTGTGTGGGTCGTAAGCGGCCTGCGCAAAGCCTCGGCCGCTCGGGCCATTCCCGCCGGGCTGCGTCACTTGAGTCCATTCAGTTCCACTGAACGTCCAAGTGTCTTGCCCGAGTGTCTTGCCGTCGATGATCCCTCCGAAGAGCACGAGATCCCCGATCTCGGGATCGAACGCGATCGCGGCACCGCTGCGAGCCGAGGGAGCGTTGGCGAGGGTGAGTTTCGACCACGTCCCATTCGAAAAGCTCCACGTGTCCGAAAGGTACTCGTCTGATTTCGAGGAGCTGTTGTAACCAAAACCCCCGAACAGGATCACACTCGCCGTGACGTCATCATACGCCATCGCCCCGACGGCACGACCCAAGGGTGGAGTGCCGGCAGTGGCCGTAATATTGGTCCAATTTCCCTGGGCGAACGTCCAGGTATCGTCCTGGAAGCCGCCGACGGTGGCATTTCCCCCGAAGAGAATGACTTCGTTCATCTCGACGTCGAAGGCCATGCCAGCCCCGGTGCGGGCCGACGGAGAAGTGGCCGGCGTCAATTCCGTCCAGTTTCCGTCCGAATAGGTCCAGGTGGATGCCACGCGGTCTCCAGAGTAGTTCAATCCGCCAAAAATCAGGACGTAGTTGTCACGCGCATCGTAGGTCGCCGCGAAGTTCGAAGTCGCATCTGGGTACCCCGGAGTAGTCACTCGGCTCCAGGTCGCTCCATCGAACGCCCACGTGTCGCGGAGCGATTGGCCCGCGCCGGTGACGCCTGCGAAAATCAACACGGTTCCGGCTGTCTCATCATCGACCGCCGAACACAACACTCGCCCCGCTGGAGGAGCAACCGTCGTCACCTCGTTCCACCCCAAGGCACCGAAGGTCCAAGTATCTCCCAGAGTCCGTACAGGCGTGCTGTTGAATCCTCCGAACAGAATCGCTTCGTTCAAGCTGTACGAGAATGCCATCGCGGCTTCCGATCGGCCGTCGGGCGTCGGCGCTACGAAACTGAGCTGGGTCCAGTTCCCCGCTGAAAAGGTCCACGTGTCAGAATAGGTCTTTTGAGTGGTGGCATTCTGACCGCCAAAAAGAACGACCTTTTTCATCGCTCCATCGTAGACCATGCCAAACCCAAATCGTCCCGCGGGTGACGTGGCGCGAGTCAGTCTGGACCACGCCCCGTGAGAGTAAGTCCAGCTGTCGCTCAATCCCTGATTGGAGATCTGACTGTAGCCTCCGAATAGGAGCAGATACCCGTCCGCCGCGTCGTACGCCAATCCCCCGCCCCATCGCGGAGAAGGAGCCGCTCCGCCGGTTACGTTGGTCCAGCTACCGGCGTGGTAAGTCCACGTGTCGTTCGTATCCGAGGCCGACGATCCAGACTCGACGAAACCTCCGAAGAGAACGACCGATTGAGTGGCATTGTCGTAGGCGATCATCGACCCATCGCGCGCCGACGGAGCGATCGCAGGATGTAGTTGCGTCCAAACGTCGTTGGAATACGTCCAAGTATCTGCCAGAAGCAAAGGGGTTCGGTACAGGGTCTCTCCTCCGAAAAGAAGCACATACCCGTCCGACGCGTCCCACACCATCGCGTACGATTCCCGATAGAAGGGAGTCAACGAGCTCGGCCCCGGGTCGAGCGCCGCCCACGCGGGCGTATTGACCGCCGGCGCCGAAGGAGTCGTGGCAGCACACCCGTAGGAGCCGAGGGTGCTTACCGAGCAGGCCAGTGGACGACCTTCAGCGGGGCCGCCGCCCCGTTCGAGGGAAGAGAGGGCCCTCCCCAGTTGGGAGGTCGACGAACCAGGGATTTCCAGATGGCCCAACGCGGGCGCTGTGAAGGATAAACCGCCTGCTCCCGGAAGGGGGAACGCGAACAAAGCGAGGACGCCAATCCCAACGACCCACGCGCCTCGGGAGAAAGGAAGGAACCGCCGAACGGCCCGGTCGGAACGCACGGTCGCTCAGTCCATCTTCCGCTACATAGTCGTTCCTTTCCACTACCGTTCGTCGCCGGGCCGGCGGCGTTTTTCCCCGAGCTCGGAGCCCCAGTCCGAGCGGAAATCCGCTCTACTTATTTCGGAACGAACCACACGTCCGTGATCGAATACTTGGGGTACTGGGCGAAGCGTGCTTCGACCGGCATACCGACGTAGATTTCAGATTCGATACAATCCCGCAATCGGACGAGTAGGAGGCTCCCGACGCCTTCGAACTCCACCAGAGCAAGATTGTACGGAGTCTCCTTGAGGAATGCCTCGCTCCCGAAGTGGCACGTCGTCCACGAGTGGAGCTTACCGCTCGTAGGCAGATCGATCCATTCGGTCGGACGCCCGCATACCATGCAGTGACCGCGAGGAGTTCCATAGACGAACCGGCACTTGGGATTCGTACAGCGCGACCCCTTGAGCTTCCCTTCGGCAAGCCCGAGGAAAAACGGGGAATCCTCGGCATAGCTGTGGATGTAGTCGATCTGGTAGGGGAAGCGGATGATGAGGCTCTCGACCCCATTAGCGTCCCGGAATAGCGCCGACCCCGATCTCGCGATCTCTTCCTGCACGTCACGAAATTTGTCCAGCGTCTTCGGGCGCGTCATTACCGGTACCCCCGTTCGAGGATCGAAACCGTCACGGCCGAACCGGTGCCGGCATGGCTATGGATCGCCCCGCGCCGGGCGTGCGGGATTTGCAAGGTACCATCCCCAAAGTGCTTCTTGATTCGTTCCTGCAGCTGCCAGAAGGCGAAGACGCCTTGCATGAGGCCGGTCGCTCCGACGGGGTGGCCGCATGCGATCAGTCCGCCGGATGGATTTACGGGAATAGCCCCGGCGTTCGGAGTGGTAAACGGGTACTCCACCGATTTCAAGAACGGATCTCCCCGCTCCACGAAATCGTAGCCCTCGCCGTATTTGCAGAGGCCGAGGTCTTCGTAGGTCTGGATCTCGCTTGAGGCATAGGCGTCGTGGAGCTCGATGAAATCGAGCTCCCGATTCGGGTTGGTGATCCCCGCCATGCGATACGCTTCTAACCCCGCCGATCTACCCGCACGGAACGAGTGTACTCCGGGATAGTCCAAGTCCGTGTAGTCGCTCTCTTTCTCGGTCGCGGTCAACGGGACTTTGCCAAAGGGACGATCCGCCAATCGCATCGTATCCGTACCGGTACCGACTCCCGTGATGCGGATCGGTTTGTCCGTGAACTCGCGGGCGCGCGATTCGTCGCACAAGATCGCAACTGCGGCCCCGTCGCTCATCGTACAGATCTGTTCCCGTGTGAGGGGGTAACTGATCATCTCGGAATGCAGCACATCGTCCACGGTGAGGCGCTTGGGGTATTGCGCGTAGGGGTTGTGAAGCGCGTTCAAATGGTTCTTGACCGAAACCAAACTCATGATCCGGCTCCCCTCGGCGATCGCGCGCCGCTGTGCCTCGCGTTCGTCGGTGATGTGACCGAACTTGCGGACGCGCAGATACTCGTAGATGTGCCGGACGACCATCAATGCATAGTAACCGGTGTAGAACCCGCCTAAGGGAAAGTCAAAATTAGTATCCGACGCCAAGGCAATGAATTCGTTCCCCTTCCACGTGGCCACTCGACTCATCGTCTCGAACCCCGCAGCTAGACAGACATCCATTCGGCCGCTCGCGACGGCCTCATAGGCGGCCTGGAAGCATTCGCCGCCGGTCGCCCCGCCCCACTCAATGCGGACGGATCCCTTGGGATTGAGCCCGAGGTAGTCTTGCACCATGCTCGCCGCCTTCAGTTGCCGCGTAAAGTGATCCGAAAAGTAGGAAATCCGGGAACCGTCGATCCGATCGGGGGTCAAGTTTTTCGCGTCCTTAAGAGCGAAATCGTAGGCCCGTTTGACCATCAATCGAAAATCCATCGCCGGATGGGCCTTCGCGAATTTCGTAACGCCCCCGGTGACCATGTAGACCCGGCGCGCCGAAGAGGACCGCTTCGGCGGGACCCTCCGAGGAGGTGATTTCTTTCCGGACGCCTGCTTCCGTTTTGGTGGCACTCGTATCCCTCGCGCGCGCCCATGTGGGCGACCCATTTATGGCTACTGCCGTCGCCCGTGCTCGTGCCGGGGCTCGTCGGCCCCGATTTGACGACCATATCGGCTGAATCAGTTCGAATCGGGGCCGAGACGGAGCGTGCCAAGGCGAGGGCAATCCGTGCGCGCGCTGTTCCGCAACGCTAATGATTTAACCGTCAACCCAACCTGTACTTGATGTGGTAGCGGTTCCGAAGAAACGCGACGTCCTTTCCGTCGCGAACTTAGTCAGCGATCTCCCCGCCCTACTCGCTCACGCACAGGAGCTCAAGAACGCTCGTGCGAAGGGCGTCCTACGACCGACCCTGGCCGGAAAGAATCTTGCGCTGATTTTTGAGAAACCTTCGACGCGAACCCGCACTTCATTCGAAGTCGCCATGAACGATCTCGGCGGCCACGCGCTCTACATGTCCAGCCGCGATCTTCAGCTTGGACGTGGCGAGACCATCGCCGACACGGCGCGGGTCCTCTCGCGGTACGTGGATGGAATCGCGTTCCGCGCCTACCACCACGCGGATATGGTCGAGCTCGCCAAGTGGGCCTCCGTTCCCGTGATCAATGCTCTCGACGACCTCGAACATCCGTGTCAAATCTCGGCCGACCTATTGACCCTCTACGAGCGGTGGAACGGCCGGTTCAAGGGGCGACGACTGGCCTACATTGGGGACGGAAACAACGTCCTCAACTCCCTGCTGCTCGGAGCCGCCGCGGTCGGACTCGATATCGCCGCCGCTACGCCGACGCAATATCGCCCCAATCCTCAGATTTTGCATCAAGCCGAGGAATACGCACGTCACAGCGGGAGTGCGGTCATCTTGACGGAAGATCCCCAAGAAGCGGCCCGTGGTTCAGATGCCATTTACACCGACGTCTGGGTCTCCATGGGCGACGAAGCCGAACGGGAGGCTCGCGAGCGAGCGTTCAAGGGTTATCAGTTGAATGACGAGCTGTTGGAACTAGCGAAGCCCGGCGCCTTTGCACTTCACGACCTACCGGCTCACCGAGGACAAGAGATCACCGATAGCGTCATGGACGGTACACACCAAGCGATCTGGGACCAAGCGGAAAACCGGTTGCACGCGCAGAAGGCGATTCTCGAATGGCTCCTCGCTCCCTCCGCCGGAGCGGCCCGCCCGCGAAAGAGTCGGAAATAGGTCTTGCCTAGGCGCCGTCTCCGTCCGCGCCGCCTGGAGGGGCTCGGATCCGGGTCTGGAGTAGGTGCTCCAACTTTGAGATCAAAGCATCCGACGGGCGAAAACTCCCCGACTCGAGCTTGAGCACCACCGACTTCTTTTCGTTGAGGCGCTTCCCCAACTCTTCCGGGGTCCAATTCCTTTTTTCCCGAGCCGAGCGTATTCGCTTGAACCAATCGGGCCGGAGTTCAAGCTCTGGAATATCTTGGAAGAGGTCGCGTTCTTCGGTGCGCCGTGGTCGAACTGTAGAACGGGGGATGCCGTGAGGACCCCCGCGGTAGCCGTCTTCCGGCGGCGTAACGGGGGCTGACGGGGGTGATACGAGCTCGCCGAATTTGCTGCAATCGTCGCAAAGCGATAGGACGGATCCCTCGAGGCGGACTCGATTCGTCTGGGTTACCTCCTTGCCGCACATTTCACAGATCGCTGGTGTCTCCATTTTTCCCATAAATTCCTCTCCTACAACCGGGTCCGGGAACGTCGTCGAGCTTCCATCCGTTGTCGATCTTCCTCGAAACGACGACGCTCTTCTTCGGTCGTGAGCTCGAGTGGCGGGACCGGAACCGGTCGGCCCCGGTCGTCTACCGCAACCATCGAAACAAAGGCTCGCCCGACAATGTGCGACGACCCCTGCTTGAGGTCCTCGGCGCGAACTTCGACTGAGATTTCCATCGAGGAACGGCCCACGCTCGTGAGCGCGGCGTCGAACTCGACGATCTGACCGACGTGGACCGGCGAGAGAAAGTCGACCCGGTCGAAAGAAGCGGTCACGCAGATCGCTTTCGAATGTCGCGTGGCCGCAACGTACGCGACGCGGTCGATCTCGGCGAGAATTTCTCCCCCGAATACCGTTCCGGTGAAGTTGGCGTCTGTCGGGACCATCAGGCGAACGACCGAAGCCCGGCTGTCCGCAACGCGTTGAGAGACCGGTTCGCTCACGGAGTACGCGCTCGTTGCGGAGAGGCGATCGAGCCGCTTCGCAGCGTGGCGAGTGACCGGGCAGGTAAAGCCTTTCGGAAATCGCCCCTCTCCGCGATTTACCGGCGAGGGCACTGACGTTGACCAAGACAACGCCTATATAGGGGCACCTTTTGGCCGCGCCCGGAGCCCCATCGCATGGCACAAAAGCCCCACCTCAACATCGTCTTCATTGGCCACGTCGACCACGGAAAATCGACGACCGTTGGTCGTCTTCTCTTGGACACCGGCTACATTCGCCAAGAGGAGATCGACAAGTTCCGGGCGGAAGCCGAGGCGAAGGGCAAGGCGACGTTCGAATTCGCGTGGGTCATGGACGACCTCAAAGAGGAACGCGAACGCGGAGTCACGATCGACATCGCGCATCGGCGGTTTGACACACAGAAATATTACTTCACGATCATCGACGCGCCGGGTCACCGGGATTTCGTCAAGAATATGATCACGGGGACGAGCCAGGCCGATGCGGCCGTGCTCGTTTGTTCCGCGGCCGAAGGCGTGCAAGAACAAACGCGCGAGCACATTTTCCTCGCCCGGACGCTCGGTGTCACGCAGCTGATCTGTGCAATCAACAAGATGGACCGTCAAGAGGTCAAGTACGCCGAAGCCAAGTACAACGAGGTCAAAGAGGAGTTGACGAAGCTCCTCAAGAACGTCGGATTCAAGGTCGATCAACAGGTCGTCTTCGTCCCGATCTCCGCGTTCAAGGACGACAACATCAACAAGGCGTCTCCCAACATGCCATGGTTCAAGGGACCGACGCTGCTCCAAGCGCTCGACAACCTCAAGGTTCCCGAGAAGCCGACGGAGAAACCGCTCCGGCTTCCGATCCAGGATGTTTACACCATCACCGGCATTGGTACGGTGCCCGTCGGCCGAGTGGAGACCGGCAAGGTCAAGATCGGCGACAAGATCATCTTCGAACCCGGCGGCAAGGCCGGCGAAGTCAAGTCGATCGAGATGCACCACGAAGCGGTCACGGAGGCAACGCCAGGCGACAACATCGGCTTCAACGTCCGCGGGATCGACAAGAACGATATCCGCCGCGGCGAGGTCGCGGGTCCTGCCTCGAATCCGCCCACGGTCGCGGAGAGCTTTGTCGCGAATATCCAGGTACTGAACCACCCTTCGGTCATCACGGCGGGCTACACGCCGGTCTTCCACTGCCACACGGCGCAAGTCGCGTGTGAGTTTACCGAACTTCAGAAGCGCCTCGACCCGAAAACCGGACAGGTCGCGGAGGAGAACCCTCAGACGCTCAAGACGGGAGACGCGGCGGTTGTCAAGATCACGCCGAAACGCCCGCTGGTTATCGAGAAGTACAAGGAATTCCCCCAACTGGGTCGCTTCGCGGTCCGCGACATGGGACAAACCGTAGCGGCTGGGGTCGTTATCGATATCAAGAAGCGCGAGTAGACCCTCTCCGCCGCATTCCCAGACCGAAAGTAAGGAGAGACTATCGATGCCGCAAAAGGCCCGTATCTCCTTGAGCGGCCAGGACGCCAAGAAGGTCGACTCGATCTGTAAGCTCATCCGAGAGATCTCGCAGAAAACGGGCGTGTCGATCGCCGGGCCGATTCCGTTGCCAACGAAGCGCCTGAAGGTCCCGGTGCGCAAGGGTCCCGATGGCGGCGGGTCGAGCACCATCGACCATTGGGAGATGCGGATCCACAAGCGACTGATCGATATCGATGCGGACGAGCGCGCCCTCCGTCAGGTGATGCGGATCCAAGTGCCTGACGGCGTCAATATCGAGATCGTGTTGACCAGTTAGGCACCGTACGTGTTCGCCCCTCACACGGGCCGATTCCTAGGTATTGCGGCGGCCGCGCTCGTCGTCCTCGCCCTGTTGTGGGTTTTCGCAGGCGAACGGATCCCCTTTGTCGTGGTGCCGTTGTTGCTCGTCCTCGGTGGGCTTTGGATTTTCCTGGCCGCATTCTTTCGTGATCCCGAGCGAGCACCGGGCGTCGGAATCGTGTCCGCCGCCGACGGTCGGATCCGGGAGGTCGCTCGGGAAGCCGATCGGTGGCGGATCTCCGTGTTCATGAACGTCACGAACGTGCACGTCAATCGATTTCCGATCGACGGCCGCGTTGTGCAGCTCGGGGACTCGGGGGCCGGCTTTCGCCCCGCGTACCAGGTCGATGCGGCGCACAACCGTCAACGACGGTACATGCTCGAGACGGCGCTGGGGCAAGTCGATATCATCCAAATGACGGGGATCGTCGCGCGTCGACTCGTATCGTTCGTAAAGGTAGGGGATGCCGGCGAGAAAGGCGATCGCATCGGCATGATCATCTTGGGTTCTCGGGTCGACGTGTTAATCCCGGCCTCCCGCGCCGAGCCCGTGGTCCACGTCGGGGAACGCGTTCGAGCGGGAGTGACCATGATCGCTCGGGAGCTTCCGTGACCGATCGCTGGCGCGTCGCCGCCAATCTCGCGACACTCGCGAATGCCTGCGTGGGGGTTGGTGCGATCGTCTACACGGTGGCGGGGAATCGACTTTGGGGGCTGCTTCTCATCATTTGCGGCATTGCTTTCGATGGGATGGACGGACTATTTTCTCGGCGGAGCCCGTCCGTTAGTCGAGGATTCGGGCGTATTGCGGACTCGATCGCCGATGCGATCACTTTTGGTCTGGCTCCGGCGACGATTGTACTGGTCCATACGAATGACACCCCACTTTGGAATCAGTTCACCCTCGAGGCGTGGGTCGTAGCGTCCTTGTACTTCGCCCTGGCCGTGGCGCGGTTGAGCTACTTCACGGTTCGAGGGTATCATCGGCCGGATTTCCTCGGCGCCCCCACTCCGCAAAGTGCCCTGGCCGTTGTCATCGTGGTTCTCGCGCTGGATTATCCCGCCTTTCTAGGAACGACGCCGCCCCTCTTCTTCGGTCTGATCGCGGTAATCGCCATCCTCATGGTCCTCCCCATCTCGTTCCCGAAGATCCGACGAGGAAACCCGCTGCGGCCGGTATCGATCGTGACCGGGATCGCGTTGGTGGTGGCACTTGTACCGCTTCAGTTCCGACCGGCACCCGGTTCCTTCTTCTTCGAACTTGCGGGCGTCGCGTCGGCGATTGCCGCGGTGGGCATCCTGATGTATTATGTCTGGGGACCCCACACGGTGGCGCCGGTAACCCCGGTAGCCGGAGGCTCGTGATCCGATGGTTCCCGTGCGGCGACCTTCGGCAACCCAATTTCACCGGGCGTCGCTCACGGAACGCGAAGCGCTGGTCTTCGAAGCCGGGGTCAAGCTCGGCGGCGTCTTCCACCAATATCTGGGCATCCCCGTCACGTCTCGAACCTCCGCCAGCCTTGCTCGTTCAATCGAGCGCGCAATCGGCCTCCAACCGTTCGTTGTGTCGGTGCACGTCCGGATCGACCCGAAACGCGGCCCGCCCGTCGGGCGGGGCCGGTTCGCCTACCGGTATCTCACCGCCGAAATGCTTCATGTGCGGGTAGCGCTCCAAGACGGGCCGATCGAGGTCCTGGCAGAGCTACGCCACCGACCCGAGCTTCGATATTCCCTGATGAGCGTTACCAGCGTGCGGGATCGGAAGGCTCGTCACCCTCGTTCGGCGAGGGGCTTGTAGACCAGGTCTGTCGGACCGATGTACTTCGCCGTGGGTCGGATCAAACGCAGATCCTGATACTCCTCGAGCACGTGGGCGGTCCAGCCCGTGACTCGGCTGAGGGCAAAGATGGGCGTGAAGAGGTCCTTGGGAATCCCCAGCAAGGCGTAGACCGAACCGGAGTAGAGGTCGACGTTCGGGTACAATCCCTTCTCCCGGTGGACGACCTCTTCGACGCGGCGCAATAAATCGTAGTAATGGAGATCGCCCTTCGCGGTGCCGAGCTGACGGGACCACTCCCGAAGGATGGTCGCCCGGGGATCCTCGACCTTGTAGACCCGATGGCCGAATCCCATGATCCGTTCGTGTCGCGCAAGCCTGGCGGTGACGACGGCTTCGGTCCGATCCGGCGTCAGGATCTCGTCGAGGAGTTCCATCACGCGTTCGTTCGCCCCCCCGTGGAGCGGGCCTTTGAGCGTCCCGATCGCACTCGTGATCGCCGAGTAGAGGTCCGAAAGCGTAGAGGCGGTCACGCGGGCCGCGAAGGTCGATGCGTTCAACTCATGGTCGGCGTGCAGGATGAGGGCGACATCCATCGCGTGAATCTCGAGTTCCGTCGGAGTCGCGTTGCCGAGGGCGAACAGCACATACGCGGCGTGGCCCAAGCCCGGCTGCGTCGGCACAGGTGGGAGACGCTGGCGTCTGCGGTGGACGTGTCCGAGAATCGTGGGAAGGACGGCCGTCAACCGCTGCGCCCCCCCGATCGAGCTGGGGCCGGGCTGCGTTTCCCCCGGTTCAAAAAGCGCGAGCGCGGAAACCGCGGTGCGCAGCATGTCCATCGGAGCGCTGTCCACGGGCATCGCATCGAGGATGCCCGCGACGGTCGGGGGGAGGGCTCGGAGCGAGATCAGCCGCTGCTGGATTTCGTGCAGCTGCGTGGCATTGGGAAGGCGACCGTACCAGAGGAGGTACGCGACCTCTTCGAACGTGGCATGAGCCGCGAGGTCGCGGATATCATACCCCTCATAGATGAGCCGTCCCTCCTTTCCATCAATGAAGCAAATACGAGATTCAAGGGCGACCACATCTTGGAGGCCGTGCTGCACGGGCTCCGGCGCGGGGGGGACCGTCATAGGCCCACGAGTCGTCGGGCGCTTAATCCGTTTGCCCGGTCGCGGCCGATTTCGCCTCACGCGGAGCCGCTTTGGGTTCCACTATGATCGCTTCCTCGTGTCGTCGTCTATGGGCTACGCTCGCGGCGGTCCACAACGGGAGTGAAACCAGTAGCGCGCCGGCCGAGACCAAGAACACGAGTCGGAAGCTACCGAAGATCGAGATCAGTTCCGACGCCAGGGCGCCCCCCACGGCGGCCGCGCCCCCCAGCGCGCTGTTGATCCCGAGCAGCGAGCCGGCATCTCGGTGCTGGACGGCTCGGAAAAGGATCATGGACGACGCCGTCGAGTAGAGTGCGATGGCTCCCCCCAGAACGCCGAAGACGATCAGATTCGCGGCAAAGGTTCCGCCGCCAAAGAACGTGACGAAGGTGAAGGCCCCCACAATCAAGTAGCCGATGCTGCGAACGTAGGTGGATCGTTGGACCAATCGATCGGCCCCCCAACGCGCGGTCAGATTACCCGAGATGGGGAACATAATGCCCTGCGCCGTGTTGTTCGAGAAATTGACGAGGAAGATGGACGCGGCCCCGAGACCCAGCGCGTAAAGGTACGGGGTGTAACTGATGTTGAACAGATTCGAGCTGAGATTGAACAGGAACATGGCCCCGAAGATCAGGGGCAATTCATGGTGGATCTCAGTCCGAACCCACTTCCGGAAACGAGCGTACGCATCGGACGTGACCTTGGGGCGCTTCGGGAAGAACGGGATGGAAAGGTGGAACGCACTGGAGAAGCGAATGCGGGATCCGAGGCTCTCGGGATGCTGGGCGACGTTGGCGATTTTCAAGTTTTGTTCGGGATCTTTCACTCCGAACCAGATCACGGCGGCCGATACGGCAGCGAGACCCGCCAGCACAAAGAGCAGCGACTGCAGCGCGTCGTCCCGTACCACCCAGAAGTAGCCGATCAAGAGACCTGCCATCGAGCCGAGGATGCTCATCTCTTGGAATGAGGCGTAGGCGTTCGCACGTTCCTTTTCGGTGAACTTCTCCAGAATCAAGAGGTTCGAAGCGCTCGTCCCCGCGGGGGCCAGCACTCCCACCAACGTGTACACCGTGAGGAGTAGTGGTAAGGAAGGAATGTGGGTCAGAACGAGATACAACGCCCCAAATCCGGCGTAGTTCACGACGAGGAGGGCCCTACGGGCGGGAAACCGGTCGGAAACCCACCCCCAAAAGAACGACGAAAGAATGACGGCGGTGTTGAAGAGTGTCGCCGCGAGTGCAACGCTCGCCCAGCTGGAATGGAGCGTGATCAAGATGAGCAGCGGCAAGGCCACTCCGAACCCACTCGTCGCGGCGTTGATCGGCACGAATCCCAGTAGCCATGGGCGAGCAAGCAGCCGGGCGGGCCAAGTGCGGATGGAGTGGAATGAGTGTGCCATAGCGGTCGCGAGCACCGTTTCTTGGGCGCTCGTTATTTAACCGATTTCGAGCGGAGTGGCAGAGGGGCTTGGCGCGCTATTTTCTCTCAATAACCCTTATAAGTGGGGGCAGGTGTCGCGGACTCGTTTAGGCGAGGTTCCGACGGTGGCCATTGGATTCGTATTGATTAGCACGGCTCCGGCCAAGGAGCATGAGGTGTATACCGAGCTCCTCCGGGTGAAGGGGATCGTTGAGCTGCACCCCCTGTTCGGGGAGTACGATCTCATTGCAAAAGTGGAAGCGGAGGATTTTAACGCCCTAGGTCAGCTGGTAGTGGATAAGATCCGCTCGGTCCCCGGGGTCATCGACACCAAAACATTGACAGGCATCAAATTCTAAGGAAGAGGACAACAAATGATGGATCTTGTGGGAATCGGGGGCTCGATTGCGATTGGCGGCTGGCAATTCCTCACGATCTTGCTGCTCGTCTTTGGGCTGTTCCTGATCCTGGCCGGCCTGTTCACCGCCTACTTCGGTAGTGGAAAGAGCCGAACTATTGGCGTTGTATTGCTCGTCGTGGGATTGGTCGTGGGCTTGTTGAGCGGCTACCTGTACCATTCAATGTTCACCGGCCAACTGGGAACGCTCGTCTTTGAGGCGTTCTTGGTGATTATTGCAGCGGTCATTGGGGCCCTCATCGCTGTGGGGATCTTCCTCGTAGCGATCATGAAGTCGTAGACCACCGCCCCGCGCCGGTACGGTGAGTCGGACCCGCCAGTGCGGTCGCAACGTCGACCCGCCCTGATCACGCTGACCACCGATATTGGCTGGGCGTACGCCGCCCAGATGAAAGCTGTTCTAAGCCGGTACGTCCCACTGGCAAGGGTCGTCGATTTGGCCCATGACCTCACACCCCATCGGATCGACGAGGCTGGGTTTCTTCTGGAGGCGATGGGCCGCGAATTCCCTCGCGGAACCATCCACGTGGCCGTCGTGGACCCGGGCGTCGGAGGGAACCGGAGAGCCCTGCTCATAGAATGTCGGGACGGCACGCGCTTGCTCGGCCCGGACAATGGTGTGCTGATGCCGCTGGCGCAAAGCCTCGGCATACGCCGTTCATTCGCCCTCGAACCCGCGCGGGTCGGGCGACCTGGACGGGTCGGCACTACCTTTGATGGGCGGGATCTCTTCGCGCCAGCGGCTGGACGACTGGTGCAGGGCGAGCCGCCCGAGCGATTGGGCCACCCGGTCCGCCCCAAATCATACCACCTGCCGGTGGCCCGCATGTCCGCTTCGACTTCCCACGGCTCGATTCTTCATATCGATCGATTCGGAAATCTCATCACCAACATTCCTTCGACTTGGGTTCCGTGTGCAACGAAGGAACTCCGAATCCGACTCGGCCGTCGAGTCAGACAGACCGTCCCCTGGGTCCGTAGTTATGAGATGTTACGGCGCGGCAACTTTGGCGCGCTAGGGTCGAGCTTCGGAACAATCGAGTTCGCCATAGTCGAGGAAAATGCGAGCCGCCGGGTCCGCGCACAAGTAGGTAACTCGGTGGAGGTTTCTTGGGCGCAGGCGACGCACGATTCACCTGCGAGCCTAGTTCGTAAACCACCTCGCGCATAAAAAAGTCGATCCACGCTTCCAAGAATCCAAGTCTAGGAGCGGTGCCCTAGGCGACCCAGTTGCCAAGCAAACCGGATAGCCCAGTTAAGCCCGCGTGTCGCGTTTTTCTTCGAAATCTGAGCTCGTCGCAGAATCACTAATTGCTCGGGTCACCGATCTATTCCCAATGGCTGAACCCGCACCAGCGGGTTTGGCGATGATCCCGGGTGCGTCGTCAGATCCGGATGACTCACGTAATCGGCGAAGGGGTGGGGAGCCTCCCCGCGTGACTCGCTCGAAACGTGTCATCTCAAGGAAGTTCTGGCCCTCCATCGCTGCCATGGCTGTAGTCATCATGGCTGTAGTCGCCTGGTCCACCGCGTCGAATCTCGAACAGCAAACGCCCTTGGGCAGTACCAATTCCGCGGCCAACTCCCGCCTATCCGCTGACTCCGGGACTAACAACGTTCTACCGTTTATCGCTCAGGTCGTCAATTTCACAATCGCGGAGAATACCTCGGGAGATACGGGCCCCTTCGGGGTCAATCCCTCGGACACGCTGGTCGTCTTCGTTGAGCTCTTCGGGAGGACCACAGTTAACAACGTTACGATCGAGAACGGACCGAATGACACGTTCATTCAAGAGGCCTATCTTCTCGACTACGTTGACGGGGGTACTCACGGGTTTTCCGTTTGGGCTTGCACTAATGTAGACGGAGGGCCGGGAACCGACGTTAATGTCACGCTAACGGGGGGATCTACCGACAGCGCCGCGATTGAAGTTGTAGACATCAGCGGAGGGAGCCCCTACGGGGGAAATCCGATTCCGTTCGTCGACCAGGTGGCCGACATCACCCACGGCAACAGCAGGACGCCCAATGAGGGCTTGACTGTTCACGCCGACGACTTGGCCCTGCTGGGGATCGGGACGTGGAGCTGGAATAACGTTACCACTTCCGCGCCTCGCCAAGTGGATGACCAAGTAACGACTAACTCGACAGTGAGCGGAACAAACGTCACCGCCGCAGTCCTATCCTACTCCAACAATAACACCAGCGCCAAAGCAGTCACGATGAACGGAACGCTGACCACGAGCGCACCTTGGATCGTGGAAATCATCACCCTTGGTGCGACGTACTACTCGACTATCTATACCGTGACATTCTCCGAGACTGGACTGTCAACCGGAACTTCCTGGTGCCAGGGAGTGAGCGGATACGGAGTCTCCGCAACCCAATGCGAAACTGCTCCGTCAGGATCGACGTTTGATCTGGCCAACGGAACTTACTACTGGAATGTCTCCTATTCTGGGGGTACAAACTACAAGGCCTTGCCGGGGTTTTCTGGGTTCATCACGATTTCTGGTGCCTCTAATTCGGTTTCCATCACCTTCACAGACTTCTCGCCCCACGACATCCAGCCTGTTGTGATTATCGTCCTCGAGAACGAAGCGGTATCGACGATAGAAAAGGGGAAGGGCCTTTATGAGAACTATCTTGCTTCTCTCTTTCCGACAGCGTCGACTAGCACCAGTTGTTCGAGAACAGCCGCCTATACTTGCGGGTTCTTTGCACAGTGCCACCCATCTGCTCCTGAGTACCAGTCTCTCATCACGGCAAACACAAATCAATGTGGAACGGATGCTTATCCTACGAGTGGCGCAGGATTCAATGATTCGTACACCAACGCCACGATAGCGAACCTCCTAAGTCAAGCGAAAAATAACCCAAGTTCATCATCCGGGAATTTTACGTGGGCAAACTACGCGGAGAATCTTCCAAGTAACGCTTGCACGAACCCCGCAGGATACTATACCGGCGGCACTACTGGAACGGCAGGGTCTTACGCCGCGAACGGAGTCGGTCTGTTCGCATCCAAGCACGTTCCGTTCCTGTATCAGAGTCAGGTCATCTACAATGATTCTAGCGCTTCCTATTGTAAGCAACATATCCTAAGCGTAGAGACAGGTGGCAATGGATCAGGACTGTCGTTCAATCAATCAGTCTTGTACAACAAGATGGTGAATTTCTCTATCATCACACCAAACCTTTGCGACGATGGCCACTCCGCTTGCAACGGAATCTGGCAGAAGGCAACGTGTAACGGGACCGCCGGAGGGACCCCCAAACATGATTGCAATAGCACGTCCGGAATGCTTTACAAACAATCGGACGCCTGGCTCAGGGGGTTCCTCGGTCCGCTGCTCAATGCGACTGGGCCGTACGCTCCCAATAGTACTACCGTTTTGAAAGAAATGGATCACACCGTCTTCTTCATATTGTATGACGAAGCGATTCCATCCAGCGGATCGAACGTTAACAAGCATGGCTTCCGAGCCGCCAACGAGCCTACGGGGACCACTATCAACGATTACACCTATTGTCACAAAAGCGCAAATGGCGGCTATGACAACTCTGGAGCTTGCGGGGGAGCGATCTATCTTACTGTTGCCAGCGATGGGGACTTCCTCGCCAACACCGCCTCGGTAAAGAAATACATGTGGACGCCCGAATCCTCGGACTTCGGGTTGCTCGCGACGGTGGAACTAATCTTCAACCTGACAGGGGTAGCAAACGACGTCACGACAGCCGGTAACTACGGGCTGTGCAAGCTTGACACTTCCTCAAACCACTTGACGAATCCCGGCTGCCTTGATACTCTCTGGATCGGTGAGAAAGCTTCATCGAACGACTACAACCCTCTTACCGGGGCATTCACACTGTTGCTCGAAAAGGACGGAAACAGGTACTGAGACAGTTTCAGACAACGAAGCTTCGGCGGTATGGGTTAGCTCATCTGCCTAACACGTCCAAGTTGCCGGTAAATCCCCCTGCGTAAATATCTTGATTATTTGAATTGTAGATCAAATAATCGAACCCGTGGCTACCGTCTACGTATACGTGGGAAAGAGATCCGACGGGACTCATGATCCAGATATCATCTCCCGAGAATGATGCAAGATACACATCCTTAGTCGCCGGCGAGTAGGACACCGCGTAAGCGCCCCCCCCGAGGATGTCGCGAGCGTGCAACAAAGTATACGAGAACTGGTGAGTTGGGATTCCGTCAGCAGCCAGGAACGCGACCTCCCTACTTACGGTGTTCGCCCCCATGACCAGGACCGCCGTTTGGTTCAATGGATCCCATGCGAACGATATCGGCGTTCCAAAGCCGTCTAGGCTGTAACTCCCAATGTACTCCAAAGTGGAGGCGTTAAACACTTTGACTTGAGTACCCGCGTCTTGATTCGCACAGAAAATGTAGCCATCAGCTACGAGCGTAACGAGAGTCTGACTTCCCTTGTCAAAGGCATCCAACTGAGTGTCGATCCTAAGTTTGCCGGTTGAAAGAGTTAGATGTACTAGATCGATGCCCTTGCCTTGGTCCGCGACCAAAACTGAACCTATAGCCGGGTCCCAAGCCAGTGCACATGGACCGTGATATTGAGGACCGCCAAGCGAAATGGTCCGCACGATCGACGCGCCCTTTAGCAGATATCCATCCCTCAGCCCTTCGTCGGCAATCAAGGCCTCATGAATCAGCGGATCATAGACAACCCCGCACGGATACGACTGAGCACCTGTTTCGATCGTTCTTATGGGATCACATGATGGTGCGACGACAGATATCGAGCCATTGTTGCTCGTCTCATTCCCGCTGTTCCCAACATACAGGTATCCATCGGCTGGATCGAACCCAGCCAAAATCGGATCCGCTCCTGTAGTGCAGCTCGTGACGATTGACGGGATTTTGTTGAGGTTGCCGGGTCCTACGACGGATGCCGTCGACATACCCACCGAGAAAGTGCCGATTAACACAAAGGAGAGCAAGACTACGACGAGCGTAGCCCACCTTTTGAACTGGGCAACCTTGAGTGACCCAAACTTCACAGCCTGAACTCCGACTAGCCCCGGAGGGGACGAAGGGACTTGAAGCTATCCAGGGTCGTACTGGCGCACTCTCGATTGAAGTGAAAAACCGAGAACACCCGGGCTACATCCGGATGGCTGGGGACGACACTTTGGGGCCTGCTTGGACTCGTTACCGACGCCGCGGATGCCCCCATCGCATCCCCTCAAATTGCGGGTGTGCGATTGGGTCAGCTGGGCGGTTAAGAGGACCCCGCCTTCGATGCGCGCGGGGCAACGGGGCCCCTGGGTTCGTACACGGTAGGTCGATAAACGGTTCGATGTCGCCGCGACGCGAGACGACCACGTTCGGGGCACGGTTACGGCGGGCGGATGCGATAGCAGCGAAGCGACACCGACGGTAGTCTTACATGGGCCGCGAACTCGCCGGATTCTTTGATGAGCCGTTCATTCAACCGGGACATTTCCAGGGGTGGAATCAAGAGAGGGGTCGCGAGCTGCGGACCCATGGCTACAAGGAGAAGGGGTGTCAGAGGCGTTTAAGAGAGTGTAACCTGCGCATTGACGACTGGTCTGATCGAGTGGGAGAACAACCCGGCTAGTGTTCGATCTGCCGTACAAGATCGAAACCAAAATCGCGAGATTCGACCGCCGCGAACTAGGACTATCAGACAGCCGACGAGCCCCTAGTAGAGTTCTCGTGCGAAGGGTTCGCGAAGTCGCGCTTCTGTCGTCGTATTAGTACTGATACCAAAGTGACCGAAACGGTGAGCCCGTATATTGTTCTAATACGTGAAAAACTATCCCGCGACTACCAAAGGTTGACATGTGAAGACTGCGCGTGACGAGCGCGTGGTCTGGGTCGCGCCGGGTGCGATTGCGGACCGGCGCGCAAGCGAATCGCCATTGGCTCTTGTCCAAATATCGACGGGCAAAATTGCAATCGCGAGCCGCCCGAATACGGAGGTGTGACGTTGGTGAGAGAACCCCGTCCGCCAGGTCGCATTCCGTCGAATCCGGAGCCCTCAGCCGGTCAAGCAGGTGTGGTAGAGGATTCTTCTGAAGACCCAGCGCTCTTGCCCGCTATTGCGAAGCGCCGTGGATCTCATGAGTCATTAACCGAACTTGTGGGCACCACTCACGACCTTTTCCTCACCATCCACGAGCTCGAGCGCCACCGGAGCTCTCTTGGGATTCTACTGTTACTCCACATGGAGCATTCTGCAAGCAAGTCGCGAATGCGTCGGCGGCTGAAGTCGGGGCAGGAAGCGCTAGAGAGCTCACTGGACTGTTTGGTTCGCCTGCGACTTGTCAACCGCGTTTCAGCCCAGGACTTTCCGTTTACCCAAACCTATCGCCTCACTGGAAGCGGGAAATTCATGGTCGAAACCCCATTGGTTTCATGGCCTGCGATTTTCACTGGATGATCACTTCCCACCGTGTCAGCCTGTAATCGGTTTCCGGTCGACCCGAGGCGATCTACCAATTCTGAAGCGTGCGGGAGACCTGGCTAAGCTCGCGACCTCAGGACCGCCGACTCGAAACACCCCACCGTCTACGGGAATCCCGTATACGGGAAACAGAGGATTCGCAAGTATAGTGGCTCGACATATGTACCAGTGGGTCCAGAGATCTGAACTCGGGTGGATTGGTTAGCAATGTCTCACACGCACCCTGCGTTGATCGTAGTAGTTAGCACGATGATTGCCCTGACATCCTACTTTGCTCTGGCTGCTCCGACTGCAGCCGCAATGCAAGTTGCAGGACCGCAACTTGTTCCATGTCCTGGCCCGGCGGGGCACTACTTCCCCGCCTGCATTTACTTCTCGGGATCAGACACGGTCGTCAAGAATCAGACTAATGCAACGATCTTGTTTGAACTTCCGAGCGTGGGGGCCGACGTTACTCTCGTGTGGGGGAATAGCACTAGCTACGGATACACGGCTCTCAATAGCGTTAGCGAACCGGCCGCCCAATTCATCCCGGTCTTTCTCAACTACCTTGAGTCGAATACTACCTATTACTACAAACTCACTGACCATGCCACGAACGAGAACCCTTCAACCCAGACGGGATCGTGGGCAATGGGTTCCGATGCCCCGTATCTCCAAAGTTCAGGGGATGCCATCATTGGAACGGTTTATGACGACAACGATACCCCTGCAATAGCTGGGATTCAGGTCGGAGCCACTTGCAATTTCAAATCCCCTGCGTGGTCGTACATTGCCACTACTAACTCAGCAGGGCAGTATTCCATTCCTGTTAGGTTTAATGGTGAGTCTGACGCGTGCCAAGCGCTCGGGGGAATCAAGGGAGCGGGGGCGTACGTGGTTGAGGTCGAAAACGGCTATTGCGGCATTATCGGATGCAATTCACCTGTCACCGAGTGGAATAAACGCTGGAATGAAACAGTCATTGTCTGGGCTCCTCAAGTGGTGAACTTCTATCTGCCGACAGTATTCATCTCGGGCTACATTCCACAAATAACGGATTTTAGCAATGCAAACACCAGCAACGGATTGGCAGGTTATTCGACGGTCAGCTATACGACCGGTACGACCTATTCCACTACGGAAACCGACTGCTCCACTTACCTCGTTGTTTTCGGAGGGTGTACTTCGACCTCTGAGTCGATCACTGCCTCGAACACTTATTCCTCGTTGAATGGAAACTTGTTCGTTTCCCAGCAGTTCTGGACCTCAGGAGATCTGTTGTGCGACGGGATGAACCGCAGTTGCTGGAATCCCGTGGTCAATTACTACAAGAGCGTCGGAGTTCCGCAGTTCCCCGCGCAGCAACCAATCACTGATTGGTTGGCCCCGTCAACATTCGCTGCACATTCGGGCTACTTGCTTAGCTCGTGGGGGGGCAGCGGTAGTAACAATCTTGGGATTCCAGTCTATTATCAATACCCGGTAAGTAGCTCAGTAACGACAAGAACTACGATGGCCTCGACGGGGATCACTGAACTCGACTTCTCCCTTGACGTGAGTTACTTCGGCATTGGCGGAGGCATTGCAATCGCTGACCTCTCGTAGTCTCAGACGAGTTCTGCGACGACAACTGACACTCTGGGTTGGACTGCCCAGGTGCCCGTGAACACAGCCGTACCTACCTGCTTCGTTGTGTACGGTGAGGGCGGGTCGGCCTCAGCAAATACTGCCGACATCATCGGAGTGTGGGGTACGGCCCGAATTACTCGGGGGGAGTTTATACGTGTCCACTTCCTTAATCCGGTCGAGCACTAATGGAGGCCGATAATCGGCCGAGCCATCGGGTTCGAAGGCTCTCCGCCGTAGTGATCACTTTAGCCCTCATCATCGCCGTAACGGCGGGAGCCGGGGCTTGGTACTTATTCTCAGAGAGTCACCCAAACGCCAGTTCGAAGTCGGACGGGCCGACGTTCTACCAAGCTATCGCATCGGTTAACGGATCGGTCGCGAACATATCCGGTGGTCCTTGGACCCTGTTTGGCGTGTGGGGTATCGCCTCGCCGCTTCCGTTTGCTCCAAATGCCCTCGGGTGGTTCGAAAACAATCTAACGGTGAATTCTTGTGGGGCTCAGTTCAACGGTCTGACGCTCTGGAATGGGTCGATACCGCTCTTCAACGGTAGCTTCGATTCGGGGACAGCTCCCTTCTGGCAGTTCGCTTTCTATTCTAATTCAAGCCAAAGCATCCTAATCGCTACGAATGTACTGGGCTTCGCCAAAGTCTATCCTCCCATGGCGATGACTAGCGAATGCGCTAAAGCGACGGGCCTCGGCGCGGATCCCTGGAACTGGTCACCCATATTGATTCCTTTCCCGCCTAATTCCCCTATCATGGCAGAGTCTGCCTGGAATGCAATCGGGGAGAAGTGGATGGCCCAGAATCCAGCGGGGTTTGAGCGCTATGTTTTTGGATATAGTTACTGGGGATCGGGGAACCCAATAGGACGAACGATTGGATACTTGCGCTGCGGCGAGGTGGGGGCGACGGCGGTCCAGCCGGTTGTAGATGTAATCCTCAATGACAATGGCACCTCTAACAGTTTTTTTAACGGAACCCAAGGTTGTGGCAATGTCATTTCGCTGGGTCCTCCCCCCGTGCTCGACCCATACGGTGTAAATTTCTCGGCCCCTTCGCTGTCAGAAGGGAACGGAACGACGTATGTCAACGTGTCTTTCCAAGCCACGCACGATAGTGGGAACGACACCGACGCCGGAGGCTTGGTAAGCTGGATGGCGACCCTAAGGTTGAACAACAGCACCGGGGTGGATTTGCCATCGGTCATTCCGGATTGCTCAACCTGGGTTCCTTCGCTATCAGATTGTCGTGCCGATGGGTCGGGATGGTACGCGGTCCTCCTGTCTTCAAGCGGAAAGTGGATCGATAGCTTCCCTTCGATTTCCAATGGGACAGTTTGGAATATTCCCAACGTTTCGATTGTCAGCAATCAATACCTCGTGATAGTCGCGCCATCCTCGTGGGATGTCACCGGGGACAATCTATCCGTCTACGGGACCTCGCCAGCTGCGACTGTAGGCGGATCCGTTACTCTGTAAGTCGATTTCGCTCAATACCTTCCGCACCCGCCCCAGTCACCGACGAATTGGGCTCAACAAGGTCGTAACTGCGTTATCATTCATCGGAGGCAGGCCCTGAATCGAGGGTCCACGTTTCCGTGCGAGATTGGGGGTTTCTGTGCGGGGGTCCTAGTTTCTGTGCTGCAGGCTCGGTTTCTGTGCAGAGCACGAGGTTTCTGTGCGCAGATATGTTTACGGGCAAAGCCGTTCGTCCGAGAGACGGTAAATAGCGCCGACCCTAGACAGCACTGGAGAATCGGTTCCGGTCGGATTGGGGCTACTGTCGCATGGCGAAGCGAGACTACTACGAGGTGCTGGGCGTGCCCCGCACCGCAACTCCGGAGGAGATCAAGGCGGCCTATCGAAAGCTCGCGCGCCAGCACCACCCGGACATGAACAAGGATAACCCTAAGGCGGCGGAAGAGCGATTCAAGGAGCTTTCCGAAGCCTACGAGGTCCTTGCCAGCCCAGAGAAACGCCAGCGATATGACCAGTTTGGGTCAGCGGGGGTCGAGAGCGATTTCGGTCCGCAAGGTTTCACCTGGCAGAATTTCACCCATGCCGGTGACCTCGAAGACCTGCTCGGCTCGAATCCCCTGTTCCAACAGTTCTTCGGCGGCGCATTCGGTGGAGACCTCTTCGGCGTGCGCGGTGGCGGAAGAAGCCGGGCGATCCGTGGTTCTGACATCGAGGTTTCCGTCCGACTCCCGCTGTCGGCGGCCATACGGGGCGCCACCCCGACGCTCGAAGTTCCGCGGGCCGGCCCTTGTCCCGACTGTGATGGGACGGGAGCGAAGGACGGAACGGCGATCGAGACGTGTTCCGAGTGCCATGGCGCGGGACAGGTCCGACGAGCGTCGAGCCGGGGCCGCACGCAGCTCATCACGATCCTTGAGTGTCCCAAGTGTCACGGAAGCGGTCGAACGATTCTCGAGAAATGCCCCAACTGTCGGGGCTCTGGGGTCGTTCGGTCGGTGAACAAACTCCAGGTCACGATTCCGCCCGGGATTGAAGATGGGGCCGTCCTCAGACTCTCCGGTCAAGGAATGGGAGGACCTAACGGAGCCACCCCCGGTGATCTCTACGTCCAGGTACTGCTGGAGGGGGATGACCGTATTCGCCGGGAAGGCGAAGATGCCTTCACCGAAACGTCAATTCCACTCGCCTCGGCGCTTCTCGGGGGCGAGGTCCGAGTCGGCACGATTACCGGCGAAGCGCTTCTCAAGATCCCTCCGGGGACTTCTCCGGAAGCGCAATTCCGTCTCCGAGGCGAGGGCTTCCCGAGACTTCGGGGGTCGAACCGAGGCGATCTGATTGTGACGGTCCACGTCGAGTTTCCGAAATCCCTCTCCTCCCGTCAGAAGGAGCTCGTCCGAGAAGCGTTCGGGGGGGACGGAACGGTGGGCGCCGGTAAGAAGGGCCTCTTCTCGCGCCGGTCGTAGGTCATGGAGCCGGACTCTGAGGAACTGTCGCCGCAGCATTACTTCGCGGAGCGACCTCGGGCTCGTTCGGCGCGTCACGAGCTCCGCTTCCTCTACCGCGGCGAGCTTCTGACCTTCCTCGTCGACGCCGGAATATTTGCCTCCCATGGACTCGATCCGGGCACGGCCCTTCTAATCGAGAATCTCGAAGTTCGCCCCACCGACCAGGTCCTGGACCTCGGGTGCGGATGGGGAGCGATCGGGATTGCCGCCGCAAAGTCCGCCCCGCAAGGGCACGTTCTCTTGACCGACGTGAATCGGAGAGCAGTCGGCCTCGCACGCTCCAATATCGCGCGCAACGGGATCGAAAACGCAGACGCCCGGGTAGGCCCCTTGTATCGACCGGTGCGCGAGGAGCGCTTTGATGTGATTGCCACGAACCCCCCGTATCACGTGGGACGCGCCGCCATTCTGCAGATTCTGGAGGGGGCTCCCGGTTTTCTTCGACCGGGAGGACGCCTGGTCATCGTGGGGAAAGGAAGTCAGGGCGTACGCTTCTATCAAGCCTGGTTGATGGAACACTGGCTGGGCCCGGTCGAAGTGCTCGGAAGGCGTTCGGGCTACCGCGTGCTTTCCGCCACTAAAAGGACCGACGATTCTTCGAAATGAACTGCGAAGGTACTTCGCACAGTCTGTTTCGTCGCTGACAAAGATCGCGATCCCCGTATCTCACGAAAGCGGTCGACCTTCGGGCGGCACGACGGGTGCGCCTTCGGCGATATCGAGCTCCTGGTGAGCCTTTCGAATTCCGATGCCTCGACCAAAGAGAAGTCCGAGGCTCGCCCCGTACAGAAGATCGAAGCCGATGAGCACGACGAGAAGAACAACGGGGAGGGACGTGGGGAGCGTGAAGGAGAGCAAGGCGGAGACGCCGAACAGGACCACTTCGATCCCAAGGCGAGCCACGAAGAAGACGAGATAGAGCACTGGAATCAGCCATGGGAGCCGGTAATAGAGCTGCCCGCCTTCCCGTCGCTCGAAGCGAACGACTTTGCGCACGTGAGGAGCCGTGAACCACGCCGTGCCGATGACTACCAAAGCGTAGGGCGCGAGAAGGACCCACGCGAGCGATCCCCATACGCCGATCGCGACATAGAGAGTCGTGGCCGCGAAGGCTCCAAAGATTACGAGGGCGAAGATCCCGAATGCGAATAGGCGAGCTTCGGAGTAGGGAGCTCCTTGAATCATGCTGTACGTTCTTCGTACGACGACCAGCACGATAATGGCCAAAATGATCAATGACGTTTCGACGCTGCCGGAGGGAGGAGATGTCACGGCGGGTCGCTATTCCCCGGGCCATTTATCCGCCGCGGTAATGAGGAATCTAGAGCGGGAGAGCCAGCCGGGCGAGCGCGTCCGGCGATTTCTGGCTCCCGGAACCCAAATGCTTAAAAGCCACCTCCATCTCGGCGGCCCCGCCTTCGAATCGGGGTTGAGCGGCGCCGTTCGTCGACCCTGGTCAGGCAATCTGTAGGGGAGTGACTCTCGCGCCTAAGAATCCGAAGGACGAGCCGGCCGCAGCGCCGGAGCCCGCGGCGGCGGAGGCCGCGCCGGTTCCGGAGAAGCCCGGAAGGAAAGAGAAGGGCCCCAAGCCCGGCAAAGAGGGCAAGGATGCCAAGGAATCTAAGGGCAAGGGGAAGGGCGGCCCCGGCGCGCCGGGCGGCAAAGGCGGCAAGCCGATCCCCGACAATCCCAACTTCCGATACATCGTACGGGTGTCCAACACCGACTTGGACGGACGACGGGCGACTGCCCTCGCCCTGACCGGAGTCCGTGGTGTCGGACTTCGTATGGCCGAGGTAGCCTGTCGACTGGCTCAAGTGAGCCCGAACGAAATGATCGGAAATCTCCCGGAACCTACCGTCGAGGGTATCGAGACCATCCTCGGGGAGCTTCCGTCCAAGGTACCCGCGTGGATGGTCAATCACCCGCGTGACTACGTGACGGGCGAAGTTGCCCACCTGATCGGGCCGGATCTCGAAACGTCTCGCCGAGACGATGTCAACGTGATGAAGATGATTCGATCTTACAAGGGCGTCCGCCACGAACGCGGTCAGAAGGTTCGGGGCCAGCGTACTCGGTCGAATGGGCGCACGGGAATGGCGGCCGGCGTGCTCAAGAAGGCAGCTAAGGAAGCAGCT
>JBAUYF010000026.1:0-34635 GCA_049584655.1 Thermoplasmata archaeon | reverse complement strand
GAGGGAGGCCGCACCAGGCGCCGCCCCAAGCGTGAGCGGCCTGCTGCTGCGCGCGGAGATACTGAACGCCTTGGAGCGTCCGGGGGAGGCCCGAACGGTCTATGAGGAGGTGCGTCAGCGCGAGCCGAAATCTCCAGTCGCTCTCGGGGGCATCGGCCGATCTTTGCTGGACGAGGGACGACCCGGGGACGCCCGGGATTTCTTGCGGACGGCGATCCCGCAAGTCCCCGCGAACCCTCAGCTGTTCCTTCTCCTCGCCGAAGCCGAGAGCGCGCTGGGAAACAAACCCGGCGCGATCGACGCCGTGAAACACGGAGTCGACACCATTCCCAAGAGCGCCTCCCTCTGGGTGCGACTCGGAGAATTGTACATCGCGACCGATGCCTGGACCGATGCATCCAACGCATTCGCGCACGCGATCGCCCTGGAGCCGAAGCAAGTGGTGATCCACTTACGAGCCGGGTTCGTCGCGGAGAAATTGGGCCATCCGAACGAAGCCTTGGCCCTCTACGAGCATGCGACTCAGGTGGATCCCGCCAACAAATTCGCCTGGTCCAGTCGGGGACTCGCCCTCCTCGCCATCGGCCGTCCGGAGGAAGCGCGACAAAGTTTCGAGCGAGCGCTCGCGCTCGATTCGGATTTCGAAGCCGCTAAGGAAGGCAAGAAGGCGGCGGCGCAGAAGACTCGCGAAGGTCAGATCGAGCACTTCGGCCGCGAAGCCTTGCTATTGGAGGCACGCTTGAATCGGAGCGTGACCAAGAACGACCTCTTCGTTTCCCTCCACGTCCCCTACGAATTTCTCGAGCCTGTTCTGACTGCCATCGGTCGGAGTACGAAGATCGACATCGATCACCTGAGCGAGAACGAGCTTCGGGACCTCGAGACGGCTTCGTACCACTTGATTAGCGCCGCGCTCGAACGTCGCCCTCCCGGCATCGAGCGTCGGGGATTCACGCTCGCGGATGTCGCCGTGCTGAGCCCTCCGAACTTGACACTCGACCAAACGCAACGGCTCTTCGGTTACCTGCAGGCCGTCCTCGAGGCCGACTTCCGCCCGGAGAACCTGCAGCTGACTCCGGACGTGGAGGAGCTGGCTCGGAAAGCGCTCCTCCTTCCCCCCGAGCAGCGGACGCTCTTCCAACTCGTCCGCGGGCTTCGCGTGGGCGTATTCAAGGCGCGCTTGATCAAAGTGGTGGAGGAGGCCGGGAGCGCCGTCCACGCCCCCCTCCCCAGTCTAGACTTGGGTGAATACTCGCCGGAATTCCGTGGGGGCGGTGAAGAAGCAACCACCGAACACCCGGCGTACTTCGCGCCTGAAAACGCTCCGGCTGCGTCGGCCGGCTCGCTGGGCACCGGGACCAGCGAACCGATGTCCACGCCGAATTGGTCGACTGTGCCCACCGCGGGCCCATCCGATACTCCCGTACTGTCGCATGGAACAACCGCGCCGGCAGGAGCGCGTTGTGTCGGGTGCGGCGGTATCGCCTCGCTCGTTCATTCCTGCGGCGCTCCGCTGTGCCAACATTGCATCGGTCGTTTCCAGACCTGTCCGAAGTGCGGCCAAGCGGTTACATCGGTAAGCAGCCGTCCCGTTGACGGCGTGACGATGACGGCGAGCCGCCCGTCCCACTCGACGCGCTCCGGCAACCTTTCCATTAAGTCCGTCTTTCAACGATCCAAAGGCCCCAGTAAGATCGATCCGCCAGCCGCTACCCACTCGGATCGCCCGCATACATCTCCGGCGGCCCCGAGCCGACCCAAGCCGATCAAAGAACCGGGTTCCGCTCCCCCTACCGGGGCGCCCGCGCCGCCCCCAGAGGATCCACCTCCCGTACGCCCTCCGCAACCACGCGAGAAGAAAGACGAAGAGCCTCGTTTGTAACGAATCCTACGATTCGCCCCCCGACGCGATATACGGAGCTATTCCTCTGCCGGCGACTCGAGCTTGCAGGTCCGAGAAACTGGAATCGAAACGGAGTGTCTCCGCGAGTTTCGCCGGGAGGTTGTTACGTGCTTGCGAGCCCTCGGAAGCGAATAAATCACCACCATGAAATAGAGGCCTCCCCCACTATTCGCTCAGGATGTCCCGCTCGAGCGGATCGCCTGGCTCCGGCGCGCGACGCCCGATGTCGCCGCGCGTCCGATGGATCCTGATTCTCCCGCTCGCCGCGTTGGTGATTCTTGCGGGCGTCCTCATCTACGTAGATTTCCTGGAAAGTTCCCCTTCGCCCCCCGTGCAAATCTCGAGCTTTGAGTGGCACTTCAGCGGGTGCTACGTAACCCCCCAGTCGAGCCCGGGGCTTGCGACTGGCCTCTCGACTCCCTTCGAGGCGAATTTTCTCGTAAGCTTCACTGGGATGGGGGATTGTCACATCGCGAGCGTTGCGGTTGTAACGCCGGGTTTCTCGCTGCTCGGCGCCACGGTACCGCTGGACGTCACGGCCTCGACGAGCGGCTGGCTGTCGGTTGGAATCGAGAGTCCAAGTTCAGGCTTTTCGGGAATCGTGAACGTGGACGTCAACGCGACCGCGACGGGTTGATCGGAACCGGGCTTCGCGCGCTCCGTTACCCGTGCCAGAGTAGCGTACGCTCGCGACGTCCTCGGCATACAGATATATCCCAATCAAGGCCTCTCAGAGTCGAGACACCATGAACACGCCGGCATCTCCTGCTCCCACCGGTTCGAAAATCGCCGCTTGGATCGTTGCTGCCATTTTGCTGGTCGTTGGGATTTTACTATTCTACGGGATCTATCTCGTCGTCTCCAGCCACTTCTACGCCCTCCTCACGATCGGGATCTTGGGGGTCGTCTTTGCACTGGTCGCTTATCTCTCGGAGTCGATTTCTCGTCAGCCCTCCGTCCAGCGCGCGGCGGCGTGGGGCTTCTATGGGATGGGATTTGCAGTCCTCCTACTGACGATCGGCCTCAACCCTGGATCGACACTCTCCACCGGCTGGCAGATCACCGGTTTGATCATCGTACTCGTACTGCTCGCGGCATCCATCGCGGGAGTTGGATGGCGGTTCCGCGCCGTTGCCTCCGAGCAAGGTCGTCAGGCCGAGCACGGCAATTGGCAGGCCCGGCCACCCCCGTCGGCTTTTAGCTACACTGCCGGGGGCCCCACGAATGCCCCGGTTCCCGCGCCTCCATCCCAGTCCGGCTCTCCTCCCACACGACCTCCTTCGGAGGGGTACTAGATGGCCAGCCCACCGGCCGGCGCTGCCGCACCACCTCCGCCTCCACCGCCCCCTCCGCCGCCTCCTCCACCTCCACCCTCGGCGGCCGCCGCCATCACATGTCCCGCGTGCGGCGCCGCGATTCCCCCGGGGACAAAGTTTTGCCCGCAGTGCGGGGCCGCAGTAGCTGGGCCCCCAACCTCTAGTGGTACACCCCCGGTTGACTTGCGTCAGCGGGTGGACCAAGACCGCGGGATGCTGAAGCGCCTCCAACTGTTAGTCCCCGGGTACCGAGGATATCGGCTGGGGGAGGATTCGCGCGAAGCCGATAGTATTCTGCGGCTCCAGGTTGCCGACAAAGTGCACGCGTCCGTCGCAACGATCCAGAACTGTCGAGCTCAACTGACCCAATCGGGTCAGTTCCAGGCGCTCACGGATCTCGCTCCCGTCCTATCCGAATTAATGAAGCTCGAAGGGGAGATCCGGCACGCGGAACAAGGATACACCGGGATTTCGCCCGCCGTGCGGATCACGACGCAAAATCAAGACAAACTGTACGAGTACGATTATGGATTCGCGCAAGCGGCGGATCAGGTCACGCAAACGCTCGCCCCGCTTGCGACCCTCGCGAGTCAGTCTAATGGGCCGGCCGTGACGACGCTCGTCGCAACCGTGCGCGGCCAAGTCAACCAGCTCGACCAGGCGTTCAAGGCTCGACTGCGCGTCATCGAAAACGTGAATCTGCAGCAATAACTCGGAGCAAAACCATGGTAACGAACAAACCGATCCCGGCGACCGGCGGAAGTCTGATCGGCGCCACCACGATCAACTGGGAAGACGCCTACAAGGGCACGAACGTGATGTGGCGCGTTCCGCGCAACATCCGCTGGGGCGACAATATCGTCATCCGGGAGGATGAGTCGGCCGTCTTCTATCGAGACGGGAAGGTCCTTGCCTATCTCGACAAACCGGACCGCTACTCCCTGACGACGCTCAATGCGCGTTTGCTGGGCAATTTGGTGCAAGCCCTCTCGGGCGTGCGCCAAGAAGCCGAAGTGTACTACTTGCAGCGCCGGTGGTTTGACGGGAAGTTCGGAAGCGCCGAGCCGTACGTTTTCCGAGACCCCGATTTTGGCCTTGTGAGCCTGCGAGTCTTCGGCGCGTACCGCTGGAAGGTCGCGGCTCCGGATCTGTTCATCAATCAATTCGTCGGAACGTTCGGCGCGGTCGGTACGGCCGACGTCGAAGGTCGGCTCCGGGACCAGATGGTGATCCTTCTGTACAACAGCCTGGGGAAGATGAAAGACCAGGGGATGCGAGTGACGGACCTGGCCGGGAACCTGCAAACGATCGAGCAGGCGGTTCTCGGTTTCGCTCCCCAGCACTTCCAACCGCTCGGAGTCGAGATCCAGCAGATCCAAGGTCTCTCGATCAACCTCCCCGATGACGTCCAAGCCGCCGTCGATACCCGGTCCAAAATGGGTGTCCTCGGTGTGAATTACATGCAGTACCAGGCGGGCCAAGCGCTGACGACTGCGGCGGCGAATCCCTCGGGTGCGGCGGGCACCATGGCGGGAGCTGGGGTTGGACTCGGTGCGGGGCTCGGAATGGGATATGGGATGGCGGGCCAAATGGGAGGCATGTACGGAGGCGGCGGAACGCCGTGTCCCAAGTGCTCCGCACTCGTTCCGCCCGGCGTACGATTCTGTCCCAGCTGCGGTAACCCCATGGGTGCCGCTTCCGGGGGCCCCCCAGCCGGGGCTCAAGGAACGATCGCCTGTCCCAAATGCGGCACCCAGGCGGCCGTCGGGACCAAGTTCTGCCCCAACTGCGGTGCCTCGATGGCTCCGCCACCGGCTGCCCCTCCACGCCATTGCCCGAAGTGCAATGCCGAAGTACCGTCGACGAGCAAGTTCTGTCCGAACTGTGGCGCGACGCTAGCGCCGTAGGCCGATCCGGAGTCGCCGACGATGATCTATTGCTCGAAGTGCGGCACGCAGCTCCCGGACGACGCGCAGTTCTGCGCGAAATGCGGGGCGCGCGTCGCATCGGTGGGCGGGGGGGGGGCCGCCTCCGGCGGAACGGTTCGTGTGGCACCGGGCGGACCGACGCTCGCGGCGGCGGGGGTGCAGGAACTCAAATGCCCCTCGTGTGGGGCGCCGATCAAGCCGGTTTTCGGCGAGATGATCATTACATGCGATTACTGCGGGAGCTCGGTCACCCTTGGGGGAGCTGGGTGGAAGGAGATCAACAAGCACACGATGCTGCCGCTCAAAGTTCCCGATGCCGCGACAGCCCTCAAGGCGGTACGGGATTCGATGGATGTCGGCTTCATGCATCGTCACGATTTCGAGGATTCGAAAATCGTCGAACAGAAATTGACCTACGTTCCGTTCTGGGTGCTCCCGACTTCGGCCTCGACCACCTATCAGTATCAGGCAGTCGCAACGAGCGTCGGCGCTACAGTCGGCACCATGGCAGCCGCGGAGCTACTGGGCAGTGCGTTGGGGGGCCGACGTGGAGGAGGGTTCACCGTGATACCGGTCATGGCCGGCCCCGTGGTGAACCCCACCCGCTCCGAGACGATCTCGGGCCAGTACGAATATCCGATCGTCGCGGTCAAATCGATGACAGCGTACCAGCCGAAGGACTACCAATTCTCCCTCACGGAGCGCACGCTCTTCGACAAGAAGAGCATCCCCGATGGAGCCCCCGTGCTCAATGGCGATCTCGGCGAAGACGCGGCGCAGCATTCGGCCCGCGCCTTCGTTCAGCAGTTGCAATCCGAAGTCGCCCACAAGAAGCACCACATGGTCTCGAACATCCGGACGGACGTCGAGATCTCGGAGGGTGAACTCTTGCATGTGCCGATCTGGTACTTCATGATGGACCGCAAGGGTACCAAAGGAATGATCTTGGTCGATGGCCACAGCGGCCGCCTCATTCAGACCGTGGGCGGACCCGCCCCGGGCGCCTAGTTCGATTCGCCGCGGGCCGGACCGGCCCGCTGAAAACTGTAGCGGACCGGAACACGACGCTTCCGATGTGTCCAATAGGCACACCGCGTGCATCGGTACCCGAGTTCGACCTGCTCACCCGTCAACGTTTGATTGCGCAGCGGTCGAACTGGCGCCCCGCACACCGGACAACGCTCCAGTGGGGTCGCGTGCTCGCGCTCGGTGTAGCGTACTTCCATCCGAACACCGGGCATGGCCACCACGAGCGCCCGAAGTCGTCGCCCCCCGAGCGTCGTCTTGGGATCCATTCGCCGGAGGATCGGCAGGAGCGCGTCCCGGAATTCGACCAAGGAACCGTAGCGCCGTGGCGGCGAGCGCACCGCACGCAGCACGGCGGCGCGGACGTCCTCCGCCGAGGCGCGCCGAAATTTCGCCGATGTGGGAGATTCCCTACGCGACTCCGCCGCGTCGCCCTTCTCGGGCACGGACCTCCTCCTCGTAAAAGCGCCGCGCAAACTCGCTCTCCGCAACTCCGATCTTCAATTGGGCCGCCGTGCTCTGGCCAAAATACGTGAGCTGCGCGGCGGCGGCGGCCAACTTGACGGCTCGGGACTTGAGGCGTGGCGAGAACTTGGGATGCGGCGATCGCGCGAGGGCTTTTTCGGAGACCTCCCGTAGGAGCTCGTAAAGGCCCCGGTCTAACCCGATCTGCTTCGCCGGGAATCGGCTCGCCACCAAGGGATGGCGTGTCTGGATCGCGTGCACGAGCGTCAAGTGGTCGCGCAGACGCTCAGCAAGGGCAAAATCAAGTTCGCCGAGTTCCAACCGCTGCGCGCTGTTCTCCACCGCGCGAAACCGATCGCGCGTCATGGGGTGAAAACGGAGCAACATCCGATCTTCGAGCGCGGCGAAATTCGGGTCGGCGATGGTGGTCCAGTAGTCCGAAGCGCCGGCGGTCCGCACGTTATAATTGACCGAGAAGAATGAACGGAAGGTATAGGGCCCGACGGTTCCGAGCGTTGTTTCCCATTTCACTTCCCGCTGCTCCATCACGAGCTTGAGCGGCTCGACCATTCCTTTGTACTTGAACCAGTCATTGAATTCCGGCACGATGAAGTTGAACGTGCGCCCCTGGTAGTACGCCCCCACTCGGAGAAATTGTACGGGCGTAATGCCCCCGCAGTAGCGATTGCGGCCAGGAAGTCCGTGTGCCGGCACCGCCGTCCGTGGATTGCCTCGGATCATGTCGTCAATGGCGAAGGTCTTCCCCGTCCCCGGGGGCCCGAACAAGGCCAAGTGAAATCCGGTGGATCCCGTGGTACGCCCCGTCGGTGCGATCAGGGGCACGTCGGCCAGCGCATATTGCTGAAGTAGTGCGATCAGGGAATCCATGTAAAGCGCTTCCCCGAAGAGTTCGCGAAGATACGCGGCGAGCACCTTGACCGAGAAGGTTGCGCCGAACTCCAGCGTCTCCGCGAGGCGTCCGTGCAAGATCTCGCGCAATCGATCGAGGAACTCACTGTCCAGATCGCGGATCTCGGCTCCCTCGTCGGGTACAGGTTGAAGCGCCGAAGGATCGGGTGCATCGGCCCGCGCGATCTCACCCAAAAGGAGCCTACGCAATTCCTGTGGAAACGGCAGGAGGTAGCTCCGATCCGACTTCCCCTCGGGGAGCTCCTGGATCAGTCCACGTCGCTTGAGCCGACTCAGTAATCGCGTAGGATCTTCGAATACGCGGTCTCGCAGCAGTCGCGTCCGAAGTTCGGAAAGGCGAAAGCGAGCGGACTGCGTCGTCACGCCGCGTACGTTGCGCCGTCGCTCGGAATCGGCGACCACGTCGAGGAGGACTCGCGCTACCGCGAGATCTTCTTCGGCAAGCTCGATCGTTCCGGTGACGGCCACTAGCTCGATGAAGGGAGGTGGCAGTTTATATCTACCGCCAGAAGGAGTGCCCGACGTGGGCAGGAGTTCGTCGGGTTACGAACGGGAGCTGAAGGAACTCCTCCAAGGAAAGCCGGAATCGATCGCCCGATACTATCGACTCGTGCCGCCCGTCGAGCGGTCCATAGTCGACCGGCTCCAACGCGCACCCTTCCTCGTGATTCGAGGGGCCGGATCCCTCGGGTTCGACCTCGTGGCGTTACGCGACGATTTCGCATTCCCCATCGAGGTTAAGGCGTCGGCCGAATCGACGATCCACTTTTCGGCGGCAAGCGGTCGCGCTCAGGAGCAGCTCGAAGCGTATCGGAAGGTCGTTCATCGCGTCGGGATTACCATCTTCTACGCGTACCGACGGGTCGGCGTACGCGACGTGGATCCGTGGCGGATCTATCTCGCGTCGCAGAGGTCCACACGCGGCCACCTTGGGTTTGTGGCCAAATACATGCCCTCGGTGGAGACCACCGCGAGCGGTAACTCGGTCCTGCACTGGGAATCGGGAATGCCGCTACACGAATTCATGAAGCTGGTTCTCTCCTTCGTCGATCGACCCGGGAGCTAACTCGTGCCCGTCCACGTTACGTCGATCGGGGCAGCGGTCTTCGGACGCCGCCCCGAAACATTGGTGGATCTCTTGGTCGAAGCGGGGGACCACGCCCTCGAAGGGATCGGGCGAAAAACGATCGACCTCGTTGTCGTCGGTAACATGTTGGGAGGCGCCATCAATGAAGTGGAGAACCTCGTCTCCCGGACCGCGAATCGCCTCGGCCTTGAAACTTCGGCCGGCTATCGCGTGGAGGCGGCTTCGGCGAGCGGCGCCGCGGCGTTTCATGTAGCATGTGGCTCGCTCTTATCCGGCGCGTACGACCGCGTGCTCGTCCTGGCGGGAGAGAAGATGACGGACCGGCCCACCGCTGAGGTCGCACGCGCGTTGGCCCACTCGCTTCATCCTTCGGAGGAGCACAGTGGCGCGACAATGCCCGCGCTTGCGGCGCTCGTCACCGAGCGATATCGAGCCCGGTATGGGACCGATCTGTCAACCTTTGACCAGGTCACGGTACAGGAGCGAGCCGCGGCCGTCAACAATCCGTTGGCTCAGTTCCGTACGCCGGTGCGCGCCGAAGAGGTGGCGGCCAGCCGCGTGATCTCGACTCCCCTACGCTTACTTCACTGCGCTGCAATTAGTGACGGTGCCGCGGCGGTAGTTCTGGAAAGAGGTTCCGGAGCCGCGACGGTGCTTGGGCTCGGGCAGGGATTAGAATCACTCATGGTCGTCGACCGCCCTGACCTCACGACATTCCAAGCTTCGCGGATCGCGGCACAGCGGGCGTATGAAGGGGCGCGCTTGACGCGGAAGGAGGTTCAGTTCGCCGAGGTACACGACGCTTTCGCGCCGTTCGCATTGATCAACATCGAAGATCTCGGCATTTGCGGGCCCGGTGAAGCGGGACCCTGGTTCACCGGGGGGGAGACACTTCCCAGTGGCAGATTCCCGGTGAACCCCTCGGGCGGGCACCTGGGCCGCGGCCATCCAGTCGGAGCAAGCGGACTGATTCAGATCGTCGAGGTGGCCCGGCAGCTACTGCAGCAGTCGGGGCCTCTCCAACTTTCGCCGCCGCCTCGCATCGGCCTCGCACATTCGATCGGCGGATTTGCCTCTCACAATTTCGTAACCCTCCTGGGTTCGGAGGTCGCGCCATGAGCGAATCGCACCCGGCTCTCTTGGTCAGTCGATGCGGTGCGTGTCATAGCCGATTTCTTCCGCGCTCTGGACCATGTCCACGGTGTGGCTCGCTCGAGGTATTTCCGGAATCCCTTCCTTCTTTGGGGGTGGTCCTAGCGGCAACGGAACTCCAAGCCCCCTCGGCAGGATGGACGGCGCCGCATCGGTTGGTCTTGGTCGAGCTCGCTCAATCCGTCCGCGTGCTCTGCCTGACGGGCGAAGCACTGCCGAGGATCGATGCGAAGGTCGTAGTTACTCGAGATGGCGAGCTCTACCGCTGCGAGATGCCTCTCCCACAATCCTGACGCGGGGAGGGGGAGTTTCACGGGACCGGTCGGTTCCGGCTCCCCTTTGAACCCCCGAGGTGAAATCACCACTGGATTAGCAATCCAGCGCCTTACCGGGCTGGGCCATCCCCGCGCAAGGGAACCGAGGAAGGCCGCCAGTTTAAAGGTTCGTTGGGACGGGGTGCGCACCGTCTGAGGTTATCTACCGCGCCGATGGTCCGGCGACCGAGTAGGCGATGCGCGTTTCGAAGGCTGGGGTGGTCGGCGCCGGTACCATGGGAGCGGCCATCGCCGAGCTGTTCGCCTTCAACGGAATCGAAGTCCTCCTCAAGGATATCGACGGCCCCCTCGTCGAGAAAGGTCTGGCCCGAGTGGGTTCCATAGTGGACGCCCTGGTTGAATTCCATACCTCCCGAGCCGAGAAGGAAATCGAACGGATCACCCAACTCGGTGTTCGACTGACGGACGAGCAACAGCAGCAGATTCACCAGAAGCTCGCCCCCAAGGTAACGAAGGCGCGCGGCGCGGAGATCGTGGCGCGCGTCCGTGGCACTACCGACTACGCGCCCTTTGCGGAAGTCGATTTCGTCGTCGAGGCGGTCTTCGAAAAAATCGAAGTGAAACGCCCCGTTCTCGAGGCGCTCGACCGGGTGCTGCCAGAGTACGCAGTCATCGGCTCCAATACATCGTCGTTGTCCATCACCCGACTTGCGCGAGGTCTAAAGCATGCGCGCGAAACGCTGGTCACGCACTTCTTCAACCCACCGGGGACGCTACCCCTGGTCGAGGTCGCGGGCGGCGTGGAGACGCGGGATGAGGTGATTTCGGACACCGTCGACTTCTTGCATTCGCTGCGAAATCATCGCTATCCCTTGGTCCCGATCCGAGTGAAAGAATCACCGGCGTACCTCGTGAATCGGATCCTCATCCCGGTCCTGAACGAGGCCTGCTTTGCGTTGGAGGAGGGGACCGCATCCTCACGCGACATCGACCTGGCCATGAAGAGCGGCGCCGGACTGCCGATGGGTCCATTCGAACTCGCGGACCTGATCGGACTGGACGTGGCCCTCGAAGTTGCCGAAACGCTGCAGCGCGAATTCGGCGATCCCAAATACCGACCTTCCAACGCGATGCGCCGCCTGGTCGATGCGGGTCATTTGGGCCGCAAGACGGGTCGAGGATTCTACGAATACTCGTAGGTGGCTGATCTGACGACGCCGACGGCCGGATCGCGCGTAGGAGGCTCTGCGTTCGACAACCGCAGCAGGACTCGGTCGGCTGACTCCGGCGGGCCGAAATCCAAATCGTCGATTAATTCGTCCCTTAGGGAGTAGGGCGCGCAACGGGAGTGGAGGGCGCTCCGGCCGGTCGTCCAGACGTTGGGGAAGCGATCGGCGGAGCCTTCCCGTGAGCCGTATCGATCGGCGCGGCCGGCCTGACGGGAGGCGCCGGGGGTTTGGGAGGAGGCGGGAGAAGGTACTGTCGAAGGAATCCGGTGATCCGGGCCCACGCCTGCTCCGCCTGGCCCAAATTGTATTGCGGCATGTCGCGGGCGAGGAAATTGTGACGGGCGCCATCATACTCGGCCAGCACGAGACCACCGCTCCCGACCGCCGCCAGGAGCTGAGCTTTCGCGTGCAAGGCCGCTCGATCTCGGGTTCCACCGACGAACAGGATTGGGGCTGACACTGCGCGGGCGAGTTCCGGGGGATTGACCGGCATCGGATAGGCGAGCGCGACAGCGGTGATCTTCGGCGTTTCCGCCGCAATCGCCAGTGCGAGCGAAGCGCCGTAGGAGAGTCCCATCACTGCCGTCTTGGTCGAGTCGACCATTTCACGCGTGTTGAGATACGCCAACGCGTCCCGATAGAGCTGGAGCCAATGCTCAACGCGCCGCGACCGGATCGGGAGTCCACGCACCATCGACCCGAGCCGGAGAGCCAGGTGGCTTCCCGGTCCGACTGAACTGATCTTCCCTACATCCGGAAGTAGGACTTCGAAGCCTTCGCGCGCCAACCGGATCCCGGCATCGAGCACCGCCGTGGTGAGGCCGAAAACATCCGGCGTGATCAAAACGGTCGGATGCTTCACGATCTTAGTGGGGGTGAGAACAATCGCGGTCGCTTTCCCCTCGGGCGTAAATTTCGTATCGAACCAAATGCGATCGCTCTGATACGGTGGGAGCGGCGCGCCGGGAGTCTGCTCCGACTTGACCCAGGTCTTGTTGAGGAAGTCGATTACACAGAGCTTGAACCGCTCCTTTTGCAGTACGATCACGGCCTGCCGCTTGCCGCAAATGTCACAAACACCGATGACGCCGCTCCCGAATTCAAGTCCGGGCGTTGAGAGCAGGAGATCCGCGTCGGTCATTTTTTCGCTCGCGCCCTTCGCGATAGTGAGACGACGGGAACGCCATTCTTAACCGTTGCCGCCGAGCGGATATTCGGGGCACTCCGAGGGGATGGATTGTCGCCGCGGACCGGCTCCAAACGGTGACGGTCGCGTGGGATCATCGTTGAGACGCCGCGGTTCCTCAGCCGCTGCTGAAGTTCATGGTCGGATGTTACGACCCAATCTCGAAATGGTCGCGCCGTCCGCACGAGCGCGTCGTCACCGCGCCCGTGCGTCTTCCGCCGCGGGAATTTGGTGGACCACCCGAGGGCCGCGCGTGCTCCGCGGACGCGACGCGCGACCAATGCTTCAAGCTCGGCGACAACGAAAGCCGGGAGCTGGATCTGCGCGGGTCCCACGAGCCGTTCAATTTCGGCCTCTAAGGGAAACCGCCGCGTAAATGGGAGCAAGATAGCGTTCGTGTCAAGGAGAACTACGGGGCGGCGATCCGCCGGTTTAGGGGCGGCGGAGACTGATACCGAGCCGGTCCCGGTCATACTCGACACCCCCTCGGCGACTGCGGAGCATGAAGCGCTGCGCCTTTTGATTCGCTGTTTTGGGTATCTCATCTACAAATTCGATGATCTGGGGAACCATGAAGAACGGAAGATGTTCGATGGCATACTCGAAGAGTCCCCTCGCCTCCAGCTTGCCTCCCGGTTTGAGAACGACGAACGCCTTCACATCCTCCTCCCCCAACGGCGATGGGACGCCGACCACAACGGATTCAAACACCTCGGGATGGCGATTCAGTACGCTCTCGACGTCGTAAGGCGCGAGGTTCTCGCCTCGCCGGCGGATAACGTCCTTCTTTCGATCGATGAAGTAGTAGTAGCCATCGGTGTCCTGAGTGAAGTAATCGCCGGTGTGGAACCAGAGATTTCTCCACGCGTCCACCGTTTGTTCCGGCTTGCGGTGGTACCCTAAGAACATGGTGAAGGGGCGCCGATTTCGAACGAGGAGCTCGCCTCGCGTACCCGGCGTGACGGGCTGATCGTTGTCGTCCACAACCTGGGCTTCAATGAATCCCAGCGGAGTGCCCACCGACCCCAGACGGATCGCGTTCGGCGGATTCATGAGGGTCGTGCAGCCGCATTCCGTGATGCCATAGAGCTCAATGATGGTGACGCCGAATCGTTGTTCGAACTCCGGCCAGATCTGCTTCGTCGCGCCCGCGGTCAGCGCGGTGCGCACGCCATGAGTCCGGTCCGAGGCTTGCTCGGCTTGCTTGAACAAAACATTGACCATCGAGATGAGTAGGGATACATGGGTCGCGTCCAAGTGCGCGGCATTTTCCCAGAATCGGGACGCCGAAAATCGCTCGTCGAAGGCGGCGGTCAAGTCGTTCAGGAGCGCTGTGAGCGTCGTCATCTCTTGCGCGTTACAGTGGAAGAGCGGCAGCGCGGTGAAGAGGACGGACTCCGCCGAGAGCCGGCTGCGAAGTCCAATTTCGGTGGCCGTAATAAGGCCCTTCACGTGTGGAATCACCGCGCCTTTGGGAGGGCCCGTCGTTCCACTCGTATACAGGATCGAGGACGGCTCCCAGGGCCGAGCGGGTCCTAGATCGGGCGTGGCACGGTCGCTCGGTAACTCCGACCAGAGCGCGGGGGCCGCGCGAGTTCCCCGAGTGGGAGGTGCCGCACCGACCACCCATTCTCCGGTGATCGAAAGACCATCTCGAACTGCCGAGTACGTGTCCCAGAGGCGCTCGTCGACGACGATCGCTTGGGGTTGGGAGTCGTCGAGTTCGTATCGAAGGATCTCACCCTTGAGCCCCGTATTAAGGGGGACAAGTACCGCGTGGCGTTTCGCGAGAGCGAACCAGAGGAGTGGGAATTCGGGCGTGTTAAAGAGCAGACACGCGACGCGCGTTCCGGGACCGATACCCGCCGCGGAGAGACCATTCGCGACTCGGTCCGTTTCCCGATCGAGTTCTTCGTAGGTCAGCTGTCGCCCCGGGAAGCGCAGGGCCACGCGGGAGCCGTTCTTCTGCGCTTTGACTCGGACGAGGGTCGCGAGGTCTTCAATCGATTCAGACGGCTCGAGCATCTCATGGCGCCGAGGCAGGAGGCCTCTTAAGTCTTGGATGGCAGCGCCGGAGACGCGCCTAAGGGGGACGCTGCATGCGAACGATGAGTCGGCCGTTCCAACCCGGGGCACCCACGGTCGCCGAAGTCGCTGCGGGTGTCGTGCTCCTCTATGATTCGCGTCCCGAGGTACTGCTGCTCCACCAGGCGGATGAGGATCGCTGGTGCTTTCCCAAGGGCCACGTGGATCCGGGCGAGTCCCTGGAGACCACCGCGATCCGAGAAACTCGCGAAGAGACCGGACTGCACAATGTACAGCTCGAAAGCGAGATTGCCGAAGTTTCCTACCGGTTTTTCCAACCCAAGCACGCTCGCAATGTGTTCAAGACCACGATCTATTTTCTGGCGTCAACGCTGGAGCGCGACGCGCATCCGGAGCCGATCTTCGACCGAGTCGAGTGGGTCTCGTTTGAGGAGGCGCGTCGGCGCTTGGGTTACGAGACGGACCGGGCGACCCTCGAATCGGCAGTGCGACACTTCGAAAGTCGATCCCAATCCGAGCACGGTTCGAAATCTTAAGCGGCCCCGAGCGGGCTACGTGATTTGGGGAAAAAAAAAGGGTGGGCGAAGGGGTTTTGAGTGGATCCTCGAAAGAGGACCCACCCGACAGGCGATCACCGTTTTAGAGCGCGCGAGGAGGCTGCTCCTGCGGTCCGGCCGGCGCTTCGCCAGCAGGTCCTTCGGGGATCCGCGTCTCGGCCGCTCGGGCGGGGGGAAGGCCGCCATTGAGCGCCGCGCTGTATCCGCCGACCAATTCCTGCTGCTTCTTGCGTCGGGCGTAGACGCGCCATTCGGTCACCGATACGGTCCCGATCACGGCCGCGACGACCAGACCGATCACGAGGATCGGAATGATCGGTAGCGCAGAAGCCGCACTGCCTCCGCATCCGTTCGTCAAGCAGCTCGATTCCTGTTGGGCTGCGACCACGGACATCGGTTGAGCTTGGACCTGCTCTCCCGGCGAGCCGTAGTTAGCGCCAGGGGACGAGCCACCGGAGGTGCCCGGCGGGCTCACGTCGCTCGCGGAAGCTCCGAACGAGGCCGAGGCGGCCGTCGGGTGGAACTGACCGCCCGCGATCGAACCATCGACACTCGAGCTCGCCACATTCGCGCCGCCCAATCCGTAGGAGTCGTACCCGTGGGCCGCTCCACCAAACATGTTGTAGGCGTGCGGAACGAGGATGAACCCGTCGTAGTCGTCAAACGGACCCTGGATCACCAACAAAATCGCTGGTACGATCGTTTGGTCGCGCAAGTGGACCATACCCAGAACGTAGCCGGTGAGATTGACCTCACCGGAGCGCTGGACGGTTCCATTGACGCTCCCCATGCCCGTCGAACTAACTCCCGAGAGGGTCGTCGCCGACCACGCATAGTTGATCAGCCAGGCGCCCTGGGCCGAGAACTGAGCCGTCGAGTTCCAGGTGTTCGCCGCCGAGAGATTGAGCGGGATCAATCCCAATCCCGGCGAGAACGCGATCGAGGAATTCGAGTTTCCCGTCGCGGTCAGAGTCCGGGTTGCGGTCTGTCCGCCCGTCGTCACCTGTAGGATCTCCGAGAGCTGTCCATGGCTCGACGCGGAGTCGTTGAGCAAGCCCACCGCGGGAACGGCGACTCCCGATTCGTAGACCGTCGATTGGTTCGTGACGTTCGCGAATCCGGCGTCGGCTTCTTGCGCCTTCAGATTGTAGGTGGCCTGGAGAGTTGGGCTAGAGCACTGGGGGGCGCAGTAGTTCACGACCAGGGTGGTCGCCATCGTCCGTTGGGCTTCCAACGAAAGAATGTTCGCGCTCGTGGGCGTGGAGGTTAAGACGACCGTCCACCCGAAAAACGCGCTATAGGTGTATTCCGAATTCGACAAGATAACCGTTCCATTTTGCCACGCTTCGCCGCCATACGCCCACTGCTGAGCCGCAGCGGGACTGGCTGCAGCCTGCGGGGCCGGCGCGGCATTTGCGAACGATCCCAGCATCGGGATGACCATCAGGGCCACAAAAACCCCAACCAGAGTCGTCAGCAACACTCGCTTCGTTCCGCCACTTTTCGTCATGGTTCCTTCTGACGGCTTACCGCCGTCTGTGGCAGTATAACCTTGCGATTGTGGGATAAGGCGATGTTCCGTTTCATTTGAAACGCCTTGGACGGTATGCTAGAGCATGACATTCACTGGGCCTTTTCCCCGTTCTTGTCGTCAGGGCCACGCGTTGCGCCAGTGATATGCAACTTCCTTACGATGGGTGAACGACGTGACATATCGGGCCGCCCCGTCGCATCGAGCGTTTCTGAAAGTGGTGCGGGGTAAGATTATCGGTCGCTGCCCGGACCTGGGTCGGATTCCCGCGGGACTCGAAAACGGGCGGAGTCGAGCATCGCAAGCGATTCCTCGTAGCCAGCATCGGCATGTCGCGCCACTCCAATCCCGGGGTCGTTATGCAGTACCCGACCAATCCGACGGTCGGCATCGGGAGTCCCATCCGCGACGATGACCAACCCCGCATGGATCGCGTTTCCAATCCCGACGCCCCCTCCATGATGGACTGAAACCCAGCTCGCCCCGCTGGCTACGTTGAGGAGGGCATTCAGGATCGGCCAATCGGCGATGGCATCCGATCCGTCCTTCATGCGTTCCGTTTCCCGAAATGGGCTCGCGACACTCCCGGTATCGTGATGGTCTCTCCCGATCGCGATGGGCGCCCCCAGCGTCCCGTCGTGGACCATATCGTTAACGAGGTGACCGAAGCGCTCTCGCTCCCCATAGCCCATGTAACATATCCGGGCCGGTAGGCCTTGAAACCGCACGCGCGCAGCGGCGAGCTCGATCCAGCGGCAGAGATGCTTGTTCTCGGCAAATTCGCGGAGGATCATCCCGTCGATGGCTCGAATGTCTTCGGGCGCTCCGCCAAGGGCAACCCATCGAAACGGCCCACTTCCGACGGCGAAAAGCGGACGGATGTATTTCGGCACATAGCCGGGGATATCGAACGCATTCGCAACGCCAGATTCGCGGGCTTGAGTTCGAAAGTTGTTGCCGTAGTCGAACGCCTTACTGCCCCGCGCTTGGAGGTCGAGGATCGCCCGGGCCTCCGCGGCGAGGGAGTCTCGAACAAGCGCGAGGTAATGGTCCGGGTCGTGGTCACGTTCGCGCTGGGCTTCTTCAAGAGTAAACCCTCGTGGAATATACCCGACACTGAGATCGTGCGCGGCCGTTTGGTCCGACACGATGTCGGGCACGACGGCCCGACGAACCAATTCAGGATAGACATCCGCGGCGTTCGCGCACAATCCCACCGACAACGCGCGACGCTCCCGGACCGCCTCGTGTACCGATGTCAGAGCGTCATCGAGCGACCTTGCTTCTCGATCGAGGTATTTCGTCCCCAAACGTCGCGCGAGGGCCCGCGGATCGACGTCGACGATCAGGGCCGCCCCCCCGAGCATGGTCATCGCGAGCGGTTGTGCGCCGCCCATCTCCCCGAGACCCGAAGAAAGTAGCCACCGGCCGGCGAGGTCGCCCGAGCTGAACTCGAGACGCGCCAACGATGCGAGCGTCTCGTAGGTCCCTTGCAAGATCCCTTGAGTCCCGATATAGATCCAGCTGCCGGCCGTCATTTGACCATACATCGTCAGCCCGCGCGCCTCTAGATCCCAAAACACCTCGTCGGTGGCCCACCTCGGGACCAACATGGCGTTGACGATGAGCACACGAGGCGCTTCCGCATGCGTCGGAAAAATTCCCACCGGTTTTCCCGACTGAACGAGAAGTGTCTCTTCGTTGCTCAAGGTTTTCAGCGCGGCGACGATCCGATGGAAGGACTCCCAGTTTCTCGCCGCCTTTCCTCGCCCACCGTACACGATCAAATGGGCGGGATCGCGTGCGACTTCCGAGTCGAGATTGTTGAGAAGCAGCCGGTAGGCACCTTCCTGCGACCAACCCTGACATGAGAGCGTCGCCCCCCGCGGCGCACGGATCCCCGACACGGGTCCGGCCTTTTCGAGCACGCTCCGGGTCACTCACGGCGCGGTAAGAAGCCTTGCGGAAGTAGGAGGCCCCAGTCTCGTCAAACTGTGCAAATCAGGACCCAGGCCGCTTCGCAAGCGACGGAAAGCTCCCCAGCCGGATTATTCGTGAAGATTTTTTGGGCGAACCGCAAAACGTCTCTGATCGGCCGCTCCTTGTCGTTATGCCCTCGGAAACGCTTTCCCAGCAAGAGGAATCGTCCTATCGCGCGAGGCGGGCGAGACGCAATTCCCTTGGGAGTTGGGTCCGCCCAATGCTTTGTCCGAAAGATAGAAGCGCGTTCGCGCTTCAGCCAACGACGAGACCTATGGTAAAGAACGAGAAAATGGCGGAACTAGTTCTCCCGGTGGAGGAGCGAGACAATTGCCTCGGCTCGCCTTCGGCCCGATCGACGCTCGTCGAGTACGGCGACTATACTTCTTCGCGGTGCCGAGATGTGTTGGGAACCGTGAACGAGTTGGTCAAGGAGTTGCAGAGTGACCTATGCTTTGTTTTCCGCAACTACCCCCAGCCGAACATACACCCCCGCTCCAGGCCGGCGGCGGAGGCCGCCGAGGCTGCCGGATTGCAAGGCAAATTTTGGCTCATGCACGATCGTCTCTTCGGACGCCAGGACGACCTCTCCGACCAAGCATTTCGCGAGATTGCTCGGGGACTCCCGATCGAAATGGAAGATTTCGAACGAGATTTGTCCACTGGAGCGGCTGCCCGTCGCGTAGATGAGGACCTCGAAAGTGCGGAAGAGGCAGGTGTCGGCGACGCGCCTACCTTCTTTGTCAACGGCACCCTCCATGTCGGCCAGTACGAGTTTCTGCCGCTACTCGAGGCGTTGCAGGCGTCCGCGAAGTCTCGAACGGACAGTTCCGGAGACGAGGGGCTCGAGCCGCGTCGTCGGCCGGACTACTAGGGTTAGCGTCCATCCGTCCGTCTACCGGGTGGCGCTTGGGGCCCTGGAGCCGATCGGGGGCGTTCTTCGGCTGGCCTTCGCGCGAGCACTGATTCGGGCAGACGACTCACGGAGTCACTGATCGACCCCGTCCCTAGCAACTATCATCTGAGGAACGACAATATCACGCGCGGTATGGCCCGAAAATACGCCCCGACAACTTTTCCGAAGTGGGGCGCTTACTACCGATGGACCGCCGCGCGCCCCCCGCGCGAGCTCCTTCTACGCACCCTGGACCACATCGACTGGGAGGGTAAGTCTCGAAAACGTCGGAAGGCAATTGAGCTGGGTTTCGGCGCCGGTACGGACACGCTCGAGCTCCTTCGCAGACGGTGGTCCGTTCTCGCAATCGACGGACAAAAGGATGCGATCGACTTTCTCTCTCGTCGGGTACCGTCTCGACTGCGCCCCTTCCTGACCACAGTCAACGGGTCGATGGAAGGTCTCGAGCTCCCGCCTGCGGACCTGATCTACGCGAGCTTCTCCTTACCCTTCTGTTCTCCCGGGAAATTCCCGGACCTTTGGGCGAGCATTCGTCACGCGCTACGTCCCGGAGGGCACTTTGCCGGTCAACTGTTTGGGGTGAAGGACGAGTGGTACAGGAAGCGACCCATGACATTTCACGGTCCCTACCAAATTCGATCTCTGTTGCGCGGCTACAAGGTCGAACTCCTGCGGGAAACGATGGAGAATGGGCGGTCGTTCGAGGGTCCCAAGCACTGGCACTTCTACGACCTCATTCTGGAGAAACCCCGGTAGGGCGGTAGAATTCGGTGAGCCCTATTCTTGGCCCCCAACTTCCGAGAGAAGTCCGGTACGGCCGATTTTAGTCAATCCAGAAGGACGACTATGTTGAACTCTTCACCCTTGAGGTCCCATCAATCCGGTACGTTGCCTTGACATTCCGCAACTAGTCTCCCCTGGGGGGGTCCCACGAATGTGAACAATACGGTCGATCTCCTCGTCCTCAAGGTCGCGATTGCGCCTGCATTTATCGGTCTCGTCAGTCTCATCGCGTTGCGCTACGGACACCGAGCCGCTGGATGGCTTGTCGCCCTTCCCATTACCACCGGGACCGTCCTCTTCGTACTCACTCTGACCGACGGAGCGGCATTCGCATCTTCCGCGGCGTTGGGAGCTCTCCTGGGAGTCGTTTCGATTTGCGCGTTTACGATTGGATACGCGCGCTCCGCTCCGAAGTACACCTGGCCCGTGTGCCTCGGGATTGCTGCTGCCGGGTTCGTCGGTTCGACCCTTGTTTTGAGCCGGCTTCCCGAGATGGTAGTCGTCGACTTTGTCGGGGCGATTCTCGCGCTCTGCATTGTGCTCGCGGTCCTGCCCAAGCCGACGGGGTCTGCGCTGGCGGCCTCGCTCCCGCGATGGGAGATCCCCCTGCGGATGTTGACCGCGGCGGTCATTGTCCTGGTGATCACGACGGCTGCCGAGAGTTTGGGGTCTCAACTAAGCGGTCTCTTGAGTCCTATTCCGGTCTTTACGATCACGCTGGTTATCTTCACGCATTCTCGGGAAGGGCCGGTCCCCGTGTTCGTCTTCCTTAGAGGTCTCCAATATGGCCTCTTCAGCTTTTCCGCATTCTGCGCGGTCGTCGCGCTGCTCCTCGTTCCCGACGGACTCGCGATCGCCTTCGCCGCTGGATTAGCCGCGCTTTTCGTCGTGTACGCGGTCGTGCGGACTATTCTGGGTCGTCTTCTGGAGCATTCCCACCCGGCGTCGTCGTCCGTTCCGTGACCTTCGTCCGTTTGACTATCTGTAACTAGTTCACTCGTTCTACGCGCGAATGCTCTCCCCTCGACAGCCATCAATCGCGGCCGGTCCCGAAAAGTCCGAGGAGGTCGCGCTCCGGGTTGGCTCAGATGCATCCGGTGGCCCCGGGAGGCCCGTCGCTAGTATGGTTACGGGTGACGATCACGAGCTCGGTGCTGGCGGCAAGACCGGACCTATCAGCGCATGCGGCAAGTATCGTTCTTCCAACCTCTTGATCTCGGATTCCGTTAGAGAAATCTCCAGCGCTTCGACCGCTTGGTCAACGTGTTCGGGCTTGCTCGCTCCCAGAATAACGGAGGCAACGGGTGGCTTGCTGAGCAGCCAGGCGATCGAGACCTGAGCCGGGGTGACTCCCTTTTCACCGGCGATGGTCCTCGTCGCCTCGAGCACGGCGAAGTCGTTCTCAAAGAAGTAACGCTCGCGAAGTGCCGAGCTGCTCCGGTAGCGGACCGAATCGGGAGTCATCCCTTTCTTGTACTTGCCGGACAAGAATCCCATGGCGAGGGGGCTGTAGGGTAAGACCGCAATCTTGTACTGTTGGCAAAGGGGGATCATCTCGCGTTCCTCCTCGCGATAGACCAGATTGTAACGATTCTGCATCGTGGCGAAAGCCTCGAGGCCGTCACGGGCGGAAACGGCCAGCGATTGCATGAATTGCCAGGCGAACATCGCGGACGCGCCGATGCGAGTGACCCTTCCTTCGCTCACGAGATCGGTCAGCGTCTGGAGCGTTTCTTCGATTGGTGTCCCATAATCCCAGCGATGGATCTGGTAGAGATCGATCCGCTTTCGCTTGAGTCGCGCGAGCGATCCGGCAACCTGGCGCAAGATCCGCTCCCTCGAAAGGCCCGCATTCTTGGGGTCGGATCCGAATTGCAGACCAACCTTCGTCGCGACTACGACTTCCTCGTGACCTTCGAGGGACTCCCCCAGAATCTCTTCCGATCGGCCATCTGAGTAGACGTCCGCCGTGTCGAAGTAATTGATTCCGAGATCCAGCGCGCGCTGAACCACTCGGTCCGCTTGCTCCCCATCGAGCATCCATTCCTGTTCATTCCCGAACGTCATGCACCCAAGGCAGATCCGCGAGACCCGCGGACCCAGCCTACCCAGACTTGTGAACTTCATCGTGGCCTCCCATTCCAAGCCGGCGAGCGGCCACCCCCTGATACATTTCCAGCCGAGCAGCAGCTGCAGGCTCGCCCGCAAGGGACGAAGTGATCACAGCCTACCGACATCCACGCCCGGCCACCTGTCCTAGTGACAGATTTCGCTTTGCTTCACGGAGGCCATGGGGTCCCGCAATGCGCGCAGAACGCTCCGGGCCCCTGACGTAGAGAGCCGCACTTGAGGCAGACTTGCATTCGAGGGGCGGGAGGCAGGAATTGGGAAGGCATCGGAGCCGCAACCTCCCGAACCGCATCGCCGAGCTTGATGTACGCGATCAGGTACAATATCGCCGGAATAATGCTCAGCGTCAAGAAAGACAGGATCGTGAAAACGAGGGTCGGGGTACGGGCTGCTTCGTAATTCCCGTCGCGCGCCGGTTGGTAGCTAAAGAGGTAGACGAGGATCAACCAAATGAGGCCAAGTGCGCCTGCCGCAAGCAAAAAGATGCCAATGAATACAATCAGCAACACGGCCCCGAAGCCCAACAGAAACAGGACGAAGATTCCTTGCAGAATCAGACCCACGAGAATGAGCGTTTTGGCGGTCTGGCCCGACGGGGAGACTCGCCCCGGAACGCCTTGCAAGGAACTCCTATGACCCCATGATGGACGCGGTATTTAGACCGTGGGCCCGCCGAGGCGTTGATCCAGATAATCCTGCAAGGGCCCTGCAAAATTCATCGACCTCTCCCCTATCCCGGATGCTAATCCGACCATTGTTGCGGACGTAGGATCGGCGCCCGCTAGCTACGAGGCCCTCGGGCTTCTCGCTCGAATACAATCACGCCTTGTTTGTCCGGGTCCAAAGATAAGGGCGGGGATAGGGAGCGAGGCCGTCATTCCTAGGTACGGCTCGTGCTCTATGAATCGTCGTCCTGGTTGCAGAGTCCGCCGTACATGCTAGCTAAACTTCGGAACCGGAGGATTCGATCAGAAATACCGGATGTTTCCTTCTCGACACGAAGAAGCGTGGGTGGGAGTTGAATGTTCGCCGACTCGTTCCTCACTGTTCTGCCATTTTCTTCTTGAATAGATAGGCTATCGCACTCGTCACCCAAGCGATTACCAATCCAACTCCAACTCCCCTGACGTACAGGTTGGCAGTTAGATAGGACAGTGAAACGAAGATCGCGCTCAAAACCAGCTCGAACAAAATTAGAACCACATCCAATCGTCGCAGAATTCCGATCCGCCAGGGTGGCAAGAAGATGCTCGATTTCTCCATGACTCACCCTCTAATCATGCGCTTCCGCCGCAGATCAAATGGCATGTATTTTGGAGCGACGGCCCGCCCAATGCCTTCCGACCCACTCGAGCGGAATGCGCCCCCAGGGGCGCTTCGCAAGGAGATTGCCGGGAACAGGTCGTGCATGGGTGGGTTCCGTGCCAGCCACTCGCACTGGACTCTGAAAACGGCTTCGCCATAAGTTCTACTGATCCTGGCACGGATTGCCGGCCGGTTCGGACCCCGTCATCGATGAGCTTTGTCGAATTGCGATCAGCGTCCTCCTTGACGCCGAGTCATTCGGAGGACACCGCTTGCGGCCGTTCGCGGGCACTGGCCGTTCTATCTGAGCCGGGATACTTGATAGCAATTAAGCTAACGGTCAAATCCTCTCGATAGGAGCGTCGCACGTGCTGGGCCTTCTAGTCGTCCAGATCAGCGCTGGAATAGCCTTGGTGGCGACGTCGGTCGGTTTCACGAGCGGTATTTCTCGAACCCTACGCTCTGGGCAGTCCGTTGGCGTCGTGATCTCGAGGACACCCGCCCAGGGCACGCAGCTCGCCTGGATCGTCGGCACGCTGGTCGCGCTCTTCTGGCCGGCAGGAGTGTTCCTAGTCCCGATGTATGCCTACCACTGGCCCGCGTTCCCCGATTTTCAGTATTCCTGGATTGTCCAGATTGCGGGAGTCGTGCTCGGGGTGGCGGGGGGATTGATCTACTCACGATCAGCACGCGCTTTGGGCGCACAGATGACGCCTCGGATTCAAATCCGGAAAGGAGCTCATCTCGTGCAAACAGGTCCATACCGTTACGTGCGACACCCCGTTTATGGCGCGATCATTGTGATCGCGCTGGGTCAGACGTTCCTATTTCTGAGCTCGCTAGCCGCCGTCCTGACGGTTCTCCTTGTCTGTTTGGCCCTCTATCGCGCCCGTTTGGAGGAGGGACTCCTCGGATCGTCCGACGGGTTCGGATCGATCTATCGGAGCTACGTCACCCACACCGGTCGATTCGTACCTCGATTTCGCGCCGCGCGCTAGAACGCTTCCCGGGTGTTTATCGCGCTCCAGTCATTCATCGCGCGCCTCCGCCAGCGACACGTAGGGCCAAAATCAAGCCGAGGCGGCATATGACCACAACTCGCCGTGGACCGGATGGAACCGAAGTCCTAAATGCGCGGACGCCAGCGTTGTAGTGCACGCATGCCGCCATAGCTCAGTCGGTAGAGCGGCTGATTTGTAATCAGCAGGTCGGGAGTTCAATCCTCTCTGGCGGCTCCAAGATTACGAGGGAAATGGTTCGGTGTCTCCGAAGGGCGTCTGTCCTTCTATCGGAAGCAGATCACTCCGTCCAGTCGAGCTGGGCGGGGGGCACTCCTTTGGATTGCCCGTATCCTTGTGCCTCCCGGCGCCCCGAGGCACCCCGCCGAAGGTACCGGAATACCCGCTGCGGGTAGACGATGAACACTTCGTCGCCCTCTGTGAAGTTGCAGTACCACACAAAGGGTTTGTCGTCGAGCACCGCCGCCTACGCGTTGGCCAGCCGTTCGGGGCGTTCGCTTGTTTCAAATTCTATGACGGTCCAGATAGACGGCTGGTTCCCGGACGCATCGCTCGCAACCTCGCGCGTGATTTTGGACAGAGTGAGGGCCAGCCCTTCCAGGCTGCAGCCGAGCTTGAGGCTTTCCGCGATGAGCGTTCCGCGACTCATGCATCGGCGCACCGACGTGCCGGCAATTAGCCCTTGGTAGTATGGATGATGAGCTGGGTGCATCTTTCGTGGCCTTACGGGCGGGCTCTCTCGGAAGCCTCGACCAAGTCTCCGTTCTGTGTGGGTGCGTAGAGTTCATAGCCGTGTGACTCCCGGCAGCAAGAGGCCGTCGTGTAACATGGAGATTCGTGCATTCAAGCCGAAGGATGAAGAAGCCGTAATTTCGCTCTGGAACCGATGCGGCTTAGTCCGACCGCAAAACGACCCACGCAAGGACATACGACGCAAGCTCACCGTCCGACCCGACTTGTTTCTGGTCGGAGCGCTCGACGGTCAAGTGGTCGGGACCGTGATGGCCGGATTCGATGGGCACCGTGGATGGCTGAACTATCTGGCGGTGGACCCGCCGCAGCAACGAAAGGGCTTGGGGCGTGCGCTTGCCGCCGCTGCCGAAGCTCTGCTGCGCGAATCCGGGTGCCCGAAGATCAACTTGCAGATTCGGACGTCCAACCAAGGTGTAATCGAGTTCTATCGCTGTATCGGGTACTTGGAGGATGACGTGGTCAGCATGGGGAAGCGCCTGGACGAGGACGAACGAACCGGTTGACGGTGCTAGCTTTTCACGCCGGGGAGTGGAGTGGGGGGGGAAGACTAGCTTGGCTAACCCCCTCGTTGTGCATAGTCCCCTGGCCATTGGTACCCTGATGCATTTCCGAGTAGGGGGATTCCGTCAGCTTCCCCGAGCCGGCCCTCGCATTGACCGGCCCCCTAACTCGGCTCGGAGGAAGGTGAACCACTCGAGGTAGTCCTCTTGAACCTTCAGGGTCACAGCGCGAAAGACCGGCGTACACCTTTCCCCGCAGCATTTAGTTATCCGATCGGGCGATGCCGTGTCTATGCTAACGGGGATTGGCCAAATTTCTATCCTGGTTCGCGACGGCGACAGGGCGGCAATGTGGTACAAGGATAAGTTGGGCTTCGAAATCGTCGGTAAGGAGGAGCACGCCGTTTTCGTACGGCCCAAAGGTACGACGTATCCGTTAATCCATCTCTGCGAGGGGCCGGAGGCGTGGGCAGGCGACAAACCCGGAGGCCGGGCAGGAGTCTGGCTGGCTTGCGGGGAGATTACTTTTCGCAAGGGAAGCCCGATACCCAGCAGCGACCCCGCCGAGGTCGAGCGCACCTTTCATGAATTGAAGGCGAAGGGCGTCGAGTTTTCCGAGGAGCTTCATGTGGAGAGTTGGGGAACGTTCGCGGTCTTCCGGGACTTAGACGGGAACGAATTCGAAATATCCTAAGCGGAACCGCGACTGGCCCAATGAGACCGGGGTCGAGGGGAGGGTCCCCGAGCCTCGGGGAGTGACTGACACCTATTGAGCGGGTATTCGTCGTTGCGCTCGTTTTCTTCCGCTTCGCTCCGCGCGCTGCTCGATGGCCGACGGCCATCGGAATAGTTCAATCCAGTTTCCGTCGGGGTCCTTGACACAAGCCATCCAACCTCCGGTCTTTCTAGGGGTCATCGAGGTGGACCTGGCTCCCGCCTTGAGGAGACGACGATAGACTTGCTCGAGTTTCTGCGACGTAACTCTTCCCAAGAGGAATCCGATGTGATCTAGCGCATCCCCTCGTTGGTATTTTGTCCCGAACGGCGAATTTGGCGGGTACCAATTGAGCTCCAGATTGGCCTTCGATTGCGGATCTTGTAACCCGACCCAAATCCCACGGCCCATCTCACGAACATCTCCCCGGATGACAACCCTCAGACCCAGGACTTTCGTGTAGAATCGAAGGGAACGGCGGAGGTCTTTCACCCGTATGCCCACGTAATGAAGCGGCACGGTACGGGCACTGCCTTTGTCTTATTACAGCTCCTTCGCCCAGCTCTCCGAAGTTGGGTCCTGGGGTTCGAGGGGGACCGGTTGCCGTCGGGATTGGACTGCTCAATCGACTGCCCTTATCCGTCACGCCGATCGGCTCGGCTCGGACGTGAGCTTGTATTTCGACTCAGCACCAATGGCCCTTCGGCAAGTCCACCGCGGGGGGGTAGGCAAGCCGTCGAACTCGCGGCTCTCTTGACGTCCGCGTTACTTCTTGGGAGTCGACTTTTTCTTTTGCATTTCGGCGAACTCGCCCCATTCCAGGATCGGCGGCTCTACATCGATCTGCCACAGAAGGGCATTGAGCTCTCCGCGATGCTGTAGCTCGTGCTCGATGACATGCAAGATGGTGCTTCGCACAGACGCGGTAAAATCCTCATCCCACCAGGGGTGCAGTTTGGGAACGAGGAACGACCGGTCGAGGTCTTCTTCCTTAAGTCGGGAAAAGAATCGATCGACTTGTTCTTCGACGAAATGTTGGTACTTTCGCAGGTCGTCTAAGGTTTCCGGGTCGGGTCCCGCATAGTTCGCGAAAGGCTCACCCACCAAGGGGGACATTCGAACAATCCAAGTCTCGGTTCCGCCCATCGAGTGACCGAGGATGTCGAGCAACGTCGGGAACGAGGCTCCGCGATCTCGTTTGAGCTCCTCGGGGGGGAGTTGCGAGAGGGTTTCGAAATACGCATGTCGTGCGGCTGCGTTGTACGCGTACCAATCGCGCAACGACGTGACTTCGCTCATTTGGATCGTCGAATCCGTCAATGGATTAAAGGCGAGCTATTCGAAGGCACTCGCCCGTCTAGGCCCCGGAGTGTTGGTGCCCCGTTGAACTGACCTCGTTGGAGGCGCGTTGTCCTGTGAAAGGACGTGGCCAACCAAGACTAGAGATCGCTTCTTAGACCGGGTGCTTGTTCTCAGCCACGAAGGACGACATCCGCTTGATCTTGCCGTTCTGCAACTCGTAGATCGAGCAACTCTGGCCTACGAAAATACCGCCGTTTTCCAAGGGAACTCGAACGACGCACTCAGTGACCACGACGTTGTTTTCCTCCGTCATCCGAGTGGCTAGTATCTGGAACTTCCGGGGGGCCTGCATATCCTTGATGACCTCGACCTTCCCTCGCACTGGTACTCCCGATGACGGGAATCCATCGGCCCACTCAACTCGCTCCACGTCGTCGGTCAGGCACGAAGCGACGGCTCCCCAATCGAGGTTGCCCAAACTCTCTTGGTAAGTCTGGACAACCTTCTTGTTCGGACTCATCGCCGACCAAACCGATTGCATGTCCTTGTACTTTTCCGTCGTTCGAGATTTAGATCGTCTATCCGTTTCGTGATGGTCGAACGTTCGGAACCCGCCTCGGGATTGCCCCTGATTCCGGCGGCCCGACGCATGAACGAATCTACCATTGGGATCCGGCCTTTCCTATGCTCCAATTGCCAGAGAAGTAAATTCGTATGAGAGTTCAGGTGGAGGGAAATGCAGCGCTACGTGGGTCTGCTGAGGGCTGTGAATCTAGCCGGTTCTTCAACCCTCAAGATGGACGCTTTGAGAGAAAGTCTTGAGCGCGCGGGGTTAGAGAACGTTCGCACTCTTCTACAGTCCGGAAATTTCGTATGCGCGAGCAAGATGGCCCGTCCGGAAGAGATCGAGAGACGCATCGAAACCGGGATCGCCGACTCCTTTGGACTCGAGACCGAAGCCTTCGTTCGAACGTCGACCGACTGGCACGGGATCATCTCTGCGAACCCATTCCGGGAGGAGGCCGCCCGGGATCCGGGCCACACGACGCTTTTTGTCCTGAAGAAACCGACGGAGCCCTCTGCCTGGACCGCGTTGCAAGCGGCGATCGCGGGACCCGAGCGCGTTCGAGGAGCTCGGGCCCACGGTTACATCGTTTACCCCGTAGGTATCGGAAGATCGCGCCTGACGACCCCGCGGATCGAGCGGGTGTTAGGGAGTCGAGGAACGACGCGCAATTGGAATACAGTCATGAAGCTCGCTGCGTTGCTGTCTACGTAATCGCGAGGCCCCTCGAGTTTCGTCGGAAAGGAAGAATAGTCACTGCATTCGGTCGATTTTGATTCTCGCGAACCCTTCTTGGGTGGGATCTCAGCGTTCGAGCGCCCCGAAAGTCGCATTTTTCCGTCCGCTTCCCTTATCTGCCCCCCCTCGCCTTTTACTACACGGAGGGCCGGTTCGCGCCTCCGGTCGGATGCAATCCGAGGGACTTGTCGCACGATTTTGAAACCGATCCCGCGAGCTTTCGGAGTGGGCTCTCGGAAGACCCTCCGGAGGACGAGTGGCCAAAGATCGATCGCCCTAACCTTTGGAAGACGGCTGGGATTGTTGCGATCCTGGTGATCGCCGGAGTCGGCTACGGTTGGTGGGCGGGTTGGTTCACTCCACCGGGCTCGGGATTCAGCCTACCGAGCTGTCCCGGATCCGTGCAACTCGACGGGGCGGGTTCGACGTTCGCAGCCCCCGCAGTCGATCAGTGGGCCGAGGCATTCGATTCGTACAGTAACTGCGGGCAGATCACGTACAGCGATTCCGGTAGTACCACCGGTTTGGCAAATCTGAGTGCGCTCTCCGTCGATTTCGCCGTCACCGATGCTCCGCTTTCCTCAGCGCAGGAAGCGGCCTTGCCGACCGCGTCGCTGACCATTCCCGTCACGCTCGGGGCAGTGGCGGTCATCTACAATTTGCCCGGGAACCCGGGCGGCCTGATGCTGAACGGGTCGGTCCTTGCCGGAATTTATCTGGGCCAGATTACACAATGGAACACCCCGGTCATTGCGACGATGAATCCTGAGATCACGCTGCCAACGAATCTCACCATCGCGCCGGTACACGACACGGATTGGGGAGGGAGCTCCTTCGCCTTCACGAGCTATCTCGCTCAAACGACCCCCGCATGGAGTGCGACCGAGGGAACGGGCGAGTCGGTCGCATGGCCCGCCGGCATCGCGGTTCAGGGCAGTTTGGCTATGGTGGCTCAGGTTGAACGGACCCCCGGCAGCATCGGTTACGTGGGCCTACCGGAGGCGCTCGCGGCGGGCGAAACTTTTGCCGCATTGGAGAACCCATCGGGAGCGTTCGTCCTTCCGAATGCGACGAACGTCGCAAGTGCGGCATCCGGGGTTGCAAGTAGCCTTCCCGCTGGTAACGTGAGTTGGGCCAACGTGTCGTTGGTCAACACTCTGGGTGCGCAGAATTACCCTATCGTGACCTTTTCGTACGTAATCATCTACGAGGACCTCGGCAAAGCCTACGGATCCGCCTTGAGCCAGAGTTCGGCCGGCTGGCTTGTTACCTTTGTCTACTGGATGGTGGACGTAGCGCAAAATTACTCGGCGGCTCTCTCGTACGTTCCCCTTCCGTCGGCCGTCGTGGCGGTGAACATTCAAACCTTCGAATTAGCAAAGTACAACGGAACCTCGCTCCTGGGAGACCCCGACCACGACAAAGACGTGCTTCACGAGAAGACTGGGGGTCTCCTTGACGGTTAGGGGACAGCGCCACGAGGTCATTCATTGCAGTCGGCTCCGGTGCTCGATCGGCGGTGTGTCTGTCGATCACAGGCAGCACCAACGACAATCGAGTGAGACTCCCCTCTGTCGGTTTGCGGGGGCCGAGTGATGTCGGGGATCGACCTCATCCTAGCACCCATCGCAGCCGGAACCGCGGCTGCGACCGCGGTGTTATTGAAAGAGAGTTGGCAAGCAAAAAGCCCGCGAGTTCGAAATGGTGCGATCGGGGGCCTCGCCCTCCTATTGGCGATATTCTCGGGGCTGGTCCTCTCGCTCCGAGCCTCCGACTCGGACCCGATCGCGTTCGTATCGGCACTCGGCGGGGTCATGGTCGGCGCAGCGACCCTTCCTTCGATATGGGCGGCGAAAGCGTCTGCTCCCGTTCGCGAAAATCCTGCGATCAATCGCGGAGGGCTTCGGGACCGAACCGCTGCCTTCGCCATCGGTGGCGTGGCCCTTGTCATCGCCTTTCTATTGGGCTGGTCGTTTGAATTGATCTCTGATCCGGGCGCCGTTGGAGCCGGATTCTCCGGAGTCGTGACCTCGGTGGTCACCTCGGGCTGGTTCCTCGGAGTCGCGGCGGGGGAAATGGTCCTGCTGACCATTCTCCTACGGGACCGACTTGCGCGCGGTCTCCCCACGATGTTCTTGTTCCAGGCAGCGATCGTTTTCCTCCTGCCCACCACGCTGCCTTTCGCGGATTGGCCGTCGGTTGCGATCTACGGGGCGACCACCGTCATCGTCGCGCTCTTCATTTTCGAGATGCAGTTCATGTATCGGAACAAGCAGCTCGACCGCGACGTCTCCCAGTACATGTTGGGGGTGGCCGCGGCAACGGCCTTCACCGCGGCAGGCCTGTTCTGCTGGGCCTGGTTCGGTTTTTCGATCGTCCTCGTCATCGCGAGCTTCGCGCAACTTATCATTTTCTTTGGTGTGATCGGAATCCCCCAATCTACCAACGAAATAGAGCGGGTCGCTTGGCCCTTTCAGCCGTTCTGGGCGTTCCAACTACTCCTCTGTATCTTTGTGGCCGAGCTCTTCCTCGGCGCGCTCATCGATGTCCACCTGTACGGCGGGACGTTCATCGGATGGATTCCCTTCGCTCCCCTCCAGGGCAGTGTGTTAACGATCGTCGGAAACGCCGTCTACGACGGGTTGTGGTTCGTCGCCGCGGTGACGGTCTCCGCTTGGTTCTTGATCGTGATGGGAGTCGAGATGGCCGCCCTTGTGGTCTTCAAGATTCGCGAAAGTCACGAACGAGAACAGAAGATCCGGTTGGGCCTCATGATCGGTGTCTACGCCATCGCCGTAGTTTACCTCCCGAGCTTCTGGTCGGCGACGCCGCTCTTCCACGACCCGGCCCTCGCGAACATTCCGATCATCGGCTGGGGCATGGGCATCCGGACCGGCGGACCCTTCGCGCCGACGTTCTTCGCCGCGATCATTCTCATGTATGCCTCGGTCGGCGTCCTCACCGTGCTCTTCGGACGACGCGCGCTGTGTTCGGTGATGTGCGGAGCCGCGATGATGTACCAAGGCACGACGATCAATTCGATGAAGAGCTTCAACACTTCGTCGCGCGTAGGTCGGATGTTCTCGGGCAGTCAGTTCTCGACCGCCTACACGGTCGCATCGAGCCTTGCCCTGATCTCATTGTTCGCTACGTCCTTCCTCCCCTACTTGCACCTGCTCCCGGGCGTCGAGATCCGCAGCACCGACCTGGATGCGAATCTCCTGCCCTTCGAGCTCTACTTTGGGGCCCTGTGGTTCGTCATGTTCGTCTCGATCCCGTACATCGGAAACTACAACTGCGTCACGACCGGCTTCTGCCACTGGGGCACGTTTAGTGCGTTGTTCAATCGCGTGAGTTTCTTCAAACTCAAAGTGAAGGACAAGAAGGTCTGTCAGACGTGTACCACGATGGATTGTGCCAAGGCGTGTCCCGTCGGGTTGGTCGATATGCCCCGCTACTTCCGAACGCGCGGGGAATTCAAGAGCGCCAAGTGTTGCGGAGTCGGGGATTGCATCGGAGCGTGTCCGTACAACAACATGTACCTCCAGGACGTCCGCCACTGGATCCGCGGAAAGCTCGGCCAAAGTCGCGAGCTACCCCCGGCCCGGGACCGGTTGCCGATGGTGAAGTCCTCGCGGCCGAGCCCTACTTCCACGATATCGCCCCCCTCGAGTCCTACGACGGCATCTCGATGAATCTCCCGGGTCCTAGGACCTGCTCAGCGTCGCGAGCACTACCCGAGGCAATTGATCGTGGCGGTCAGCCAAACGACGGAACCGGGGGCCGCGGTCACTTGAATGGTCAGGATCCAATCCGTATCCTCCCCGGCCTCAAAGAGGGCCGGTAGGGGGGGATAACTTCCGACCAACTGCGCCTGGGGGAAGAAAGTTACCGAGTAGATCGATCGTCCGTAGAGATCGGTATTCACGAGAATGAGGGTCTGGTTCCAGGTGCCGCCCGATGGAACGTTCAGCGGGAATTGATAGACTGGGCCGGAGTCGTTGAATCCCGGTCCGAACCACGGGTAGTTCGGCCCCTCATGCCACGAACTGCCGTCCGAATCGTTGCCCTGCAGGAAATGCCAGGTGATCCCTTCGATCACAACAGGTGGAGGCGGCCCCGGACGGACGGCCAGATAGACCCCAAATCCGCTGAGTACGAGGATGGCGACGACCGCTCCGATTTGAAAGGCCGGGGCATACTTTTCGCGAGCCCGCACGATGTAAGAATTTGCGGCTCCCCGAACTTATAGTTGATGTTGGGGGCGCGAAGGAATCACTCGCATCGTCCGCCCGCTCGCACCTCGCGCCTTCGCGTTACCGGCCAGATTAGTAGCGACCGCGTGAGTTCGAACGGTGGTCTTGAGATCCGAGTCCGATCGGGCCATTCAGACGACGAGAGTGCCCGCGAACGCGGGTGCTCGTCAGGGGGTAGGACCTTTCGGCGCGCCATGTTGCAGCCCACGCGTCACGTGGGGTCCGGGCAACATTCCTTGCACAATATCGACGACGCGACCTTCCTCGTCCAGATAGAAGGTCACACGCTTCGCGTAGCCAAAGGCTCCGAGCACGCCGTACGACCGAGCGATCTGTTTGTCGGCATCGGGAATCAGCGGAAACGGCAAACGACACTCCTCGGAGAACCGGCTCTGTTCCGGCAGCGTGTCGATTGATACTCCAACCACTTCGACTCGTCGGGCCCGCAATTCCGGGTAATGGCTCGCGAAGTCCCGGGCCTCGCGCGTGCAACCCAACGACCGGGCCTTGGGATAGAAATAGAGAATCACCGGGCGACCGCGCAGTTCAGAAAGACTGAACGAAGTGCCCCGGGTCGAGGGGGCTGTAAAATCGGGGGCGCGGTCCCCAATTGCCAGCATGAGCTGAACAAGAGCCGATATTATTTCAGGTGCGACCCCGTTAATTCAAGTTGCCGCCTGCCGGTGCGATGCTTCAGCTTGCCCGCCGCCCGGTTTGGAGCTGGGTTATCCGATCGAGCTCTTCGGTCTCCAACGGCGGCGCGGACGGTAGTCGCTCCAACTCTTCGATCTGACGTTCCGTCGCGATCGGCACGACGATACCCGCGACGCTGGGCAACGTCAGTAGATACTGGAGGGCGGCCACGCGCAGATTCCGTACTCCGCGTTTCGACAAGAAGCCGAACGCGAGAACCGGTCCGTACTCCACTTGAAGGCGTTCGAGCGACCATGGCCCTTCGTTAGGATTCCGATCGAGATTGCCGACCTCCAGCAACGAGCCATCCAACCGCCCGCCGGCGAACGGATCGCGGGCCAGATAGCGC
>JBAUYF010000025.1:0-2756 GCA_049584655.1 Thermoplasmata archaeon | reverse complement strand
CAAGCAGGAAGAGATTTCTCCGATCACCCAGGTATCGGCGGGCGGCGCTGAGGGTCGGAGGATGATCAAAGAGCTCCGATGCGCGAACGATCTCTCTGCTCCGCGTTCTTGGGATCCGAACGATTCTCATGGGTCCGATATCACGACATCCGGGTTCTTCTGGGTTGTCGGTCCAACGGATCCAATGAAAGGCGCTATTCGTCCGATTCTAACGAGAGCCGCGTGCCCGGTCGGACGATTGGAAATGCCGCGGAGCGCCCCGATGGGCGAGGTAGTCGAATGGTCGGAACTCGCGAGCCGGGAGTCCGACCGCTTACTCGTCAATCCAGCGCCCGCCTTTTCGTGCCACTACCCGCGCCTCGCCTACCCGTCGGAAGCCGAGCCGTCGAAGTAGTGCGGCCGAACGGACCTTGAACTCGACTACGCTGGCGTTAGACCGATGGAGTTTCAAACGTCGAAGAGCCACGTCGCAGACCGACGAGACGGCTTCCGGGGCCTGACCTCGATGCCGATGAGGTCCTGCGAGCCACTCCCCAGGCCAGCCATGCGCATTTTCCCCGTCGCGCATCTCGAGCCCAACGCCGCCGATGAGTGCTCCGCTATCTCGAAGCGTGTCAGGCAGGCCCAGCCTGGTACCGTTTTTCGCGCCGCCTCTCGCGCAAGCGACAAATTCTACCTCGTCACGTCGCTCTTGAAGTCCAGTTTGGATAAAGTGGGGGACGGAAGTTTGACGGATCGTTCAGAAACCGGAGGAGGACCGGAACGTCCTCGGAATGAGAAAGCCGAAGGAGCAAACGCGGAGTGCGAATAGGAGGATGAATCGATTGGAATTTGCCGCCTAGTAGGAACGTACGAGCCACAACCCCCGCGAGGGTTCCGATGGATTCAACCTGGCGAGTGGACTCGGTAGGCCCGGGGACGAAGGCGCCGCCTACCACTCGGTCCATCGGCGGGCTGCGCGGAGGCCGTAGGAGACCCACGCGGCCAACGTCACTCCGAACAGGACCAGCAAGGATACGACCACGACGACAACGCTCTGGAACAGACTGAAATCATGAGCCCAGAATGCAATGTACAGGAGGGTGAAACCGATCCACGCCACGGTCCCCAGGATCGACAGAACGATGCGCCATCGAAGGCCGCGGACGGATTCGTGGAAATGCGATCGGATGGAGACATCGCTCGGGAAGGAATCTCCGGACATGGGGCGCGAGACGGGGACGGCGGATAAAAATGTAGCTCACGTATCTGGGTGCTGTCCTTGAGAGCAGCAACAAGCCTCGGTTGGCCCTGCCAACTCGGGGACTAGTCCCGTAGCCCACCAGCTTTCTGTGTGACGCCCGATCAGGCCGAGATGGACTGGATGAGGGTCCGATCGATTTGACTAATGGACCCGCGACCCACAAGAAGCATGACGCTGGCCAGCTCAGTGGTGAGTAATTCAATGAGGCGGGCGACGCCCAAACTTCCATCCGCGGCGAGCGCCCACAGGACTGGACGTCCGAGACCTACCGCACGAGCTCCCAACGCCAGGGCGATGAGTACATCGCTCGCGCGTCGGACGCCCCCGTCGAGGTAGACCTCGGCTTCCGTTCCAATCGCGGCGACCACTTCGGGTAAGACATCGAGTGTGGCGGCGGAGCCGTCCAACTGTCGACCTCCGTGGTTGGAAACCACCACCCCCTTTGCGCCGTGGGCGACGGCGCGGCGGGCGTCCTCGGCGGATTGTATCCCCTTGACGATGATCGGGAGCTCGGTCAACTCCCTAAGCCGGTCCACGATCTCCCAGTCTACTGTCGCCTCTTCCGGAACGACGAATTTTCCCCCGCCCTTGGGAGGAAGTGCGCGCGCCGGGGGTTGCACGTTGGCTCCGTTGCCGATTGGAATCGAAGCATCGAGGGCGAACCCGGACCGTCGTTGCCGATCTCGTACCGCCAGCATCGGTGCATCAGCGGTGAGGACCAAAGCGGTATACCCAGCTTGCTCGGCTCTCTTGACGAGTCGCTGCGTGACCGAAAATTCTGGTTGAAGATACAGCTGGAACCAGCGAGGCCCACTGGGGGCCGCGGCCGCGATCTGCTCCAACGAATGCGAGGATAACGTGCTGAACATGGATAGTACGCGGGCCGCGCCGGCGGCCCGAGCCGTTCCTTGCTCACCGTCTGGGTGCACCAATTCCTGATACGCCGTAGGCGCCACGTAGAAGGGGACCGAGACCCCATCGTGTTGCAACGTCGTCGATAAGTCGACTTCTGAGAGTCCCGCGAGCACGCGGGTTCGAAGAGTCCACCGCAGGAAGGCGTCACGGTTCCGTTGGATTGCGTGCTCCTGCCCCGCCCCGCCCTGAATGTATCCCCACACGGCGGGGCTGCAACGCCGAGCCGCGGCATCCTCGAGCTCGCCCAATGTTCGGAATCTACCGTTGTCTTGGGAATTCATGGACACGTCCGCGCTTCGCTCGTCAAAGGGATCTCCTCGGTATTTTGGCGAGGTAGGGGCGTGGCATTAGCCTACGCTCCGATCCGTTTGGCCTCGCGCGGGGCCCGTTGCACACTTCACTGCACCGGACCCAGCTCGAGGCTTCGGAACGAAATGACCGCGAGGACGAAGGAGACTCCGGCTAGGCTGCCTAGTACGATGCCCGCAATCCCGTCGCCGCTCGAGAAGGAGTGAGTGAAGGCATCACGGACGGTGTTGGCGGCATAGGTAAGGGGATTCGCGTAGACAATCGCCCGCAGCGTTTCGGGAGTTCGAGC
>JBAUYF010000024.1:0-40620 GCA_049584655.1 Thermoplasmata archaeon | reverse complement strand
CGCTAGCCGACTTTGGCTTGCGCGCCGAGCGAATCTCTGGAAGGCGCGGGGTCTGGGTTGGTGGGGGTGCGCGCAAAATCGCCTCGGTTGGGGTCGCGATCGAAGAGTGGGTAACCTTTCACGGGTTTGCGTTGAACGTTTCGAACGACCTGAGCCCATTCGCCCGGTTTCGTCCCTGCGGATTGGACGGGCAACTCATGACGTCGCTCGACCGTGAGTTGGGGGAACCTGTGAGCGTCGCCGACGTGATTCCGGGGGTACGGCAAGCTTGGGCTGATCTGTTTGGACTCGCTAATCGGGACTTAGCGATGCTTCGGTCCGAACCGGTTGCTCCTCCCAGTCTCTCATGAGCTCCTCCGATCCGCGCCCTCGCCTATTGCTAGTCGGCGGGGGCGCCGGACTCGTGGGACGGGCGGTCCTTCGCGAATTCAAGTCCGATTTCCAAATCCGGTCCTTACATCGGTCCGCGACGTCCGAGGAATCTGCCGCAGGCGTCGAATGGTGGCCCGTCGATATCGCATCTTACACGGAGTGGGAACGCGCGCTCGCCGACGTTTCTGTCGTGATCAATGTCGCCTGGTATCGCTGGGGCAAACCGGCGTTGTTCGAGGGACTTTATGCCGGACTAGAGCGGATGCTGGTCGCGGCGCGGCGCTCGAAAGTTCGTCGTATTCTGCACATTAGCGTCCCGGACGCGCCCCTGGAACTCGAAAACCATCTGCCCTACCTCACTTTCAAACGGCGCTTCGACCAATCGTTGAAGGATAGCGGCGTTTCGTACTCGATCCTCCGCCCCACGATGCTGTTCGGCCCGGGGGATCGACTGTTGACCGTGATGTTGCGCTTGATGCACCGCTACCCGTTCTTTCCAATGTTCGGTAGCGGTAAGTACCATGTGAGCCCGATCGCGGTACAGGATCTGGCGCGTGCGCTCTATCTGGAGGCCGAGAGCGACTCCCAAGGAGTCCTGGATCTGGGTGGGCCTGATCGATACGAGTACCGACGCTTGACCGATCGAATGTTCCAAGCCCTCAAGAAAAAGCCGCGGTATTGGTCGTTCAGCGACCGGGGATCCGTACGGCTGGCCCGCCTCGTACAATCGATGGGGTCGTCAATCCTCTACGCCTATGAGGTCGAATGGCTCCTCAGCGATCGTTTGGGGCTCCCTCCGTACGACAGATTGGACCGGCCTCTCACCCGGGTCGAGCCGTTCCTAGATCAGGGAGCTGAGAACCTCGAAAAAGGCGTCCGAGGGTAGATATAACTCAATTTGCGTCCTACTAGGCGATTATGGAAGCGGTAGACCTGAGCCGCCGATTGTCCGACTTCAATCTCGTGGCAACCGAGGTACTCAAAGACGTCAACGATATCACCGAACAGCAGATCAAACACTGGATCGTCAGCCCGTTTCTCGAGACGCTCGGCTGGGACCCGCACGACAAACGGCAGGTGTATCTCGATTTCCCCGCGAAGGACGGAGGAGAGCACATCGACTACGCTCTGCTGGACGGTGGCGGCGCACCCCGCATGATCATCGAGGTTCGGCCCCGCGATCAAGCCGCTACGGCGCTCGGCAAGGGCGCGAAGCACGCCAAGGACGTCCAGGCTCCACTCGTGCTCGAGACCAACGGGCATGACTTCGCCCTTTGGTACACGGCAGATGACCCACCGACCCCCCTATTCCTGCTGGCGCTCAAGGACTTGGCCGACAATTCCGAGAGCCTCCTCGGCCTGACTTCGGAGTATCGTCTTAGCGAAACGGGCATCGCCCAGCTTCGACGCAGTGCGATCCGACTCGCTGTCATCCAGATGTTGGAGGACAACTCCGAAAAGACGTTCGACGCGATGGTCGAATGGGTGAAAGCCCAGGTCGCGCCCGGGGCGCTAGACGAAACGACGGAGCAAGCCATCCGAGATGCCACGATGATCTGGCTCACCGAGGAGCATCTCACGCTTCCGATGTTCGCCCCTTCCGAAGGGAAGCGAATGAACGATCTCCGTCCGACGACCGCCCGGGACTGGGAGCCATTCCCCCGCGGGCCGACGGGGACGTTCCAGTATCGATTCGACTCTTCGAAAACGCTCGACCTTCGTCAGACCCCGAAGGAGGTCCGGGAGCAACTTCGAGTCCAGGGACTTCGCACTCCGACCGCGACGGCGTTCGGCGGCTTTTATTACGCGCTCCGCCACCGAGCGGGGCTCGCTGCGGCCAAGTAGTCAGCCGCTACCTAACGCAACTCAAGTCGCCCAGATCAGGTGGCTGTCGCCAAACTCGTGCCACAAGTACCGCGAGCGGATGGCTTCCTGGTACGCCTGACGAATTCGCGCCTCCCCGGCCACCGCAAACAAGAGCAAAAGGTGCGAGGTTCGGGAGTCATGGAGCCCCGTCAGCAGCCCATCCACGCTCCGAACCGGTCGGGCTGGCGAAATTGCCAGCTGAGTAAATCCTCGCATGGGACGGAGTCCGCCGGAGTTCCAAGCCGATTCCAGGGCTCGAATTACCGTTGTCCCGACCGCCACGACGCGCCGGCAATGTCGGTGGGCTTCCTCGATGGCGGCGACCGTCGCGGCCGGGACCTCGAACGGCTCTGGATACAATCGATCAAAACTCGCGGGGACGGATTCGAACTCGAGACTCGAGACCCCGGTATGCAGTAGCACAGGGGCGATACGGATCCCCCGCGCCCTCAATCGGTCGAGCAGACGCGGACTGAACGGCCGGCCCGCCGACGGCATCTCGGCGCTTCCGGGTACGCGCGCAAAGACGGTCTGGTAACTCGACAGGGGGAAGGGGTGACTCGTGTAGCCGTAGCGGATGGGCGTCCCCACGTTTCGCATCCGCTCATCGAGATCACCCTCCACGTGGAGAAACCACAGACGGTCCAATCCGGGAAACGGTCCTAGGGCGCGGGCAGGAAGCCCCGCCACGCTCAATGAAGTTCCGGGTTGGATCGGGAGAGGTCCGGGACGGTCGAAGGACCAACGGGGCTCGGCGACCCAGATCCCGTGGCCGTAATCGGTCGAGAAATTCAGGAGGAAGTCTCCGATTGACCCCCGGGCGGGAAGGCTCGCCGCCACCGTCGCACTCTCGTTTACGACGAGTAAGTCGCCGGAGTCGAGCAGGGAGGGCAAGTCGAAGAACTGGGCATGACGATCTCCGGAAAGGTCGCTCACGAGCAACCGCACCCCGTCTCGGTCGATTCCGCGTTCTTCCGGTGGTACGGTCGCCGACAGCTCGGGCGGCCGGTGGAATTCCAGCGATGTCGCCGTCATGCTGTGACCTCCCACTGATCCGATTGCGCCCGAAATCGATGGCCGCTAACAGCAGCCGGCGATTGACCGAACAGCCAAGCCCAGAACGGGAGCGTGATCTCCGGGAGAGGGCGGTCGGAAATGTCCTGCCCCGGGTACGCCTCTTGGTGCATGCGAGTCCGCATGTCGCCCGGATCCACTGCGACCACGCTGACTCCTGTGGACTCCAACTCGTGCGCCAACGTCAGGGAGAGGAGGTCCAACGCCGCCTTACTCGCGCCGTAGCCCCCCCACCCCGGGTAGCCCCCGCGCGCCGCATCGCTGGAGATGTTCACGACCAGTCCGTGGTGCGCCGCAAGCAGCGGGAGTAAGGTTTGAACGACTCCGAGCGGGGCGGCCACGTTGATCGTGTAGATCCGCTCGAGGTCGGAGAGGGAAATCCTGGAAAGGGGAGGGAGGGGCGAGGGACCGAGTTCGGACGCGTTGTTGACCAGTAGGTCCACGCCGAGCAGAGCCTCGGCCTGCGTCCGTAGCCGCAGTCGGACTGCCGGGTCGGAAATATCTCCCGAAACTTCGATAATCTCAGCTCCGAGGGCAGTCAACCGGCCGGCGTGGGCGGCCAGAAAGTCAGCATCTCGAGCGTTCAAGATCAGGGTAAATCCACGCGCCGCAAGAAATTGGGAGATAACCGCGCCTAAACCTCGGCTCGCCCCCGTCACCACGGCTACGGGAGGAGAGAGTTCCGTGCGGGGTGTCGCCGTCATGGCTCCTCCAAGCGTGGCCGAATGACGAATCGGCACACCGGATCCCCTGCGACGACTCGGTGGGAAGTTTCCACGGACGCTTTCAACATGGATTCGAAAAGTCGGCGTTCGACCTCGCACGCCTCGGGGTAGCGCGCCGCCACGGCGAGGATGGGGCAGTTGTGTTCCCGCATCTCGATCGTCTTTCCTCGCTGGCCGCCGAATTCGGCCATGTATCCGCCTTCGGAGCGGATTTGGACGAGTTCGTGCACTCGGGTGGGGAGGTCGGGCGCTTTGAGTCGCGGCCGCCCTTGCTCCTCGACCTCTCGGGTCCGCTCCTGAAGCATGCGGACGACCGCGTCGTGCCCCAATTGCTTCTCGATGAATTCGAGGGCGCAGATGGACATTTGGGTGTAAGCTTCGGGGAAGAGTCGGCTTGCATGGGGGCTCAGGCGGAAGTGGACGCTGGGCCGTCCCATCTTCTGACGTTCGTAGGCTCGCTCGATCAGTCCCTCGCGTTCGAGAATAGTCAGATGCTTCAACGCCGCGACCTTGGAAATTTTCCGCCGGCGAGCGATCTCGAGGAGGGAAAGGCCCGGATGCTGCTTGAGCATCAGGAGCAGTTGGCGCTTCGGCGAGGAGAACCCCTCGGGGCCTCGCGCGGTTTCGGCCATCATAGAACGAGCGGAGCTACGCCTCCGATATTTATACACTTTTTAGTTCACAAAGTTAAGTAAGGGGTCATGGGCGCGGCCCAAATGGACGGCGGGTCCGACAACTTCCTATTCATGGACTGCTATGTGGGACCATGGCCGAGGACGGAGTCCGCGCAGATTTGACGACCAACATGTTCCATGATTTCTTGACGGCGCTCGATGGAAAGCAGGGGCAAGTGGAGTTTCGTCTCCAGAACTTCAGCGTTCGAGTCCCCCTGTTGAAGGAGAGTTTCGAGCTGACGGGGAACCTCACGATCGTTGCCCACATGCGAGGTATGAGCGACAAAGAGCGGCAGGCGTACGTCCAGAAGAACCTCAAGGATCTGAAGTAGATCCTCTCGGGCTCAGCCCTTGTCAGGCCGATCAGTTGCTCTCGACGGGAACCTCTTCCGGTCCCACACGGAACGGTTCGCTCAGAGCGGTAGGAACTCGCTTCTTGGAGGCCGTCCGCTCGGCCGCGGCCTTCACGGCGGCTTCGAGCATCTCCTCGAGCTCCCGCAGCTCAACGTCGCTCAGTTCGCACACGGCCCCTCCCAAGAGGTGGAGGCTCAAATTCCTTACCACGTCGTCAAATCCGCCGATACTGCTGATACGTCCCAACGTCACCGGAATTTCGTAAACGCCGCTTCACTGCCCCTCTCCCTTATTGAGAGGTGACGACTTTGCATCCCCGGGGGAAAGCGCGTGAGTCACATCTTTCAACGGCCGCTATGCGATCTCGGCCGCGCTTACGATTACGCTTACCGGTCATCGTTGGGGGAACCCAACATCGACGCCGCCGGAGGTTGCGATGATCGCCCCGTTCCGATCGAGCTCTACGCGGCGGAGGGAGATCCACGGGTACCCTCGGCGCCGTGGGCGATGTTTCGAGTTTGCTCGGGACACCAGGGCGAACTGCGCAAGTACGACCGTGAGATTCTCGCCCGCGGATTCCCGTCCCGCCTTCGGACGGCGCCGGCGATGAGGTCGTAATGCCCGCGGGGTCTCGGAAGCCCGTCACCGGTTCCGCCGAAGGGGACCCGGCCCCGAAATCGGGGAGTGCGAAGCCCGTCCTGTTCTACTTGCCGATCAGTCACTATTGCGTGTCGGTCGAGCGGATGATGGCATTCAAAGGGATTCCCTGCGAGATCGTCAAGGTCCCGTATCACGACAAGAGAGAACTGATCCGGGCGACCGGTCAGGACTACGTTCCAGCCCTCGTGTGGGGGACCCAGATCGTTCCCTGGAAAGAGATTCCCGAATTCTTGGAAGAACGGAAACCCGAACCGACGTTGTATCCTGCCCAGTGGAAGGCTGTGGCCGAGGTGCTCGAGAACTGGGGCCACCTCGTGCTCGAAGAACGAGTTTGGCGTGCCGTCGTCACGAAGGTTCCTCCCACGCTCGGCGATCTCGAACGCTGGGTCTTCGAAGAGATGCAAACGCGCGCCCGAGGTCCGTGGCACGTCTTGGAGCTCCGCGAATCGGAGTTTCGGACCGACATGATCGAATACTTACGTTTCGTGGATGCCATGCTCCGCGACAAGGAGTGGATCCTTGGGCAAGCCAGCGTGGCGGACTTCGGTATCTACGGCGGTCTTTCGCCCTTGCTCACGATAGGCGAGGAGATTCCCTCCGGCCTCCCCTCGCTCACGAAGTGGGTGCAGCAGATCCGTCGACTTCGTGTTCCCAAGCCTTAGAAACCGAGATTCTCTCGAACGAACACGATCGTCGTCCGACCCGGCGCATCCCGATTGAACAACAGGACCTTCGCTACCGAGCTCCCCATTCCATAGGCCACGCGTGCTCGGGCGTCCTCCAGAGGGAGCGCGTACTCTTCGAGGCGACGAAAAGCGGTATCACGGTCGGGCACGATCTTTTGGGTCCCCACGACCCAGACCACTTTTCCCGCACCGTAGACATACGGGGCGAGCTGACTTCCGGAACCCGAGGCAACGAAAACTTCACCACTTTCGGTTATCGCGTGGACGCTACCCACGACATAATCGGGCGCGGCGCCAAGCTTCCTCATCTCGGCGAACTTGCCTTCTTTCCGAAGCTCCATCAATTGGGGACGGACCGCCTTGTACCGCCCCGAATTTTCGATCTCCGCGGGGAGGCCGAGCTCCTCGAGCGTCCGCGAGGTGGAGGTGAATACCTCCGCCCCTTCCGGGACCAGTTCCAGAACTGCTGCTCGGGCCGCCGAAGTTGTAGCGGCCACGATCACGTTGAATCCACGGGATTCGAGGCCTGCCACCGCACGAGTCAGTTGGGCCTCACTGGCCAGGTGAGCGAATTCGGGATTGACTGCCATCGCAGGTGCGTTCGGAACTGTCGGGCTCGGTGTTAGAGGGCGGGACGTCGCTGACATGATGTCATTGCTATACTAAAGGAAGTATTTAAGATTCCCTTAGTGTAGTGTCATGACGGCTCACGGTCGAATGCAGAATTGACCGGCGTTCCGGTTTAGTGTTCCAGCGTCCCGAAAGGCAAGCTATAATACTATCGAATCGATACCGAGTGCAACATGAGTACCGGTGCCAGTAAACGGACGCCTGCGGTTCGAACTTCAGGACGCCCGAGTGGAATCGCGGTAAGTAAGGGCGGATGCGAGGTCACCGAGCTGTTTACCCTACTTGGCCAACCCCACATGCACGATATTCTGTATGCGTTTGTCGGAGTACCAGGGCAGTCAATTCGATTCACTGAGCTCCAAGTTCGACTGCGGCTCTCGCCAAAGACCCTGAGCCGTCGCTTGAAGGCGTTGGTGGAGGCGGGGATCTTGGCCCGCCGATCGTTCAATGAAATCCCTCCGCGGGTCGAGTACGAACCGACGCAGAAGCTCGCGGAACTCACTGAGTTGTATGACGTACTTTCGAAATGGGCGGAGCGGCATTCTTTGCGCCCGGTGTCTTCCGTATCGGTGGTCGGCCGACTGACGTAAGCCAAACCGAACCTAGCCCCCGAACGTGCGAGGCTCCCCCACAACATTCTTGACGGATTGGCGACCCTTGTTAGTCTCGGCGTTACAACGCGCAGGAGTGGTCACGTGCCGTCACCCGGTCGCGAGCAGGAGATCCTCCAGGTTGCGGCTCGGTACCGAAACTACCCGGGGGTCCTGACCGTCACGAACCAGCACCTCACTTTCACGCGGCGCACCAGCCCCCTGACGAAGCGGCGAAGAACCACGCTGTTCCTGGCCTTGGCAAGCATCGGTGAGGTAACGGTGTCAGGCGAATCTGCGGCCCATACACTCGTGGTGAGAGTCCATCCACCGCCCGAGGCGGGGCCGGACGAATTTGCTCTCACGGTCGACTCTCCGACGCACGTTCGCGCCGTTATTCTGGATCAGGTTCAACGACAGCGCGCCCGAGCGGGCGGATTCCACGGAAATACGAGTGGGCCGCCCTCCGTCTCCGTCGTGATCCAGACGCCGGTCGTCGCTGCTCCGCCAAAGATCATGGTGCGCTGCCCATACTGCCATACCGTGTACCCCGAACTCGACGCGCGATGCCCCTCTTGTGGGGGCCACTTCTAGTTCCCTCAAGTCTACGCGATCGCACTCGCTAATCCCATCGCATTTCGCCCCGTTGCGGAGCCACTGGCTTCGTTAGCGTTAAGTCCCCACGCGCTCCGTTGGCCCGAATAATGGACACGGCGGCCGCTTCTCCGGAGTCCGCGGGGAAAGGAATCTCCGATGCTTCCCGACAGCGGGCGGTTCTGATCATCCTCTCCGTCACCGCCCTCATGGTCACGTATGTCGAAACGATGATCATTCCCGGGCTTCCGAATTTCGAAATCTTTTACACGCAACCGCTCGGTCAGATCGCCTGGATTCTCGCCGCCTACCTACTCGTCGGAACCGCGTTTACGCCTATTGCGGGGAAGCTCGGGGACATCTATGGTAAGAAGCGCGTCCTTGTTGCGATCTTGAGCGTCTACTTCGTCGCGGTGACGGTAGCCGGCTTTACGCCGAATATTGGCGCGGCGTTCGGCGTTTCCCGTCCGAATCAACTCTACTTGCTCATCGCCGTGCGGGCGATCCAAGGTGTCGGGATGGGTATTTTTCCGATTTCATTTGCCTTAATCGGCGAAGAATTCCCGCGCGAACGAGTCGCAACGGCCCAGGGAATCGTTTCGGCCATGTTCTCGGTGGGCGCATCGATCGGACTCTTCGGCGGGGCGGCGATCACGCAAGCGTATGGGTGGCAATTGACCTACCATACGGTCATCCCCGTAGCGGCCATCGTTCTGATTCTCACGATTCTGTTGCTGAACGAATCTCGCGTAAGAAACGCAGTCCAGGTCGACGTCCCGGGGGCGACTTTCATGGCCCTGACGATCACTTTCTTCCTCCTCGCACTCACCCAAGGTCCCTACTGGGGGTGGTCGACGTGGAACGCCTATCGGCTGGCGGGGATTCCGCTGGGGGTCCCCACGTTCTTCATTCTCTCGGCCATTTTCCTGGCGGCGTTCGTCTTCCGAGAGCTCCGGGCGGCTCAGCCGATTATCGCCTTTGCCAAACTCGCGGAGCGCAACATCGCCTTGTCGAACGCCGCGGGCTTCCTCGCCGGGACGGCCATGTTCCTCATGTTCGTTGGACTCGTAGCGCGAGCCGAAACCCCTTCCCCGGGCGGCGTGGGACTGAACTATCTTCAATTTGGAATCCTGAGTCTCCCAACGACCATCATCAGCGGGATATCGGCTCCGTTCGTCGGCCGGGCGATCGGCCGAAGCGGCCCCAAATTCCCGATGCTCCTGGGAGCGACGCTCGTCGTCATCGGAGGATCGTTCCTCGCCGTCTACAACACCACAATTCCCGAGCTTGTGGTGGGGCCAATTCCGATCCTTGTCGGGATCATCATGATCTACATCGCGATGATCAATGTCGTCGTGACCACGTCGCACCCCAAGGAAGTAGGAATCCAGACGGGAATGAACCAAACCTTCCGAAACCTGGGAACCGCGATCGGACCGGTGATTGCCTCCACGATTCTGACGAGTCTGACCGTCAGCTACTTCGCGGGTCGAGAGATTCTGCCGTCGTCGCAGGCGTATGAGATCTTGTTCGGATTAGTCGCCGGGCTCGGATTCGGTGCGGTGATCCTCATCAGTTTCCTGCGCAACTATCGATTCACCGCGGACGGACTCCGCGTGGAATTGGGCGCGACTGCCCCCGGGCACGTGGGGCTCCCGGCACCGGCGAAGCCCGCGATAGAGTCAACGCAACGGTAAACACTTCACCGTCGAGCCAACCGAGCCTGGGTCGACGGCTGCAAGCGGTTCGGGGGGGGACGAAACCAAAACCGGCCTTCGGTAGGATTTCGGATTCTCATCGAGGATATCGGCCGGATTCGCACAACCTTAAGTCTGCGCGATACGTGACCGACGCGCCGAAAGGCAGAGGAACGAAACATGGGATGCGGCAGAATGAAGGTTGCATGTGAAGACGGCTTCGAGGTCGTAACGAAGAACAAGGGCGAACTGGTCGCTATGACGCAGTGGCACATGGAGCACTCCCATGGAAAGAAAGCCACTGAAGCGGAAATCATGGCGATGCAAAAGCATCCCTGATCTGTCCCTCTGAAACCCTTTCCTTCCCTTCGCCTCTAAACGAAATCGCACATTAATTCCCCTCCGGGCCCCGCCGCGAATTTTTTTGCCCGGTGTGCCTCGGCAGGGTGGGTCGACAGATGGGGCGGATCGAGATTCTCGACACATTTCCCCGGTTCCAGCGACTTTGGCCGTCGATCCGAAAATTATCCACGAAGCAGCAGATCGACGCGTGGGCCGACGCCTATCTGAAGCCGTGGCCCGACTTACTGGCGAAGCAGCTTGACAACTATTCCGAAGAGGGGGTAGACTGGCGCTCGGTTGCTCGTCGGCGCATATTTCCCGCTTTCGAGAGCCGGATGCCCGCCATGCAACGGATCCATCGGGTTCTCCTTCGCCAAATCCACCCGGCGGCCGAAGGGATTCATGCCATGCTGGGGGCTGAGTTCCCGATTCGGTTGGTCCTCTACGTCGGCATCGGATGCGGGGCTGGGTGGGCGACCACGTACCAAGATACACCCTCGATTCTCTTCGGACTCGAGAACGCCGCCGAGCTTGGCTGGAGCGGGTCAACTTCGATTCGCGCCCTTGTCGCCCATGAGATGGCCCATCTGGTCCATAATCACTGGCGGTCTGAAGCCAGGAGGTCCTCCCTAGAACACAATCGTGGTTCTTCTTGGTGGGAACTGTACACGGAAGGTTTCGCCACGCATTGCGAGAGACATCTGGGCGCCCTGGGGGGATCGCACTCCCTTCGGGGGAAGCGAGATTGGTTGAAGTGGTGCCAGGCGAATCGGCGATGGTTGGCGGAAGAGTTTCTCAGAACCACCAAGGCGCGACGCTCGACCCGGCGATTCTTCGGCTCCTGGTACCCGCTGCGCGAGCACATCGAGACCGGCTACTACCTCGGAAGCGAGATGGTGACGGACTGGAGTCGGACATCAACGCTGCGGTCGATCGACCTTTGGGATCTGCCGCAGATTCAAAATCGAGGCCGGGCGTCGCTTTGGCGAATGGCCCAATAGCCACTTTGTGCGCTAGACTCGAACTAGGAGTCCACGAGTCTCGCAAAATTATTCTAAGGCACAAAAATAGGAGGGGGGGACGGCCTCAGCCGTCCCCGTTCGGTGTTCGCTTGTTCTCGACTATCTACGGGCACGTGGCCGAGCTACACTGCTGGGCCGTGGTGGTCACTGCGGTCAGGGTGGTCGTGGCGGTTCCCATGTCCCAGTAGATCACGATCGTTCCCGCAACGGCGGTCGCGGCCTGTTTCAGGTAGAGGGTCTGTGATCCGCCCAGCGAGGCGGCGGTGACCTGAACCGTTAGGAAGATCGAGCCAGACATTCCAGCCGTGAACGTGTATTCGATCTCCTGCGTGAAATCACCGGCAGTGCAGGTGTTCCCGCAGAAGGCGTTCGCCCCGGCTACGAGCGCCTGGGGCACGGCACCCGTGCCTGAGTACGCCAGGATCCCGGAAGTCGGTGTCACGCCGAGGATCGTGATCGTGTACGTCAGACCCGTGACACCACTCGAACCATTGATGTAGTTACCGGATGCGTTCTGGGTGTTGTTGGTTAGAACGATATTCGCCGCGGCGTAGCCAGCAACGATCGCCAGAACTACGACGAGAGTCGCAAAATAGATTCCCTTTCTTTTCACCATTGTTGTATCCGTCGGGATACTCTCGATTATCCAAAATGCCGATATTTAATCGTTCGGACTTTCGAGAAGCCCGAAAATCGAGCGCGGCCGTTGCTCTGTATTAATACGTATTGGTGCGCGTGGTCGAATTTCCTACCGCGCATTTCACGCAGCGGCCGGCATACGATTGGACCGGTCTAGAGATCGATAGGGAACGGACGCATGATTCGAATCTTACGGGCAGGATGTGGACGAGGAGCACTTCTGAATGGTCGCGGTAAACGTGGTGCTGGGAGATGAACTGGTGAGGTCGACGTAGATCAAGAGATTCGTCGTCGTGTGGCCGGTGCTGGAAAGCGGAACTTCGAAATAGACCGTTGTGGAGACCGACGTCGCTCCTGAAGCGGCCAAGATTGTGAGCTCGAACCCCTCTGCGGCGACCTGGGCCGTGACGCCATATTCCACTTCTTGAGAAAAGTCGCCGGAGGTGCATGCGTTCGCGCAGTAAGTGGAGGTAGTTCCCGCAGTTCCGAGGACCAGTACGGTGAGGAGCGTGGGTGTGGTCGAGGCCGCCGCGGGGGCCGTGGCGGGGATCGTTGTGAGTATAACTCCCTCCCCGGTGAGCCCCGGGACCGAGCCCGAGTACTTCACATACTGACCTCCGGCCGATTGAGTACGATGGGTATAGGAGATGGTAGCAAACGTCGCCCCCGCGATGATGAGCAGGGCCGCCCCGATGTAGATCGACTGCCTGACCGCCGTACGAGACCAGAATCTCAACTTTTCTCCTTCGGACCCACCGGTAGGACAGTACTAGCGAGCGGGTGGGATTTGAGACTTCGTGAGCTGGAGCGGCGGATTCGGGGCCGCGGATTGGACCGTCTGCTGTCCCACCCGAGCGTCCAGGATGGGGCTATGATTTAGGGGGATGACCTTTGGCGCCGCGGACCGGAAGAATCATGACTCCTTCCGTAGGATCTCCAATGACAAGCGCCGTGCCTTGCAAGTACCGCCACCCGACCCACGCAATCGTCGCTGCGTCGAGTTCGTCGTGAGTCAACGGGCGGCGTTTCAGGTCCCCCTTCAATCCCAGTTGGATCAATCTTCGTTGCAGCTGCGACACGCCCGCCCCCTTGCGGGGGATGCTCAGGATATCTTGGGCTCCTCCGGGATACCCCTCCACGGTTTGCAGACCTCGTTGACGAAATTTGCCCGCTAACGCCATCCCCCGGGTCGTGAGCATCCGCATGGGTCCGAGAGTCAAGGGAAAGAATCGGATTCCGAGTCGACGAAGTTCGCGGTCGCATTCGCGAAAATGAGGCCCCATCCGATCTTCGATCGAACTCCGACCCCTTGGGAGCGAGAGAGGCGCGTCGATCGTGACCAAGCGAAGTCCGGGATGATCGCCGAGTCGGAGGATCTCTTCATCCGAATGCACGACCGAAGTACGGGCGCTGCCATTCTTCTCGAGCAGGCACGAACCGGTCGACCTCCCGGGAGAACCCGCCAGGTCGAGCCCAAGAACCGTCGCGGGTGCGGATCGTGAGTGACGGGAGACCACGGCAGACCCAAACGGGTCCAACTATTCGAGTCCAACCTCTCGGGTTTACCGGGTGGTGTTCAGCGGCGGGTCGCACTTCGCTGGTCGAGATACCTCTCACAGGCTCTGGGCGGGGAGCCAAATGCCTAGCCCCCGAGGAGTTTTGGGCCCACGCAATCTCAAGTTCATCGAGCGGCACGGTTTAGCAGAGGAGGTCATCCCGGTGAAGATCGTTGCATATGACGAGCTACCCCGACGGCTGGATCGCCATCGAGGTCTATTGCAACTGTCCGGGTTTCAGCTCGCCTGGACCCGACGAATCGTAGACCTCTATCGACGCAACACGGATCTCCTATCTGACCACGTGGGGCTGTACGCGATCGAAGCTGGCGAGGTCTTAGGACAGGTCGTCGTTTTCCGAATGCCTTACACATTCCCCGTTGGAGTCGGCCGCGTGGCCGGCCTCTCTTTCGTCGTAACGCGTCCCGACTCCGGCCGCAGAGGGATTGCCCGCTTGCTACTCGCCGAAGCGCACCAGCGGGAGCGTGCGGCGGGGATCGGACACGTCATCCTGTGGACCAGCCGCGCGTGGGCCGCGCATCGCATTTACGAAAAGATGGGTTACCGTGATCTCTATGGGGTCCGATGGGGGTTTCGAGAGCGCTCTCAAAGGGACCCCCTCCCTCGAGGTTACCAGATTCGAGTCGCGACTCGATCCGATTTGAAACGACTAGAACGATTTCATTCGGAAGTCGCTCGTGGACGTTGGGGATTCGTACCCCGGACGAAGGCGCTCTTTCAGACGGACAATCGCGCTCACGAGCTTGAGGTGAGTAGTCTTCGGGTCTTGATACATCACGATCGTCTATCGGGATATGCCCTGTGCGAGACGGTTCCCGGCGGCGTTACGTGCGGCGAGTTGCTGGGCGCGAATTCCCGGGAGGAGGAAGTGCTCATTCAAGCGGTCGAACGCGAAGCCGGTGGTGGCTTTTCCGCGTTCGCATTCACGCCGCTTACTCAGCGGCTCCGCTGGTTCGCCAAACGCGGGTACGCGATTTCTCCCGGCGCTTATCAAGTATGCATGGGGATGTCGCTGAGTCGCATCAAAAGCGAGTCGGAAGCGCGGAGCGAGTTCGGGACTTACGACCGTCGGTTCCTATGTCTGAGTCAGGACCGATTCTAGGCGAGTCGTGGCTCCACCAACCGGGGAGAAAACGGGCTGCGCCCAAGGTCAGATTTACTTGGCTGCCATTTCTGAGATGGGTCGAATCGAATCGCCGACGTGGATCGAACCTTCTTCGAGGACTCGAGCGTACCAACCCCGCCTCCCGAGCGTGACACGTAAGAATTCCGGTCCGCGCTTTTCCCCGACATACGGTAGCAAGTAGAGGTTGGTACACGGCGTGCAGGGCTTGACGATCTCGAGCTGTACATCCCCGATCTGAAACTTGCCCCCGGGAGTGAAGTCGTCGTAGGCGACTCCTTGAGACGTGATATTTTCCCCGAGATCGCCCGGTCGTACGGGCCATCCCTCGTGGTTGAGCTCCTCGATCGTCTCGACGGGAATGATCAGGATCGCCATCCCGGGATCGTCCCGCTTTTCCTCGTGGCGGAAGCGATTGAAATCGCCGTCCAAACCTCGCTTGAATACCCGCGCCTCCGCCACCGCGGCCTTCGGGAGTCCATGCTCCTCGGGTAGCTCGGGCTTGCGATTCAACTGATAGACTCGTCCTCTTCCGGACATAGGAGAATATCTCGTCGAACTCCTTCTTCCCCGCTACCTAACCCCAGGGACCTATGATTGGCTTTCGCTTGGGAAGTCGCCAGGTCCTCAAGCTATCGGGAGAGCCCGCGAGTGGAGCGCACGTCGGAGGCAGTTCGGTTTGAAGACCAGTTCAGGGCCGGCCAACGGGAAACCGGGCGAAAAGCCCCTCAGGGGGCGAGCGTAGCCTGTTTACGGATGCTCGTCGGAGGTCGAAGTTACAGGATCCGATCCAGAATTCTCAAGAGACCTCGTTCCAGCGGGATACAACTTCTCGACCAGATCGAGGGCCATAGGGACGGAGTACCGCGCAGTCGGCACGATCTGATCCGAGGTTCGGACCTTCTTGACCCCGACGAACCGGCGCGCCAAAAACAAGAGATACGAGAAGGAGGGGAGGCTGAAGGCCAACATCGCACCTCGAGGTTCCAAAAGAACGTAGAGATACGAAAAATTCGGAAGCGTCAGCGCCGCCGTCGCGCCCGGAGGGTCCGCGACCAGCTTAAGCGCCAATCTTCCGGTACGCCACTTAGGAGGCATGGTTCTCCGAAGTAGTTCGCCGCCCTTCTCGGGAGTGAGCGGAATTTTCGTTGATCGAATTGGTCTTGACATACGTCATGAACGCCCAACCCGAAGCCGGCACTAACCAAGAGTGGCGGCTGAGTTTGCGATCGAATCTTCCTAAGCTCGCGACCGCCTCCGCTCCCAGCCCTCGGAGCACGCGGGGCGAATCGAACGGCGGGGCGAGGACCGAGACCGGCTCGCGACCGATCCGTCGGAATCTCGGGAACAGCAGGCGGTTCCAATCCGCGGGAGAGCGAGGGTACGTTTCTAGCGTGTACCCAGTTTGCGCCGGCAGAATCCTCTTTCCGAATCGGGCGAACGCAGCCCGCGGCCGACCCGAGATCAACTCCCAAAGGAGCGGGAATCCCCCCGGTCGGTTCAATGTGGTGAAGGCCAATCGACCTCCCGGCTTCAATTGGTCGGCTAACACGTCGGCAATCCCGACCATTCTCGGCTCCAGGTTGAAAGCACCGAAGGCAGAGAAAATAGCCCCGAATCCATCGCCGCGGATCGGTCGGAGAATCGATTCGAGATCTCCGAGGGATCCGGATCGAAGCGTCAATTGATCCGAAACCCCCGCGTCCGAAGCCCGATTTTGGAGAATCCGAAGCATCCCCTCCGAGACATCGACGGCAATGACTCGATGCCCCTCCCGAAGGAGGGGTAGGGTGTGAAAGCCGGTCCCTGGCCCGATCTCGAGAATCGGATCCAGTCCTTGTAGTCGATTCTGGATCAGCCCGAGTGCTTGCTCCTTGAGATACCGTTCGATCGGCTTCGCTTGGATGGCCGCGTCGTAGATGCGCGCCCGAGCGTCGAACTCCTGTTCCAGAAGTTCGTACGCGTTTCGAGGAGAAAATTCTCGCTGGGGATCGAGAACGATGGTTCGAGGGTAATTCCCGAAGTACTGGAGACAGAGATCAGTCCCGTACTTCTCACAGAACGTGGACCAAGCCTCGGCGGCCTCGCTCGGATCGATCACGAGTGCTGCCGCGTAGCTCATGATCTGTCCGTCTCGATTACGAACCTCGCACCCCCCCTCGCGGAGGGCGGCCGAGCTCCACCGATTTGTCGCCCCCGAGGAAATGACGTAGATCCGGCCACGTTGTTCCACGAAGAGCAATTGGGCGGGTGGGTTTCCTTTTGCGAGGAGCTCGATCGTCTGGCGGTGGAGCGACCTCGCCGTGCCAAGGGCGGGATCAGTCGGTAGGGGATTCCCTGACTTTGGAGTGCCAGCGAGGTCAATCCGACTCGCGGAATCGGCCGTTGTGGAAGTCGGTCGCATCACGCCCTACTCCGTCGGGATGGGGGCTCGAGCAGTGGGAATCTCCGGAGGGCGGTTCTGATACCGAAGCCGCAGGTTCTCAAATCGGTCTGTGAGCATGGCTAAGCGATGTAAGCTTGGCTGAGCCGTAATCTCGGACAATTCGGGGTCCTCCCGTCGGACGCGTTCATTCAAGTACAGACTCTTCAAATGAACAAAGGTCGCCGCTAGCGGGAAGAGCACCGCGTTCGCGAGCCGGATCGGCCACGGCGCCGGCGATACGCGTGGCGGTGGGGCCGATGGTTGGCGCGCGGCATAAAGGCGGGGTATCTCCTCCTTCATCCAACCCCCGGCACCCAGGAGTCCTTGGTAGTAGGCCTCTCCCCGGAGCACGATCGTCCGCAGCGCTTCGCGCGCTACAATGAATCCGCGAGGGCGCCCGAAGTCTTGGGACGCGGAGCCGTCCTCCAATACGTAATTGAAGCACGGGCGAAGGGTGTCGTCGGAAGTCCAAGTCCGCATTTGGATGCGCGCGGCGAGCACCGCGTAGAGCACGAAGACCCAAAGCGCGCCCTTCCTGGTCACGACGATGAAGTCCAAGTCGTCCCCCGACTTGGGCTCGCCGTAGGCGGTCGAGCCCGTAATCCCCACACAGATCGCCAACGGCAGAATCGGCGAGAGGGTACGATTCAGGAAGAGCTCCGCCGCGTTTCGATATCGTGCGGCACGCTCCCGTCGATCGTCTAGCTCCACCGGGTGCGCGTCCGCGGAAAATACGTGGTCACCCTCCAATCGCGCGAGGTCGGGCCGCGTCGAGAGCCAATCGCGAAGACCCGCCTCGTCCAATGATCCATCGGATGGGGAAAGCGAGACGAGATCGGCCAGCGGGACTCCGGTATTGTAGCGACCCGCGATCCAAAGGATAGACTCGATTCGGCGAGCGAACGTCCGACCCAGGGGAGTCGATCCGTCTTCCCGGTGACCTACCGTTCCTCGGAACGCGTTCGGAGGCTGCGCGAGCATCGCCTCTACCCGTTGTCTCACTTCGGCGAGTTCGCATCCGTCTTGGTTTCAGGATTCGGCACCTTCTTCCGTCTCCGGCTCACGAGGACCGCTACCGCGGCGATCACGACCACGGCCACTACGACGGCCCCGATCACGATCGACGTAAGCGGAAATGGGCTCGAGGAACTCGACGTCGAGCCGGATACCAGGGTACCGGTCATTCCGTTCGCGAAGTGGATGAGACAGACGAACTCGTACGTTCCGGCCGCTGGCGCGGTAAAATTAGCGAAGAATTCGGCGCCGGGTCTCGACCCCAAGCTCAAATTCACGATCGGCGGGTGCGCGTTGAAGAAGGCCGCTAGTTGGGCGCTTGAATCACCTGACGGGATCGTAAAATTCGCAACCGAAGAGAGAGTGAAGGTATGCTCAAAGGCTGCGGCCTGGGTCACGATGAGCTCGACCGGGTCGCCGGGGGAGACAGTGAGCTGATCGGGCTGAAACGAAAGAGCCCCGGTAGCCATCACCTTGATAGTTTCGACCCCCGCCGACGGGGAGGCGCTCGTCGTTGGAACGTGCGCCGCGGTTAGTCCCGGCACGGCGCAAACCAGAGCGAGGCCGGCGAGAAACAGAAGCAAGGCTGCGGGTATTGAACCGCCGGGCCGATCTCCGTGGAAAAGGTCTATACGACTCCTCATCGCCGTGCTCCCTTTTCCATGGGGATCGGAGGCCCGCGGGAATCGCCCGGGACCCATCCCTCCGATGCCTCCCCACAGCTGAGCTGGTGTCGAATCGCACAGCTCATCATCAGTGGGACTGGCGCGTCCCACGGAACGAAAATTTCGTGACCGCATGAGAGCGCGAATGCCCAATTGTTCCCCGAAATGCCGGTACCGCCGTTGTTGTTCCGATTCATTTTTCCTCTCCTACATATGTCAAGTTGGACGGGCTACTTCGAATGCGCCGAGCGCTCACCGCGATGACGATGGCGATGACGGTGGCTAGTGCCCCGACGAGGACGAAGTCATAGACAGGAATACCCGCGATAGTTGCGGGGAGAACGATGCCCACGTGAGCGGTGTAGTTCAATGTCTGGAAGCTACCGGCGCCGGCGCCAAACAAGAGGCCAACGCTGCCCATATCCGGTTGCAAGGCTATCGAGGGGGTCACGCTGATGGAGATCGAGCTACCGTTAGAATCGGTGGCGATGGCCTGCGACCCAGTGGCAAAGTACTCCAGCGTCCGACCGGATTGATTTGAAACGCTCCCCACCGCGGAGGTTGACGCGGAAGACGCGACAAGGTGTTCCATGCCAGGGAACGCCGGCGCAAGCGAAATTGAGAGAAGCAGAGCGTCTCCAGCCGCTTGCCAGGGCCACTGCAAAATCTGAACCTGCATGGCAACGGAGGTCACGTTGCCGGAAGTCGCACCCTCATAGGCGGGTAGAAGATACGCCACATCCACTGAGACCTGCCCGACAATCCTGGTGGGAGAACTCGGGGTTTGCACGGGGCCCGACGCCGAATAAGCCAACGCAAACTGGTCGTCGTTGCTAACGTTCTGAGAATTCCAGCCCAGGCTTTCCAAGGGGGCGACCGCGACGACGTTTCCGACCGGGGTCATTTCTTGGATTTCCCCTACTCCGACGGAAAGCCCCGAATTCGTGACTTGTAGTGCCGAGACGGCCACCGAGGGGGAGTTGGATTGAAATTCGCACATGACCACTCCATTGCTCCAGGAGGTCGGAGCCAGCGAAGTGCTCCACACAGGCGTCTCCGCAGAAACTGCCGGTAGTGTGAAGAAGAGGGGAATCGCCGCAAAAGCGAGCAGAATCGAAGGCCAATATCGGCCTCTCGCTCGACCCGATCGCGAGTGTTGGCTCGAGGGAGGCATTGAACTCCCTATTCCACCAGGGACTACCCTCTTTTTGGTTCAATCTCGAAATTGCTTAGTGCAATCCCGAAATTCTAGGGCCGGAATAGGTCGGCCCAAGACTCGAGCAATCGTTCGATCCACTCATCGGCGGGTCCAACTCGATAGGCGATGAGCAGTCGAATCGCCCGATCGCGATCCACAACGTCGAACGTGCGAAGTCTACCGTTTCGACCCGACCGCACGATCCCTGTCTCGAGGAAACGATGGAGGTGAATGGACAAGCGGCCAGGGCTCAGCGTAGTGCGCTCAGTCAGATCCGGTACGGTCCGTTCCGGGACCTCTAACAGCGCCACAAGCAGGCGACGCGCCGACGCGGATTGAGTAAGTCGAAGTAGCTGCCGATCGCCTAGGGGGACGGTCGCGACGAAGTAGTGATCCTGGTGATCCCCGTGCTCGCGGTGCAGCAAACCTGCCTCCGTGAGGCGATCCAGGTGGTAAACGGTCTCTCCCCAAGCGGTGCCGGCAGCGCGTTGAATCTCTCGAGCGCCTGAACCAGGGGCTCGCCGAACCGCGTCGTAGAGCCGTCGCCGCGTATCGAGAGTGAGTAGGTCCTCCTCCATTGATCATGTGCGACGGGGCCAAAGGGTTGCCGTCAACAGCAGCAGCGCGACGAGGAGTACGAGTACCAAGATCGGAAATTGCGGGGCGGCGAACGCTGGGGGGCTCACCGGAAGAACTCCCCACGCCCAGATGGCGCCGACAACGGCGAGCACCGAATTGGCACCCGCGAGCAACAGAAATCGTCCGTCCCGCGCCCGAACCCACGCCGCGATCGGGACTGCCGCGTTCACGCACGAGATCCCGACGATGAGCATGGCTACGAAGAAATCCTGGAGTTCCACGGTTCGAAAGCCGAGGGGCCCTCTCCTTAAGTCTCTAGTCCAGGCGGCCCTGAGGTTGAGTCGCGACTTGCCCCACCAGTCGGGGTTCCTTTCCCAAAGGTATTTCGCTGTCCGTTCCTCGTCGAGTTCGAGCATTCCGATGGACGAACTGACCGCGAGAGCCTTCGAGGACCATTGCCGGTAGAGCGTCCCGAGCTCCCGTCCGAGGAGCGCAGTGGCTGGGTGAAGACCTACGCGCGAACCTCGTATCGGGACCTCCCCTGGTTCTCTCCTCGTCCATACGGGTGGTTACAACGAGGAGTCCGGGAACGTTGGCTGCGTCCAAAGGCTAAGGTCTTGGACATCGGGTGCGGCGCGGGCACGAATGCCATTTTCTTGGCGCGGTCGGGCTTCCGGGCGAGTGGCCTCGACTTGGCCCCGGGCGCTATCGAAGCCGCGCTCCGTCGAGCGCAGCGCGCCGGCTTGAAAGTGGATTTTCGCGTGGGAGACGCCCTGAGAATGCCGTTTTCGAATGGCTACTTCGGAGGCCTTACGGACGTGGGCTGTTTCCACACGTTACCGGTCAACCTGCGCGATGCCTATGCCGCTGAACTCTCCCGAGTGCTGCGTCCCGGCGGGACGTATCTTCTCTCCTGGGTGGCGCGAGAGTACACCGAGTCCATGGGCCCGCCTCATCGCCCGTCCGTCGATGAGGTGGCAGCGACCTTTGAGTCCCGATTCTTGATCCGACAGGTCGAATCTCTCAATCGAGGCCAGGCGAATCTTCCAGCGTATGGCGCCTGGCTCGAACGGAGATCTCGGCCCCAACCACCGCCGCGCTGAATCTGTCGTTCCAACCATCAGCGAGCGCCGAGAGTTCGATCGAGCTGCGAGATCCCCATTCGGGAATCAACTCTCACGAAATTCGGGTCGAAGTAATCCGAACTCGAGATCGTCGCCCCAACCCCTTCCGCGGCGTCCTGCTTCACGTCGCCGCCCCTCCAATCGGAATCCCATCTTGCGGAGCACGCGTTCCGACGGCCGATTCTCGGCTGCGACGTAGGCGGAGATCCGACGTAGTCTCAGGTGTTTGAACCCCCAACGCAAGAGGGCAACGCCCGCTTCGGTTGCGTAGCCCTGACCCCACTGGCCTCTGGCGAGCGCGTAGCCCAACTCCGCCGACCGATTGCGAGAGTCCACGCCGAACAAGAGTGCGGAGCCCACAAAGGCGCCTTCCTCCTTAGTTCGGATAATGAACCGATAGGCGGTTCGGCTCCGAATGCCTTGATGGGCACGACTCACAATCTCCCGCCCGGATTCGACCCGTCGGGCGTAAGGAAGGTATCGGTAGACCCGCGGATCGTGAAACATCGACTCCAAGTCAGCGGCATCGTGCTTCCGAGGAATTCGCAATACCAGTCGGGAGGACGCAATCGTCGGGTTCCGTAGGGGACGAAAAGTGGTCCGCGGCACGCCAGACCAACTCGGAGGAGCTATTTCAGGAATCTTCGATAACCGTCGTAGGGGAGTGCCCGAACGACGGTCCCCACCGCGCGGTCATGCGGGTTCGGTTCGTTCGCCGCGAAATTGACCCACCTTCGCGGTCGGCTACCATCAGCTGTCGAAAGCCGAATCGTTAAGAGTTGTGAGCCGTTTCGCCTCACGTTTGCAAGCCCCATCGAAACGGTCGAGTCGATTTCGGCTGATCGCAGGACAGGTCGACGTTAGCGACGTTACGACTCGCGTCTTGTTTCCGACCGCTCAGCTCGATGGGTGGAGTCCGTTTGTGCGATTTGGGGAGACGATCGCAACTCCCCGCAAGCGGAGCGGAGATCACGGACATCATCACCAAGAGGTCATGCTCTACATTCTCGAGGGAGCTGCGATTCACTCGCAGCCCGGGGGTCAGGTCGAACAGCTGGCTGCCGGTTCGGTCCTCTGGCTGACCGCCAGCGGCGATGCGAAACACGCGGCGAATCCAGGGAAGGGTCGGACTTCGCGATGGATCTCCGTCGTTATGGAGCTACCGGCGCAGGTACCTGAGGGAGTTCCTATCTATCGATTCACCCACCCGGCTCGGCCACCCGTGGGGGCCGACGGCACGGTCATGATCGCACTCGTGGGTGCTCGGGCCCAACTGCCCTCGGCGGCGGGGCTGGAGTGTTCGGACATTATATTCGCGGCAGACGGGACTTCGTTTGTCGAGGTGGGGCACGGTCGCAGAGGCATCATTTACGTCGTCAGCGGCGAGGGTAGCATCGATGATGCCAAGATCGAAGTCGGAGAGGCCGCCCTCGTAGAAAAGATCGGGGGCGTCGCGTTGCACGGTCTGGCCGGCTTCCGAGTGATTTTTGCCACCGCTCCGACGTAACGGAGCTCGTTCCTCACCCTCGCCGGGCTACCTCGGCTCCCGCGCCGGACGTCCGTAGGTGTCGGTCCATCACGCGTTGTCGCCGCGATCTAGCTGGATCAAGGGCGATGCGACTCCGTTTCTCGAGGGATGCTCCCGAACGTAGCCGCCGTAGAAAGGGACGCGGTTCGCAACCACCTGCCGAAACGCGTCGCGGAGTTCGCGATCGTCAAGTCCACGGGTTGGAATCAGGTCATCGTTGCGGTTGAGGCATCCCTTGAGCTCGCCTTGGTGCGTCACGCGAATTCGGTGACAATTCATACAGAACTCCTCATTGTAGACCGGATCGACGAGCTCCACCTCCGCACGCCCAAACAAGTAGATGCGGCGGTGGTGCATCTCGCGGACGAGGACTTTGTCGGCCCGACTCTCGAGCCACGCCTTCACGCCATCGATATCGACGGACCAATCTTTCGGCCCGACCAATTCAGGCATGAATTGGATTAGCTGCAGTCGCAACCCATCATTTCGACTCACGAAGCGAATCATCTCGGGAATGTGGGGCAGGGTAGGCCGGAATACGACCATGTTAAGTTTCACGGGCTTCAAGCCCACGCGGAGGGCCGCCTCGATCCCCCGAAGGACAGGCCCAAGGGCGCCTTTGCGAATGTCTTGGAAGGCCTGGGGATCTAGCGAATCCACGGAGACGTTGATCCGTTTCAATCCGGCGTTGCGGAGGCCCTCGGCCCGTCCCGCGAGCATTGAGCCATTGGTGGTCAGCGACACATCGTCCATATGACGCACGGTTCGACTAACGATCTCCTCCAAGTCGGTTCGAACCAGCGGCTCGCCCCCCGTAAATTTGATGGACTGGATCTCGAACTCGCGGGCCACCCGCACCAACCGTTCGATTTCCAGGGGGCTCATCTCGTCGGCGTGCGGGCTGCGAGGACGCGCCACCGGCCCCAGCCCCTCGTCGTGGCAATATACACAACTGAAGTTGCAGCGCTTGGTTACGCTGACTCGGATATCGGTTACGTTACGGCCGAAGGAATCGACCAGCATCTGAGAACTCCAACGAGCCCGAAGGTATAGGCTTGTTGCGACGGTCTATTCGTCGGGCCCGGCGTGGACACGTGGATGGCAGCACCGATAATGACACTCTTTCGGTGCGCACGGGCGGCTTGAGGTGTTCGGATTAAAGGGGTACCTATGGTGCCCACATCCCTTCGCTGCAAACTCGCATCATAAATTCGAGCAACTGCCGCGCTTCCGGCGCTTCCGAGTAGCCTCCACTCTTCCCGCCCATCGCTTCAGCACCCATCGCGCATTCTCCCCCGGATACTCGAGTGCCAGATACTGTTCGATAGATCGGAGTCCGGGACGCCCGAAATCCTTCATCGGAGCGCGCACCGATCGGGTCCGCCGGGTGTACAGCCATTCACTCTCGTCCATAGCCGAGTATACTTTTATGCTGTAAATAAATATATCATGTAAAATAAACTTATTTTTGTAGGAAGGATATATTCGGTAGAACATTGTAGCAGAAATCACCCCGCCCGCGTGGGCCCTATTGAAACGAGGCGCGCACCGACCCCTCGAGCACGTCGGAGAGGCTTCATCCTCCTGCGCGGTGGTCCCCCGTGTGCCACGAGATCCGGTTCAGGCCGCGCTCCTCCGAGTACGGCGGGAAATCCTCCGGGGGGGAATACTACCGTTCTCCGACCCGGTCGCTCCTTCATTGGTCTCGATCGTCGCGGGTGAACACGTTTCGGGGTCGTGGTGGGGCCACCCCGCCGGGCAGTCGATATACCAGGTGGGGGAGTCCCTAGAGGCTGCCATCGATGTGGCCGTCCTTAAGCTCTGGAAACGCAAGCAGACTATGATCCACCGTCGACTGTGGCCCGCGCTCGTCCGGGTGGGAGCCGCTCGGAGTGTCTGGCAGCTGAACGGCCTCACCGAGGTCTCTCGTCGGCTGTTGGCCCAGATCGATCGCCTAGGATCCATCCGAAGCGATCAACTACCGATCGACTTCGAGAAGGGATACCTCGGGTATCGTACGGCGCTTCGAGCTCTCGAGGGACGCATGCTCGCTTGCACGAGATCGGTCCATACGAATACCGGCGCGCACGCGCTTGAGGGAGAAAGCTGGGCTTCGTGGGCCGCGCGTACACGAACGCCGAAGTTCAAGGGATCAGTTCTGTCGGCAGAACGGCTCCTTGAGGAGGCTGCCCAACATCTGACACCCGAAACGGACTCCCGCCGCTACCTGCCTTGGGGCCGGTAGGTGCCCGTCGCGAATTTCCGTGCCTCATGTCACGTATGGTTGGGCGACCATCGCGTGACATGTTGGTAGACTCCTGCTCCCTTCAGTTTCAAGCCCGGGTGCCGAAGCGCAGACCGATGCAAGGTTGAGCGCTTTCTGGACCTTGAGGCGTCGTCCTTGATTAGAGAGATCTCCTAGGCGGTGTTACCGACTTGATCTGGGGTTACTCCAAGTCGATGGAGCCATTCGCGCAGCGACCCAGCTAACGGTGTGCCGCGGGACGGATCGCCGCGCTGTCGCGTGATCCGGGCGTCCGCCCAGTGGGTGTGCGGCGGGGCATCCACCGCATAGACCTCGTCGAACACACGAATCAACTGGCTCGCGGGCGATCCACGGAACGTCGCCACGAGGGTCACTCCCTCACGGTGGAGGATGCGGTGAACGGAGGCCCCACTTAGGACGTGTTCTGGGTAACGCGAGCGAAGGGCGTCGACATTCGTGAGGACAATCAGCGCCCGCCCCTTGGCCGACATGGTGCGAGCTAGAAGTCGTTGAAAGAGAGGGGGGAGCGCTAGAAACTCGGCGAGCCGAATCCGCTCATGTTCAGGCATGGATTCGGGGTCGAGTAGCGACGAATGTCCGAGGTCGTTTGCCAGCGAGGGTTCCAGATCTTGAGGGTCGACCGCGGCCGGCTCGTGACCATCGGAATTTTCTGCAAGCCATCGGTGAGTTTGTTCATCCAACGGTACCTCGGATTCCGAGCAACGGGCCCACGCGAACGGAGTCTGTGCGCGGCGAGCTAGGGCGCTAGCGAGAATCGCCATCGGGGCCTCGCCCGATCCCCAGATGAGGATCGAGACGCCGGCCTGAGGTCCGGGAAGGGCGGATGCAGCGTCGACCATCTCTCCGTTGGGGCTCGACCCCCCTAGGAGTCAGGTCCGCCGGAGATATGACCGGGTGCCGAACCTATTCGGCGAACCGAACGGGTTCGGAGCCTCAAGTGCGCCAAAATGTCAAGAAACAATCCCATGGCGCGGCCCGGAAATGGCCGAAACGGAAGGGTCCGAGAGGTTCCGCTGATGGTCGCTCCGAACGTCGGAGAACGCGTCGATCGCGGAAACTTGGGACTCCCCGCTCAGGAGTGGCGACATCGTCAACTGATTTCCGCCGAATCCGCGCCCAGATGTGCCGGGCGGAGTACCGTTTCAAAGAGTTTTTTCTCGATGAGGGCGATCGATTCCGAGATGCCCGATTTACTGCGCTCCAGCTTTCGAGCGAGCGCGGTCAGCGTAATTCCCCTTGGGACCGCAAAGTACCCGGCTGCCATCGCTTGCGTGAGAAGCTGGTGTTGCGCCGGTGTGAGCAGTGGGAGGTGGCTGCGCAGGGGTCGCCGACGTATGGAGACGACGGAAACGTTGGGATCCGCCTGCCGCGCGTGCGACATGATTTCCTGAAATTCGGCGTACCGCGCGACGATTTCCCAGGCGATGTACCCTGCTTGTAGGCGGAGGGGAAACTGAAGGGGCAACTGAAGTCGCTGATACAGTCCTACGATCGGGGGGTTCTTGTACGTAATACGATACAAGCAACCGTCACCCACCTCAGCGAGACTGTCGACCTTCAGCACGTCGGCGAACGTGGCGATTTCCCGCGCCCATGCGCCGGGAGGGCCGCTGATCCAGTAGTCCGAGACCGAGAGACCGGGTTTCACGTCGGTCCGATTCAATACCTCCACTCGTACACTGGGGTGGGAAGTCGAGAAAGGACCGGTCCAGATCTGCCGCGGGATCCGTATCCTGAGCGTGGCCAAGAAGAGTCGGTCAGGTGCCGGCGCCTCCACGGAGTTGCGGAGAATGCGCAGCCGGGCGCGAGTTTCCGTTTCTTCTCCTCTGCTAGTAGGTTCAACGGGGTCTGGTCGAGCGCGCGAGCGCGGACGTGCGGCGCCAGTTCGGTGCTTGGAAGTCACGGAGCGTGCCGGCGGTCTGCCCCCTGATAGGAGAATCTTCTGGCGAGATATAAAGTCGGAAGCGACTACAAACGGCATTTGATGGGCCACAGCGCGGGGTGGAGATCGGGTCACTTCGAGGCCGCCCTCCCGCCAAAACTACGGAATGCAATGTCGTCACCTTGCATCGAAAGGGTCATCGACTACTGCATTCCCTCCGGTTCGTTCGAATGAGACCTGGAGTGCCCCGTTGAAGCCGGCAATCGACAACCCGCCCAGCTCTTCCCGGGATCGACTCGACGTGGCGGAAAACCGTCGAGAAATCATCAGGAAGTGCGGACCGGTCGACTAGGAACATCACTCAGATGAATAGCCGCGATCGAAACGTCGTTGTAGCGATCCTCCTGGTGGGAGTCATCATCGCGGGGGGCCTCGTCTACTTCGCCCTCGGATCCGGCGCGATGCCGCCCGCTCCAATCTATCCTACCATCAACGCAACGTTGTCAGTGAACTACTCCAAACCGGCCTCGCCCCTTTCACCCGATCTGCTGGGCGTAAATGTGCGAGCAGACAGCGGCATGAACGGCACGCAAGGCTCCGCCGTTACGGGAACCTCGATTCGCTTCGTACGATGGCCCGGGGGCTCCCTCGCGGATCGGTATGACCCCTTCGGGCCAAATGGAACGGCGACGATCTACACCGACAACGGGACTTTCGCTACGGCCGCCTCCACCCCCAACGACTTCGTCACATGGTGTCGTTCGATCGAGTGTTCCGCGATCCTAACGGTGCCGGGCGAGATCGACCAGCCGGCGCTGGCGGCGCAAGAAGTTCGCTACTTTGAGACCAACCTCGACTTTTTCCCAACGTACTGGGAAATCGGGAACGAGCCAGGGAGTTGGGATCATTACGCCGTACCCTGGTCAGAGTGGCATCCGAACCAAGCCGCTCCCCCAACTCCGACTCAGTATGCGGAGTTGGTGCACGCCTACATCTCGTCGATGCGTGCGGTCGACCCAACGATCCACATCATAGGTCTTCCGGGGATTGGCTCTTCGAATACCAGCGAGGCGACGTGGATCAAAGCAACCGTGGAAGTCAATGGACCGAACCTTAGCGCGGTGGCGTTGCACATCTACCCCGCGGGGGCCGCGACAGCTAACACGACCACCGCCGAGTTTATGGCGAGCGTCAGCGGACCAAACGGTCTAACTAGCCGGGTCGCCACGGCGCGTGCGGCGGTCAGTGAAGCGTGTGAGAACTGCTCGATCGCCGTAATCGCCGACGAGATCGCGGCGACCACCGGCTCGAATTCTCCGAGTTTCGTCTCGGGGTTCCCCCTCGTGCCGTATGAGGCAACCGAGGTGATTCAAGGCATCGCAGCGAATGTCTCGGCTCTCCTGTTTTGGGTCGCCGATTCCGGTTATTCCGGGTCTTGGGTGACCCCGAACGGATCCCCGCGGGCCGTTTACACGCTCTTCACGACCTACTTCGATCCAATTCCTGCCACCAAGCTCGGATCAAATCTCACGGAGAACGGTTCGGGGCTTAATGCGGTGGCACTGGGCGGGAACGCGTCCTCCAACACGATCGGGTTGCTCTTGTCAAATGCAAATGCCTCGGACGCATTTCGCGTGACCGTTCCAGGTTTGTTGCCGTCCTTGAACACGGTCACCTTGCTCAGCTGGAACTCGAGCAGCTCGGCGCCGATCCGAACTCAGTACGCGAGCGGGACGATCCGAGCGCTCTATCTTCCGCCGTTGAGCGTGATCAAAGTCGAAATTGGGCGACCCGCGTTCGCCGCTCAGGAGGCCTCGCCTTTGTTCCCCCCGTTCGATTCGGGGAATCACTTCCTATCTCGAGTGACGATTTCGCCGAGTCCGGGGAGGTCGGGCGTCGTTCCGGGGACGTTCCTGTTGCCGGGGATAGGCGCCGCGATCGCTCGCCATCGGGTTGGCCGAACTCCGAAGCCGACCGTATCGAAACGCGCGGATGTCTTCGGTCTTCGCTTGTGGATGTTCCGGCGAGGCCAACGCGTTGGCCGATTTTGTCGCTGACCTCGGGAGGAGCTTCCGTCTGGTGGGAAATTTTGGCATACGTATGCGTGCTTATGTGTGCGGATGCCAGAAAACGAGTCCGAACGATTCACGGCCCGTTCGCTTCGGCGAAAAACGGAAGCCTTAAAACCGACCGCTTGCAGTTTAATTCCCGACAGTTGAGCTGGCAGGGATCCGGGTGCTTGCACCGCTCTTCGTCATTCACGCTCCATGCCCCGGATCCGCTTCGTTTCTGTAGCTCTCGCGATAGCGCTCATCGCCCTGTTTGCCATACCGAGCTATCTAGCCCCCAGTGCGTCGGCGAATACCGGCTTTTCAGTCTCGGGGTCCGCCGGCTACTCGACTCCCATCGACCTTACCCTGAATCTGTCCCCAATTCAGCTCAACTCCTCGTTCTGGGGAACGACGATCTCGGCAACTCCCTCGATGTTCCCGAATACCTCGTCCATTGTCGCAGCCACCCCGGCGCGTCTGGTGATGTGGCCGGGGGCCAACGCGGGGGATGACTATGACTACCAAACTGGCTCGATTTGGAGCGATAACAACTCCGCCGTCCGAGCCGGCACGACGGAAGCTGATTTTGCCACCTGGTGCCACTCCACCGGCTGTCGGCCGATACTCGAGGTTCCTGGAGTGATCGACGACCCCGCGTTTGCAGCCCAGGAGGTCAACTACACGGAGAACACGTTGGGGCTCCATCCGGCCTACTGGGAAATCGGAAACGAGCCCGGCTTCTGGAGTCACTGGAACCAGAGCTGGGGGAACTGGACTCAGCAAGTTCCGGGCCCTACTCCGATGCAGTATGCGGAGGAAGTGGAAAACTACACACGCGCCATGCGGCAGGTAGATCCAACCCTGCGGTTGATCGGACTTCCCGCGGTCGGTCGTACCGGGCCGGGCGAGGGAGCGGAAGTCTGGATCAACGACATCATTCAGGTCGACGGCCCAAATCTATCGGCTCTCGCCGTCCACATTTATCCGGACTTGACGTCCTCGTTGAGCACGCTTCCTCAGTACTACTCGACTCTCACCCGAGACAACTCCCAGTCGATTCCGACCCGCATCGTCAAGATTCGATCTGAGATCGCCTCGGCCGCGGCAGCCACTCCGGGATGCTCGTGCGCCGGGATTCCGGTATTCTTCACGGAACTCGGCTCCGCGATCACGGGTCGCCCGGACGGCGCCTACGCTGAGGAGTTTCCCGGAGCCCTCTACATCGCTGCCGAAATCACCGAGGCGATCGATTACAACGTGACGAACGTCGACGCCTTCGCGACGGATCTCAACACGGTGAACTCCTGGTTTGATACCTCGGGTCAATTCCGACCCGAGTACACCCTTTACTCGACGATCCTCCCCCACCTTGGCCCAACGGCCTACGCAGTCAACGTTTCCGGATTGCCGGATGACGTGTACGCGATCGCGACGGCGAACGCAAGCGCGGGCGGAACGGAGGACCTCATGGTCGTCAATACGGACACCACGTCGAGTGTGTCTTTCGCCCCAGTACTTCCGGGGGGCCTGTCCAACGCTCGTACCGAGATTTGGACCTGGGACAACGGTTCGACTGCTGCGCCGGTGGCGACGTTTGCCAGCGCACTCCCCTCACACTATGTCCTTCCCCCTCAGAGCCTGGTCCTCTTCGAATCCAGGCCAGGACCTGCGGAACCCGTACAATTCTCCGATTCGGGCCTCCCGTCGTCCCTCCGCTGGTTCCTGGGCGTCGACGGCCATATGCAAACGACTACTGCTGGGAACTTCTCGCTCCTGCTCCCTCCGGGGACCTATGCGCTGACCCCTGGCGCCCCGATTCCGGTTCCAAAAGAGGCACAACGCGCCCGTTGGGTACCGACCCCACCGGCAACGTTCGAAGTGGGAAGTAGCGCCGTCAACGTTTCCGTGCCGTTAACGCTCCAATACGCCCTGAACGTGACAGTCTCACCGGCCGGTACGGGATCCGTTGGTTCGGCACCGGCATGGTTCGCTTCGGGTGCTCCCCTCACGCTCACCGCCACGCCCGCCCCCGGATACGTATTCGTTCGATGGCAGGGGGGAGGAGCTGGAAACTACAGCGGGGCGGTTGCTAGCGCCTCGTTCACCCCGGCGGGGCCGATTCGGGAGACGGCTGTCTTTGCAAAGGGCTACGGCGAAGAATTCATCGAACAGGGCCTTCCAAACGGGGCCGCCTGGAGCGTTACCGTGCGCAACCAAACATTCACGAGTACGTCGAGCACGCTTCGAGTTGTGGAACGCAACGGGACCTACCTCTACGATATTCCATTAGTGTCGGTCTACAAGCCCCGCCCGTACACCGGGGCGTTTGTGGCGGGGAGCGCCGGACCGACCGTGGTGAAGGTTTCGTTCGTAAGCCCTCTCGTTCCGGTAAAATTCTACGAGGACGACCTTCCCGATGGCACCGACTGGTCAGTCGTCATCGACAATCATACCTCGACGGCCGGTAACACTTCTGCGCTGACCGTGTACCTCACGAATGGCCAGTATGGCTACCGCATACCGGCGCTCAGCAGTTACGTCGCGAGGCCGCAGGGAGGATCCTTCTCTGTCACGGTCGACTCGCCCCCGGTTATCCAGATCAATTTCAGTCTCGTTGGCCCGGGATCGCAGTTCCCGACGTACAACCTCCGATTTCATGAAGCGGGACTCCCCTCGGGATGGCAGTGGACGGTGACGCTCACCGCCGGAGTGGCCTACCCGGTGTATTGGAGTTCTACCGCGGATAACCTCACGATCTCCGAGCCAAACGGGACCTACTCGTTCGTGGCCGCCGCGGTGTCGGGTTACGTTCCATCGCCTGGCTCCGGAACGGTGACCGTGAATGGCACCGGAGGTCAGGTCATCGTGATCGAGTACCGAACCGCCGCCGCTTCCACCGGGGTCGTCAGCCTACCCGGCCTTTGGATGGAGGTCTTCCGAGCCGTGCTCGTTACGGTCATCATCGGAGTTACTGGATTCGGGACATTCGCCGCGCTCTACTGGAGAGGACGCCGGCCGCCCGCCTCCCCCCTCCCAGATTGGGTGCGCGAAGCCGCGATCCAGCCTCCGGAACTGCACGAGGGGGGGCACTCGGGACCGGGGTAGAGGGGGCGCTCCTCCCTCACCCGAATCAGTCTCGAGAGAATAGTGAATGTCGTACTTCGGCCCGCTTCCCGGCACGGTCGAATTACCGGTTCCGGCTCCTTTCGATTTTTTTCGAAATCTCGGGGTCCCGCTCGGTGCCATCCCAATCGGTCTGGTGTTGGGTTACTTCCTGTTCCGCGCCATCGCATTCCTGCGCGACCGGGGGCGAGCGACTCAACCCGGACTAGAACGCGCAGCACCGGAACCGCGCGAGGACGTCACCGCCGTCGTAACCACCGCCACGAAGTCAGAATCGGCGGTGATCTCCCGTCCGACCCATCTCCCCGCTCAGGCCCCACCCAAGACGAATCTTTTCACGCTTGCCCTGCTGATCGTTTTCACGGCGGTGGCCACCCTCTTCCTCGTCTTCTATCGCATCCTATTTTCCCACTACAACGTGGTGGTGGCATGGGTCGGACGAGCGATCTTCTGGCCAACTCCTTGGCTGAACACCCACGCCGATGCCCTTGGGGGCCCGGGAGTCTTCGACTACATTTTCCCGATGTACCTCGCCCTCATCCTGACGTGGATCGCCATCTTCAGCTTTGGACCAGGGGCACGCAAGTTGCCGCGGGGACGACGGATGCTCGCGTTAGGACTCCTCGCCCTCTACGTCGCCGTGGAGCTCGTGATCGACTCGCTTTTCTTCACGATCCAGGGGGATCCGGTACGAAACTTCGGTCTGATCGTGCGTGCCCTCACGGGAGGGCTCTTCCTCACGCTCGTGATCTACACGACCTTCGCGGTTCCCTCTCCTCTGCTCGACGTCCGGGCCCGATTCCCGCGCGATCGCCAATCACGCTGGCTGTTCTTTGGACTCGGAGCGGTTGCCATCGCCGTGGCGGGAGTTACGCTCTATTTCGCGGGGATTTACCTTCACTTTCAAGGACTGATCCCGGCGTTCACGGTCGTCCTGCTCCTCCCTTCCGTGGCGATGCCGCTCTGGGTGCTGATGGCTCGGCCGTTCTATTTCCGATCCCGCCGGCAACGACCGCTACCTCCTTTGTCGGAGTACCATCCCACCGTCTCGATCATCATCCCCGCCTACAACGAGGAGGAGAACATCCGAGAGACGATCGAAGCGGCGGACCGGGCGAGTGCCAACTATCCGGGTACTGTGTCGATCGTGATTGGAAATGATGGGTCGACCGATCGGACGAGCGAACTCGCACGGGAAGCGATCGGTCACCTGCAGCATGCCACGGGCATGGTGGTCGATCTACCGCACGGAGGAAAGTCGGACGCGCTCAACGGCGCGCTTCACTTTGCCACCGGAGAAATCATCGTTCGGTGTGACGCGGACACTCGTATCTCGGAATACACGGGGTTTGGACCCGCGGTGCGATATTTCGCGGACCCGGGGGTGGGGGGAGTTCAAGCACAACTTCGACCTCGCCAGAACAAAGGCTGGACGAGGAAGATGCGCGCGATGGAGGTGGCGTGGCAGCACCTCTTCGTGCGGCCCGCCGCGATGGGGGCACGCGCCGCGGAGGTGCTTGACGGGGCATTCTCGCTCTTCCGCCGCAAGGATGTGGAGGAGTTGGGGGGATGGCTGCCCTGGAACGGCGAAGATACCGAGCTCTCGATCCGACTCCAACGGCTGGGGTACCGAATATGCCTCGCGTTCGAGGCGATTGGATACGAGGACGTTCCGCCGACGTACCGGACGATACGCAAGCAGCGCATCCGATGGACTCGCGGCGGGATATTTGCGAACGCTCGCCACTATCCGACGCTCTTCTCGGCCGCTCCCGAATTCGGTGGGTTCGCGGTTTTGTTCTATTATCTGCTGGTGTTGCACGCCGGCGCCCGTTCGTTCGTGTACGTCTACCTCGGGCTTCTGACCCTGATCCTCGGGATTCCGGGCATTTTGCACGCCCTGTACCTTCTGCTAGCTCTCCTGGTGTTACGTGCCATCCCGCTGACGTACTACCTGCTCCGCATGCGCCGCTATGACGTCCTGCCCTGGGTCCCAGCGTGGCCGTTTCTGGGGCTCGTCAAGAGCGTTTTCCGGTTCGAAGGATTCGGGAGCGTTCGGTACGGTCAAGCCAACGAGTTCGTGTAGCGACACGTCTCAGCGGGCGGCTTCATCGCACGCCTACCTACAGGTGGATGGTCAAAATGGCAAAGAGCGCGGCCGCGACTCGCCGGGCATCAGGCGCCCCGATCTGGCGGTGACCCGACTGGTCGAGGAGGTCTCCCTGAGACCGATTCATGCCGTCTTGAGCCCCCGGACGGCGAATCCCGGTCCCAGACCCCGGCCTTCCGGCAGCGAATGGCGTATATATGTGTATCAATGCGTATTATACAGAGCAGGCCGTTCTCCGTGCCCCTCTGCGGGGCCGCGGGAATCAATAGGCATGCGGAGAGATGGGGCATTCTACCACGCGGAGGGTTCTCGCGATCCTCCTACCCGCCGTTCTCGTTCTGCCCGCGTTGCTATTCGCCGCTGCCGGTTCGTACGCCTCCACCGAGGCGAATCCCGCCGCGATGGTGGGTAGCAACGCAGCTCTCCATGTTCCCCCTACGATCGCGCCGCAGATTGCCTGGGATGGAATTGCGTACAACAAGTCCTGCGCCTCTTGCTTAATCGCGGATACCCAAGTCGCCAGCGCTCCGGGCTACGTTTTCGAAATGGTCAATGGCTCGTACTCCGTCTGGACCCCGACCGAGACCCTTCTGGTGTCCAACACACTCGACAGTCTTTTCAACGCGGGGTCCGACGAACTGGCCAACGCCCAAGTGCGCTACGATACGCCGGATCAGCGATGGTTCGTGTCCGCGGATGACCTTCACAGCAACAACATCCTCTACGGCACATCGGAGTCTAGCGACCCAACGGGAACTTGGAACATCCAGCACTTCAACTTGGGCGGGGGCGAGATTCCGAACGACACTTCGCTTGCCGTGAATGCGATTAATGTTGTCGTCTCGACCGATCTCTACAGTCGTTTCGGGGGAGCTTACCTCGGGGCGCAAGTGTGGGTAGCGAACAAGAGCCAACTCGTGGGCGGAGGGGGCGTGGCGACGTGGAGTTCCGCCCCTGAAACTTCCGAACAAGCGTTGGTCCCTGCCGAACCCGCGGCGGCGTCGAAGTCGATGTACCTCGTGAGCGATGGGAACGGCAGTAGCTCCGCGATCGAACTGTTTACCCTAACAGGTTCCCCACCGGCCACCCCAACGCTCTCCGTTACGGCGAACTTCGCGTCTACGACGGTTCAACCACCGAACGCCTTGCAAGCCAACAGTTCGGAGCTCGTGGGCGTCGGGGACGGGCAAATCGTGAGTGCGATTTGGAGATCCGGTACGCTTTGGGCTGCGGCAACCAATGGGTGCGTTCCCTCCGGAGATTCGGTCACTCGGTCTTGCTTACACGTCTGGGAGATCTCGACCGTGGCAAGCACGCTCTCGCAAGATTTTGAGTGGAGCACGGGGGCAGGGACGTATGATTTCTATCCGGCACTGGCGACAAACGGTACCGGTCAACTCACCGTCGTCTTTGGCGAATCCTCGGCGACGCTCGACCCCAGCGTGTTCGTAACGGGTCAAACGATTGCCGATCCCGCCGGATCTCTTGAGCCGTCGGTCCTATTGAAGAAGGGTCTAGGGCCCGATGCGCCCACGACCGGGTGCTCCGCGGGAGTCTGCCCGTTTGGGGCGGAGTTCGGCGCCGCATTTGAGCCGTTCAGCGGAGATCGCTACTGGATTGCTGGTGAATACACGGGATCCGATTCATCGACCAATTTCTGGAGCACTTGGGTGGCCCAAGTTTCGAACGTCGTAGCGTACCCGGTGACCTTTTCGGAGGCGGGCCTGCCGACGGGTAGCACCTGGACCGTGACGGTGAATGGGGTCCCGGAGAATTCATCCTCATCGATCATCTCCTTCCTCGAACCGAATGGTACATACTCCTTCACAGTCGGTTCTCCCATCCTCTCCGGTAACGGCACTCGATATCTCGCAAGTCCGACAACCGGTTCGTTCGTCGTGACGACGTCGGCCGTGGCGGAGCTCGTCAATTTCACGAAGCAGTTCCGACTAACGACGACCGCGATCCCTCTCGGGAGTGGCACGGTCGACCCATCGAGCAGTTGGTGGGCCGTGAACGCGTCGGTCCTTCTCGGCGGATTGGCGAACACAAGTCACGCGTTCGCCTCGTGGGCTGGGAGCGGACTCGGATCCTACAATGGGTCTGAGAATCCGGTGAGCCTGACCATGGCCGGTCCCATCACCGAGACCGCGACGTTCGTCAACGAGTCCACTTATCGAGTTAGTTTCACAGCGGCAGGTCTCCCTGCGGGGACAAATTGGACGGTCGCCGTCAACGGCCTCCAAGAAACGTCGACCAGCGCGTCGCAGGCATTCAACCTAACTAACGGAAGTTTCACCTACGCGCTTGAGTCGCCCATTGCCGGCACGACTGGGATACAATACACTACGGCGCCTGCCGGGGGAACATTTGTGGTACAGGGCGCGAGTGTCGCGATCCCCGTCGCGTACACGACGCAATATGAGTTAACCACTCGCGTTGCGCCTGCGGGCTCAGGCTCCGTGTCTCCCGCGTCCGCTTGGTACAACGCGAGCCAAGTGGTGAACGTCAGCGCACTGCCCGCGGCGGGCTACTCCTTTGGATCATGGACCGGGGTGGGGAGCGGGAGCTACTCGGGAGCGTCCGACCCCGCGCTCGTCACGATGGAAGGTGCCGTGACCGAAACGGCGAGTTTCCAGCAAGTAAGGTCAACGATGTTCTCCGTCACGTTGGACGTAGCGCCGGCGGGGAGTGGGAGCATCTTCTTCGAAGGGCAGCGCTACTTCGGGGCACAGACGGTTTCGATTTCAGCCGGAACGTACGCGATCTCCGCACAGGCATCGACCGGGTGGGATTTCAGCGAATGGGAGCTCGGCGGGAAGGTCTCCGTCAACGCAAGTGGGGCCGATGTTACCGGGGTCGGGTGGATCAACGCGACATTCATCCCCGTCGACAAGGTTTCGATCGTAACCGACCCAACGGGTTGCGGAAGTATTTCGATCGCCGGGGGCGTGTACGCCAGCGGAGCTTCGCTCGATCTCGGAGCGGGATCCTACGCGATCGCCGCGAACGCATGTGGGAGCTACGCGCTCGTGTCGCTGGAGGGTCAGGGCGGGGTGACCGTCTCGGATAATCAGATCACGGTCGCCGGAAATGGGAGCGTAATCGCCACCTTCTCGATGACGACTTCGAGCGGCGCCTCGTCGGGGGTTTTCGGTTCCCAGGTACCCTTGTGGCTCCTGATCGTCGCGATTGGACTGCTTTACGCTACGCTCGCGGTGCTGTATTTCGAAAAGCGACGGTCGCCGCCTCGGGGGGGATCCGCGAGCAGCACGCAAACTTCTGTCGCGCCGACAGTCGTCGCGGCCTCGACCGGAGCCACGGCTCTCCCTCCGTGGAGTGAGGAGTCCGATCCGAGCCCGACTCCCAACCCTACTCCAAGCCCAACTCTGCCGGGGCCTTCCGAGGGCGGTGGCGGGCCACCGTAGCCCGTACGGCATTCTTCGACGTTATAACGGACCGCTGAACCATCGACGAACCGGCCTTTCCGAGTCTCGCGCAAGGCGCTCAGACGCGCGATGCCGAAACTCTACTAATACTCCCTTGCGAATGACCCGTCACGGCGTAAGAAACGCGCCGTACCAGGTCTCACTGGGAGTTCCGTGGGCAGCAATATGAACCGCCAATGGCAGGTCGCGCGGCGACCCGACGGAATGGCGCGGATGGAGGATTTTCGATGGGCCGAAGTTCCAATTCCCACGCCCCGCGAGGGCGAGGCGCTGGTGCGCAATCTCTGGCTTTCCTTCGATCCTACGCAAGTCCTGGTGATGGCGGTCCCCTACGAAACAAGGCCCAATTCAGGTGGCATTCCGATCGGCGCGGCAATGCGCGGACTCGCGGTCTCCCAAGTGGTGGAATCGCGTCACCCCACATTCCGACCGGGGGATTTGATCCACGGCTTCTCGGGTTGGGAGGATTACTCGGCCATTGACGGGAGCGGTTTCATTCCGGCCTTCAAAGTCCCGTCCGGCGTGCCACCGAACCTGGCCTTAGGCACCTTCGGCATTACGGGCCTGGTGGCGTACTTCGGGGTCATCGACGTCGCGCGACCCCAACCCGGCGAGACCTTCGTGATTTCAGCAGCAGCCGGTGGAGTCGGATCTATCGCGGCCCAAATCGCAAAGATACGCGGACTCCGGGTCATCGGGATCGCCGGGGGAAAGGAGAAGTGCGATTGGCTCATCGCTGAGGCGGGAATCGACGCCGCGATCGATCATCGGTCGGAGGATGTAGCGGCTCGGCTCGACGCGCTGTGTCCGCAGGGGATTGACATTTACTTCGACAATGTCGGGGGTCCGATCCTGGACTTAGCGCTCGCCCGGCTCCGGCGGAACGGCCGCATCATCGTCTGCGGAGGAACCGCCCTGTACGGCCAGGACCCTCAGCCGCCCGGGCCGTTGAACTACCTGCAACTCTGCATGGTGAACGGGCGAATGGAAGGCCTGCTCGCCCGGGATTATTTCGATCGGTACCCCGAGGCGATCGCCGCCATGCGCGAGTGGCTCGCAGCGGGTCGTCTCAAATCCAAGGAAGACGTTGTGATCGGGCTGGAACACGCTCCGGCTACCCTCCTCCGACTCTTTGCGGGGGGAAATTTAGGCAAGCAGCTCCTGAAGATCGCCGACGCCGGCCCTGAGCCGGCGCATTGACGGGCGCACGTGCCGGAGTAATCGGCCGGGGCTTAGGTTCGCCTCGCAGTATCGGAGCCTCGAAAGAGTCTGACGAGGGTTCCCGCCAAGTCTAACGGAGCTCGAAGATCTCGTAAACGTTCACGCCACCCTCGGTCCTCCCCTTCCCCACCGCTTGCACGGCGTTGAGCCACGCGTACCGGGGATCCGTCGTCTCGAATACGGGGGTGATGTAGATCGGGCTCCGCTGAACCCTCGTATCGTGGCGGCCGGCGATTCGGACCTGGATCAGCGCGCCATCGTGCGTCTTCAGCGTGATGTGGACGTTGATCTTTTCGGCGCCGTCACCGCCGACCATCTTCCAATCGGCCGCGACGGTCCCCGGGCAGAGCTGCGCTTTGAGGCGGGGGCCTTCCCACGCGACCTCCTCGATGCGGACCATTACGCGCCGACTACCGGCCAGGCTGCGGCCAAGCTCGACGACATCGGTCGGCTTCTCCCGTACGACGCACAGGGGAACCAACTCAAGAGTCATCAGAGTCGGCCGATTCTAGGCGAGGTCCGTCTTTACCAGACTCCGTTCCCTCCGATGCCCCAGAAGTAGGCCACGCCTCCGATGAAACCAGCGCCGCCGCCCGTGACCACGTTGCGGTCAATCGAGCTCGGGTTGATCCACGCGGCGTAAGTCGCGACGGCGTTCTCCTGTCCCTGGTAGATGTAGAACCCCATCTGAGCGGCGACGTGTTCCACCAGGTTGTAGATCAAGTTCCGCTCCACGAGGTTCGTGTCGGTCGCCGCGACATCGATCATGAAGTAGGTCATGACCTGATACGCGCTGTACTGACACGCGTTCGGCAGGTAGCCCGAGTCGTTGCTCGGTCCACCGCTGGCCCAGTAGATCAGGTTCGCCCAGGTGTCCGCCGTGTGACCGCACCAGGTCGCGTTGTACGTCGTCGGGGTCGCGTAGTCGCCTGCGAGCGCTTCCTGCACCGCGTCCGAGTAGGTGTAGGTCGAGTCGGGGTAGTACAACGGCGCCATGTAGTCGGTCGGGTCGGGGTAGTCGGGTGCCCACGCCAAGATGTAGAGCGGCATCGGGTTGCCGGTCGGTCCGGACGCAATGCTGTAGCCTACTTCCGCCGCGAACGTCAGATCGACGGTATCCGGCTGGAACGCTCCTTTCGTGAGGGACACGATCGAGTTCGTCCAGTCGACAATGGTATCGTCGATATCGGTCGCGCCTTTCTGCCCGACGATCGGGAAGATACACGGCGACGCCGAGGTACACGCGGCCACGGTTGGGTCATACCAGAGGGTACCCGGCGTGGTCAACTGCGTCCACCACCACGCGGCGCTTCCCGGAGTGGTCGAGCCGGCGACCGGG
>JBAUYF010000023.1:0-15670 GCA_049584655.1 Thermoplasmata archaeon | reverse complement strand
CCTCGCCATAGATCGAAACTCCCTGGCCCGTTATTCAAAACGGACGCATGGATCCTGTGTCCACGGCCTTGCGGCCGCTTCGTTCCTTGGGGACCTCATGCGGCTTATCGTCAGCTGGTTTCAGGCTCTTTTCACCTCCCTTCCGAGGTACTTTTCAGCGTTCGTTCACACTACTAATGCGCTATCGGTCTCGGGACGTATTTAGGATCGGAAGTCTGTACCTCCCGGCTTCCCGCGCGATATCCAACGCACGGTACTCAGGATCCCTCCAATCTCGCCTCTTCCGTTCGTCTACGGGACTTTCACCCTCTGCGGTCCGCCGTTCCAGGCACGTTAGACTTGGGAAGCTTGCGAGTGCGGAGGTCCACTACTCCACATCTCCCCACCCTCGCCGGATGGGGATTCGGTTTGTCCTTTGCCGTGTTCGATCGCCTTTACTAACGGCATCTCGTTTGATTTCTTGTCCTCCCCCTACTAGAATGCTTTACTTCGGGGGGTTCCCTTTCCTTGCGGAATGTCCCTTGCGGGACCGGAGTTCCGATTCGGTGATCGGTGGATCACAGGTTCCTTGCGCCTACCCACCGCTTATCGCAGCTTGGCACGACCTTCATCGGCGCCCGAGCCTAGCCATTCCCCAGCTGACAGGAGTCAGCTACACTGATTGCACTTGACAAGCGTCCAGAACGCGTGTGATGGCGTCATCGACCCTTCGTCGAGCGACGGAGGGCCTTTCGCCCTTCCCCGGAGAGGCCCCGGCCTCTACGGGTGCACAACCGCCCAATCGGACTTTCCGCGGCGCGGCTCGATTGGAACTGGGACCTTCTATTTAACACCGTCGAACGACAGTGTTTGACGGGCCTTTTCTCGCCGGAATCGTTCACTCGCGCGGGAGCGCCATTCCGAGCGAGCGGTGATGCGGCCCTTCGTAGCGAGCCGCCGCAAATCGGCACAGGCCGTCAGAATTCGGTTCGCATCCGGCGCAATTGCGCTCCGCGGGTACCGGTGGCCGAACCGCATCGGTTCGGATTTGGGCCAGCGCTACCTTGAGCCACCGTTCCTCCGCCTCCCCGTACGGGATCTCGACCCAACCCTCGCGTTGACCGTCGCTCGCGACATCGCCGTACCAAACGATCCCATGCGTCGGCCGTTGTCCAAACACCGCATGAACCAACCGGCACTCCGCGATCACTTGGAGCGTATCGAACGTTCGGCCGTGGGTCTCGTGGTACCCCACAAAGAGATGCGTCGACTTGTATTCGATCGGAACGATCTCGCGATCGCCCCGTCGGATGACCAAGTCCGGTCGTCCACTGAGCCCCCACTCGGGGTCGACCATCGTCGCATCCCGACCCGAGAACCGGGAGTCGAGCCGAATCTGATCCGAAGGGAACAGAATGGGGATCTCTTCTTCGGCGGAATCCTGATAGACCAAGACGTCGCGGGGGCCGATGTCCAGCGGCCCTTCGTTGACCGTCAGGTGCCCCAGCGGAGGCGAGAAGAGCGGAGAGTGATGGATCGGGATGACGTCGAGCGGAGTGCGCGCATGGATCACTTGGCCGGAGACGATGGATTGATGATGCGCGCGCAGAAGCTCCATCTCGTGCGGGCACCGAAAGTACGTTACGAGGTCATGCGGCGTGAGGTGTTCCACCGGCAACTGGGTCGCGATGGCGTTCATTAGCGACCGCGTGTGTAGGGAGGGGGTAAGAAGCTACGCTTCCAGACGCCGAGGCGGCCGTCAGCTGGTCGCGACGGCTTCGCGGATCCGGTTTCGCTCAATTTCCCCGATCTTGGCGTCCGCGACGACGCGCTCTAGCAGCTCTCGATTCGGGCCGATGGACTTCAGTTGCGCTCCGACCCGGGTGAGCCGTTCCCACTCTTTGCGCTTCGCGGCCCGGACCAGCGCGAACTCGAGACGACTTGCGCTCACGGAATGCCCTGACCATTCTGTGACCCTCAATGGGGCGAGCCCCTCCCACGCGTCGTCGGCTCCACCCACGAGCGTGGATTCCGCTTCTTCCGAATGCGGCACGGCCCACGCGACGCGCATGCCCGAATTGAGGGACCCGACAAAGGCGCGCCCAGCGACCAATCGAGGGACCTCCGACCAATCCGTGGGGGCGACTGGTTCGATCAGATACTCCTTCAGTAATTCTCCGATGCGAGTCACCCCCTCTTCCGTGGTCCCCAGTTCGATCTCGTGCGGCCGCTCCGGCACCTGTTGTAACCAGGCTCCGGCCTCGCCCTTGAGATAGAATGGAACTCCGTTGTCAGCGAGCGGGCGCTCGATACGCGCCAGCACTTCTTCCAACGCCGACTCGACGGGAAAGGGGGCGTTTGCGTAGAGCTGGTCCAGGGTTGTCTGCAGGACGAAGCGGTGCCGATTGTAGGTCGCGCGGACCCGCGCCGACTCGATCGCCGGCAGAAGGAATCGTCGATGCCAGCAGCGCCGGCCCCCAAATTGGCACGCGGTGGGTGGGTGCACAAATCCGATCGGAGCGAGCGGACCCTTGGGAGGACCGTTCGCGTCGAGACCGCCTTCCTGCGCGTGATAGGTGAACGACGCGTCGTCTTCGCGGTCGATCGAAAGCTGGTGAAGATAGCCCGCTCCCAGATCGGGGCCCGAGAGCATTTCGCGAGACATCGCATTCGACCGGAGCGACCCGAACTACTGTGCGGTCTCGAACATTACGCCGTATCGAACTGCCGCTTCGGAGGGCAGAGACGGGATCGGATTTCGGACTCGTGAAGCCGATCGTTTCGCGCCGATGGCGAGCTGCTAGATTGCGACCTGCGGTTCCTCAGTTGGACTGACGAGACGATGCGTACCCCCCATTTCTGGATTAGGCCCGGAAGGCATCCTTGCGAACCCCGGCCCATGGCTCGAGATTCGAAGGTAGCGCCCGTACGGCTCAACCCCCTTGGATCGAATGGAGGATGTCGACTTCGTCGTTCGCCTTCAAGGGCGTTGAAAGCCCCTGGAGGGATTCGATCAAACTGCCATTCACGAAAATTCGAACGAAGCGGCGCACGGTGCCGGTTTCATCCCGGATACGAAATCGGAGTCGCGGGTACTGCCTCTCCAACTCTCGGAGCATCTCCTCCACCGTCCCCGATTGTACTGCGAGCGTCTGCTGAGGTACGAAATCACGTAGCATCGGGTCGAGACGGACGGTCGTCATCGCCGAAAGGATGGACGGCGCTTCAACGATATACCGCTGGTGGGCGGCCCGGAAGGACTACAGCGACAGAGCAGAGATTCGCGCGGGGAGCGGGATCTCCCCGATGGTGGTACCCACGAGTCCCTGCCCCGCCTGGGCATGCAAGAAGCGATGGTTGTCGAGAGCCTTCCACTGCTTCGCATTGGCGTCGAACGGTTCGCTCCCGACCACGACTTGTTTTGTGTTGGCCGCGTACACCATCTGATAGTAGGGTCGCGACTCGTCGATGAGACCCGTTCCGTGATCACCTAGCCAGTTACAGAACGCCCATAGGTCGCTCGGACCTGTCGAGAACAAGACGTTGAGGCCCGTGTAGGGACCTCCCTTGGGCCGGCCATGGTCATCCCAGACCTGCGCCAGGTCCGATACCGCGCGCACGTACGCCTGCAACGGATCGTGCGTCTCCTCCACGTGACGGATGAGGAGCCAGAACAGCACCTCGCTATCGTTTACGCCCCGCACATTTGGTTCGAATGAGCCCAACAGCGGACGCGTTTCTCGGGGGAGCGGGATCGAGCCGTTGTGACCGAACAGATAGTCTTCGTACACGAACGGCTGACTATTCTCGAGTGCGATCAGTCGATCATGAGGAAGGTTCATCGGGTTGCTAGCGTGCCGCAGGTGCCCCATCACGATCGAGCCCGACGCGTGCCGGGCAGCGCTCACAAACCGGTCCTTCTCGGAAGGCTCCGACGCGCCACGGACGCCCTTCTCGACATGAGGGCGTCGGCGGGAGTCGTACCAGGCAATGCCCCATCCATCTTTCTGGGCCACTTCGGGAGAGACGTCGGATTGCCGCAGGAGGGAGCGCTCAGAAGCGACCAGCCAAGACTCGGCCGGCACGATCGGGTCCGCGAGTAGCCCAAACAATCGACACATTGCGAGTAGATAGTGGTCCTTCCTAGATAAGTGATGACGTGCCGCCCGGGAGCTGGCCCTGCCACCAGCAAACCCTTTTACACACCTCGGAGTACTTCTATTCCAGGAGCATCACAATGGTTCACGTAGAAGTCACCCCGCAAGCGCGGGATCAGGTTCTCAAGATCATGAATCGCCAGGGCAAGGATGGCACCGCCCTTCGGCTGTTCGTCCAAGGGGGAGGCTGTTCTGGGCTAACCTACGGGATGACCTTTGACAAGGCCGAAACGGGGGACGAAGTTGCCTATCGGGATGACGATCTCACCGTTGTGGTCGATCGCTCCAGCGCGCCGCTCTTGGAAGGGATCAAGGTCGATTTCCTGATGGGACTCGAGGCTTCGGGATTCAAGATCTACAACCCGAACGCGAAAGAGACCTGCTCCTGCGGCAAGTCCTTCTCGGCCTAGCGCGCCACCCCGCGCCTGCCGGATAGGGAGTTATATACGCTGCCTCCCGTTCGTACCTTGGGGTAATTTGAGGAGGGCCCCGACTATGAGCATTCAGGTAGAAGTCACAAAGGAAGCCCAATCCCAGGTTCGGGAACTCATCAAGAGCCAGAAGCCCGGCACGGCCGTTCGCGTGTTCCTACAGGCGGGCGGCGGATGCGGTGGCGGAGACGCCTGCGGCTGTGGCGGCTCCGCCGCTTCGGGACCTTCGTTCGGGATGTCGTTCGACCACCCTCGGAACGGCGATGAAGTGGTCAAGGTCGATGGGTTCGCGCTCGTCGTGGATGCCTCTACGGCATCCCAATTGGACGGGTCTCGGATCGATTACGTCCAAGAGCTCGAGCAGACCGGCTTCAAGATCGTCTCGCCCCAGCGGGGCGAACCTTCGGCGCCCATCGGCAGCGGATGTGGCTGCGGCGCCGGGGGCGGCGGCTGCTGCTGAGCCTCCCGTACCAACCCCTTCCTTTCTCTTCACTATCCCACTCCCCCCGTCGCAGGATGGGGAGGGATTCGCTCAGGCCGTCGACGGGCTTCGTTCCCTCGGCCCCGAACGCAGATGTGGGGGCGTCCGATCGTACGTTCGCTTGGCGAGCAAGCGACGCGCCGCCGACGGCGCGAAGACGTAAGCAAGGGCGTGCATTTGGATCCCCCACGTCCGTAGGCTGACGCGCGGGATCTCGGGAGTGCGGCGCACGAACCGGTAGTATCCTGAGGCAAGGTGGAGGACCTGGCGGCGGGGCGCCCCCGCTCGGATCGCCGCCTCGACCGAACGCACGTGCAGTTCCCAACGCCGCTTGACCTCGAGCTCGTTCACCCATTCCGCGAATGCGGGGTGCCCTGTGGCTCGATACGCGTCCGAGATTCGTTGCATCGACGCTACGATCTGAAGCAAGTTGTCGATCTCGCGGGTGACATTGCCGGGGTGGTCGCGGAAACAGGTCAACCGCTGGTCATCGAGATACAATCCGTACGGCGATAGGATCCCCGCGAGGAAGAGCGCCTCATCGTCCTGGTGGGTCTGAGCGAACCGCTCGGCGTGAGTATCCGCCAGCAATTCGCGACGCACGACGATCGCACTCGCGTTGAACGCGGCAAACGTTCGGCGCAGTACGGTCACTTGGGCGTCCTTCTGGCCCGGAAGTACCTCGATCGGACCCGTGCGGTCGAACTCGGCATCTCGGAAGAGACGGCTCCACTCCTCGGACGGCACCGTTTTCCCTTCCGCGTCGATCGGCTGGACCCGATTGCGATAATATCCCAACCAGGGGCGATCGCGGAAGATCGAAACGACGTGGGCGAGCCGTCCAGGTTCGAACAAGTCGTCGTCATTCAAGATCGCGATGAGAGGCGCGCGCGTCCGCTCAACGGCGTTCAAAAGCCACCGACCAATGCGGGGCTCGCGGTCGTAGATCGCCGGAATGTGACGCTCAGCCAGGAATTCGTCGATCGACGCGTTTTCGAAGCCTTTGGTCACTACCAGCTCAATCTCCCTCTTGTCGAGGGTTTGACGAAGTACCGATTCTACGGCACGGACCAGGTAATCGGAGCGCGTGTACGCTCCCACGACGACCGCGATCGAGGGGGGGCGATCGGAGGACGATGCGGCGTTTCCCGATTGGTCCATCGATGGTCCCCGCTTATGCTACCCGCCGCCGGCCGCGAATCGGGTCGATCCGGTGAGAATAAGAGTTCACTCCCCCACGGATAAAATTCTGGCGGCCCCGTTATAGCCCCACCGTAGAGGCCGAACGGGAGCTCGACCGCGCGATGTGGTCGGGATCTGATCACGCCTCTTGGTTCTCGAGAGATTTGCAATTCCGAGGGCGTGCGGGGTGGGGTTGAGAGACCCCCCCCGCCGCTTGCCCGGGGGTTCACCCACTCAATTGCTCACGGCCCCGCGTCGGCGACGCGGATGTTTTCTCCGTCGATGTGTCGTGGGGACCGGAAGGAGGAGGTTAGGGAGCCGTGGCAGAATCCCGACGTCGGCTTGCGGCCATTATGTTCACGGACATGGTGGGATATTCCGCCCTCGCCCAGAGCGATGAAGCGGCGGCGCTCGTTGCCCTAGAACGGCATAATAGGATTCTGCGACCCATCTTTCCTAAATTTCGTGGGCGGGAGATCAAGACCGTCGGCGACGCCTTCCTGGTTGAGTTTGATAGCGCGCTGGATGCCGCGCGCTGTGCGCTGGACCTCCAGCACGCTTTGCGGGAGGATCACGACAGATCTCCGGCAGAGTGGAAAATCCGAATTCGCATCGGGATTCACGTCGGGGATGTCGTCGAGTCGGAGGGGGACGTGCTCGGCGACGCGGTCAACATCGCTTCGCGCATCGAACCGCTCGCCGACCCCGAGGGGATCTGCCTCACTCAGCAAGTCTACGACCAGGTGCAGAACAAGATCGGTGCGCAGTTCTCGAGGCTCCCCCCGGTGGCCCTCAAGAATATTCGGCTCCCCATGAATGTGTACAAGATGAGCCCACCCGGCAAATCTGACGCCGCGAGGGGGCCGAAGGTGGGAAAGTTCGCGGGTCCAAACTTGGCGGTCCTGCCGCTTGCCAACATCAGTCCGGATCCGAATGATGAGTACTTCGCGGACGGCCTCACCGAGGAGCTCATCTCGCGTTTGTCTCAGGTACGCGACCTCAGCGTCATCGCTCGTACCTCGGTGATCCCATACAAGTTGGCGCCCAGGTCCATCCCGCAGATCGGGGCGGAGCTCGGGGTCGACGTGGTGCTTGAGGGGAGCGTTCGCAAGGCCGGCGCTCGAATTCGGATCACCCTGCAACTGATCGACGTCAGCACCCAACGACACGTCTGGGCAAATTCGTACGATCGCAACATTGACGACGTCTTCGCGGTCCAAAGCGACATTGCGGAACGGACGGCTGAGGCTCTGCAACTTGAATTCTCTCGGGGGAAAGTCGAGAGGACGACTCGGAAACCGACGGCCGTTCCCCAGGCCTACGATCTCTACCTTCGAGGATTGGCGGCGGCAAGCAAGGTGGCGGCCCCGGTCATGGCCGAAGCGATTCGCTGCTTCGAACAAGCCACGAAGTTGGACCCGACGTTCGCCGAGGCGTTCGCCGCGTTGGCGAATCTCTATGTCGTCGCGGCGGGAGATTCCCTTCCCATGCAAACCGTCATGCCGAAAGCTCGCGAGCTCGCGGCGCGGGCCCTCGAATTGGACCCGGACTCTTCCGACGCCCACGCCGCGTTGGCCAACATCGCCCTCCAATTCGACAACGACTGGGAATTCGCGGAGGCGGAGTTTCGCACGGCGATCTCGCTCAACCCCAGCAACGCCACGGCCTACGCCTATTTTGGACTCCTCCTCGTCGCCCTCGAGCGGTTCGACGAAGCCATCGAAGCGTGCCAAACTGCGATCCGATTAGACCCGGCCCGAAGTGGTCTCAACTCCCTCGCGTGGGCGGAGCTCGAGTCGGGAAACTACGACCGAGCCATCGCCCTTGGTGAGAATGAAAGGGATCGCGATCCCTCGTTGGTTGGCCCGCACATTTACTTGGGTCTGTTCTACCTCGCCGCCGGGCGGAAGGACGACGCGCGCCGAGAAGCGGACGCCCCGCTCGTGGGAGCGAACGAAACGGAGCGCTTCGACCATGCCCTGCTCAATGCGCTCGTGGGAAGGCCCGAAGCGGCGCGGGCAGTGCTCGCGGGGGCGGAGCGTGGCGAGGCCAAGTCCTACAATTCAGCCACCGTTCTCGCGATGCTCTACGCGGCTCTCGGGGATAAATCGCGGGCGCTCGACCTCCTCGAACAGGACCTCCGGGAGGGCGACCGCGTCCTCTGGCTATTCTACCGCGGTGTCTTTTTCGACTCGCTTCGCGACGAGCCGCGATTCATCGCCTTGCTCCAGAAGTACGGAGTCCCCACCCACCCGCTGCGGAGACCCACCCCGGCGGATCTCAAGTGAAGGCCTATTCGATTCGGGGCTGGATACGGCTCTACAAAAACTTCGTGAGTGGGCCCGGACGGATTTGAACCGTCGACCGACCGGTTATGAGCCGGTCGCTCTGAGCCGGGCTAAGCTACGGGCCCATCGCACCTTCGCGATCCCGAGGCGCCGCCGAGCGGAGTTCCGGACGGGCATGAGCGCCATGCCCGCACATTCGAACCGCTGACCTTTCGGTTAACAGCCGATCGCTCTGCCGCTGAGCTACGGCGGCACCGGGGGTCTCGAGCGGTGGCTCCTCTAATAGCCTTTCCGACCTGGCGGATGGGCTTTGGTCTCCGCTGCGCGTTCTTTGAGGTGTTGGATCGTAGCGGCCATCTGGTCGAGCGATCGATCGAGCGAGGCCCAGAATTCTCGCGCCTTGTCGGTCACGACGGCCCCATCGGCCGAAGGCTGAATCACCCCCTCCCTCTCCAGGAGGTGCAGCGAATAGCGCACCTTGTGAATCGGGAGGTGAAGCGCCTCGCTCAATCGAATGATCCCCATCGGGGGATTGCCGGAGAGGCGCCCGACGATATCGACGTTCCTCGCCAGCAGATCTAACTCGCTCGAAATTCGATCGACGAGTTGCGCGCCCTCGACCGCGGGCGGTACGGGGTCGCCTTCGACAGGAGGCTCGGACGGCTTTGGGTTCGGCATGCGTCCTTCGCACGAATCCCCGCGGGTTACTTGAACGTTGGCGGGACCCCCCTCGAATACCATCTTTCGAGTTCGCTCGCTGGTTCCCCCAACTCCGGGCAACCACTCGAACGCGCGACTCGAAATTGGAAGGGGCTTGACTAGTATCTCAAACCTATCGGATTTCGCGGGACTCGCCGGGAGAACGGCCGCCGTGCGAGAGGCTTTTACTCAGTGCCCAGTTTACCACGCCGTTCGATGCCGGGATCCGTGCTCTCGATCGAAGACCTGAGCGTCCGGTACCGAGGCTCGGACCGAGATGCCGTGACGGGCGTTTCTCTCAACCTCGATCGCGACCGGATCGTGGTGGTCGGCCCGAACGGCTGCGGCAAGACGACCCTGATCAAGGCCGCTCTTGGCCTCACTCCGATTACGAAGGGGTCGATTCGCGTCCTCGGCCAAGACGTCCGTACGATTCGCGGGGAACTAGGCGTCGGCACGAACCTCGACGACGTCTACCGACTAATGACGACGCCCGTCGATGGACTCATCAGCATCTGGTCCGACCTGAAAGGGGGATCCGAGACCGTGATCCGCGAGTGGGTCAAGGAGTTTGGGCTTCAGGAAGTTCTTTCGCGGCCTCTGCACCGCCTATCGACGGGCCAGACGAAGCTCATCGGAGATCTCCTTGCCCTGGCGTATTCCCCGCGCTTGCTTTTCCTCGACGAGCCGTTCGACAACGTCGACTTCGGCCGCCGGCATCGTTTGATCGAATTGCTCGCGCAAAGCTCCGCGACCGTCCTGATGAACACGCATGAGCTCGAACTATTGCACGCGTTCCCGGATTGGGGGCTTTACTTCATGTTCGAGGGTCAGCTGATTGGCCGATTCCGGGCGCAGGATCTCGATCGGTTGTACGTGAGTCGAGGCAACCGCCCCGGCGCGTTGGCCGTGTTTCGTACGCCTATCGGCGAGGTATCGGTCACGCTCGACTCCGGCGAAGTTCCCATGAAAGGTTCGAGCAACCTCAGCTACCTGCTCGAGCGGGTCGCATGAGTCTTGCTCTTCCGTACACAAAGGCGGTCCTGCGGAACCCGAATCTCCTTTTTTGGGGAATTGCCTTCATGGCGTTCTGGTTCGTGCTGGGCGCCTACGTTTTCTCCGCCGGACTCCCGTTGAACCACCCGTCGGAGGAAGCGTACACCGCAGCGTGGTACGCTGTGATCGCCCTCTTCTCGCTCACTATCCTCGCGATGAGTATCGCGACGAGCATGACCTACGGAACGGAGGCGTTGGCATACTCCTTCCGATACACGCGACTGACGCCGGCCTCGTACGTGGTCTCTCTCATGACGGCGGCGGGCGTCGTCGGTCTCCTGTTCAGCTTCCTGATGGCCGTGTTAGTTAGCGGTCTCTTCAGCGCTCGTTTTGGGACCCAAATCTGGCCATCGAACCTCGTGGGCCTGGTGGGGGTCTCGGTTCTCTCGGGCGCGTTCATGATGGGCCTGGGTACCGCGCTCGTGCTCGTTGTCGTGAACTACATTGGATTGCGGAGCATGAGTTTCGTCGAGTTCCTTCCCCTCGTGCTCTCGTACATCTTCGGCTTCGCCCAATTGTTCGTCGCGCTCCCGCAGATAGTCCTCTACCTCTCGCCGTGGAACGACATGGAGAGCCTCCTTTACCAGGCGTACCGCGGTGCGCCGGCGACCGTTACTCTCGGAGCATCGGGTTCCCCGACCCTCGATTGGCCGTTGTGTGTGGTGGGCTTGGTCGGTTGGGTGATCGTCTTGGTGGGGGTATCTAGTAAGCTGCTCGGGGGTATTCGTTCCGTATCGGTCCAAGAGGGACGACAGATCTGATCGTTCGCGCAATGCTCGCATTCCACAATAGATGGGCACGAGCTAGTCGACGATCGCGGGGCAATGCCGTGCGATGCGTAGCGCTTCCGGCTCGATAGGAATCGCGGGATCGCGCGGATTTGCGGCGGTCCCTCCGGCCTCTCGTTGAGCGTTCCAACACCCCTCCCCCTGATTTATCTGTCGCTGAGAAAGTCCCCCTTCTATGAGCGATGCGATCGTTGCAAAGACCTTGGATGTCGCCGGCGGAAAGATGGCGTATGAGGAGGGAGGTCAGGGTCGTCCGATTGTACTTCTCCACGAGGGGATCGCGGACCGTCGCATGTGGAATCGCGAGTTCCCGCTTCTTGCCCGCGAGCATCATGTCGTGCGCTACGATCTGCGCGGGTACGGGGGCTCCACGCCCGCAACCGCGGAGTACTCCTCCATTCGCGACTTGGTCGCCCTCATTGACCACCTCCACCTCACCCAGCCGTTGATCGTCGGTCCCAGCATGGGGGGAAGGATTGCCCTCGACCTGACCCTGGCGCACCCCGAGAAAGTGGGATCCTTACTGCTCATTGCCCCCGGCTATTCGGGGATGGATTACGACCACGTCCCGGGCGGGAAGTCTACGTTCGAGCGAGACGAAACGCTCTCCAAAGCCGCGGCGGACGCCTGGACGGCCGGAAACCTCGAAGAGGCTACCGAGCACCTGCGTCAGCTATGGGCCTCGGCACTGACCGGGAGCGCGCTGGACCTTTTCCGGAAAATGGTACGAGAAAATGCAAAGGAAGTCTTCGAAGACCGGTCTGCCCAACACGAAACGCGTGACGGGAAGCCCGCCGCCGCGCGCCTAAGCGAGATCAAAGTCCCAACGCGGATCCTCGTCGGAGACCGGGACAATCCGGCGATGCCGCATCTTGCGAACTTCCTCGCGCGGGGGATCACGGATGCGCAGGTCCAGCTCGTCCCGGGAGCCGACCATCTTCTGAATCTCTCCCGACCAGAAGCATTCGATGCGGCACTCCGCGACTTCGAGTCAACCCTCCCGGGCGTTGGCGAGGGGGAGCGAAAGGCTTCCCGCGCCCATTGACTCGCCGATGTCGCGCAACGCTGCCCCGATACTCCCCACGCGACGAGCGCGTCAGGGTTCCCCAAAAACTTCCGCCTCCCTGACCTCCCGACCGCTCTCTACCGATACGTGGCCGGCGTTTGCCCGCCTCGTCGAGAAACATAACGGGATCTTTGGAGGCTGTTGGTGCATTTCATTTCATCTTACGCCGGAGGATGGCAAGCGCACCGCCCGCGAATACCGCGCCATGAAGGAGACGCGGGTCCGGGAGGGGCGGGCGCATGCCGCGCTCGTCTTCGACGGTCCGGTGACCGTTGGGTGGTGCCAGTTCGGCCCGACCGCGGAACTACCGAACATTCGGAGTCGGAAAGTCTACGAAGAGGGATTGCGCTCGCTTCCCGATTGGCGCATTACGTGCTTCTTCATTGACCGAGAACGTCGCGGAGAGGGGATTGCGAACATCGCCCTTCACGAGGCGCTCCGGGAGATTGCGCGACTAGGGGGGGGAACGGTCGAAGCATATCCCGAGAACGTTGCCGGTCGCAAGGTCTCACGTTCGTTCCTCTGTAGCGGGACGCTCGGGATGTTCGAGAAAGCGGGATTCAAGAAGACCCGCAAGATCGCGATGCATCGCTGGGTCGTCGTGCGGAAGATCCCTTCAGATCCCGCGAAAGTCTAACGCACTCTTGTCACCCGCGGAGTAACCCAGCAGCCTTAGCGGACGCCATCGGGCGAAGCGACTAGCAGCTCGCGCAGGTCGTGGAGAGTGGGACCCGTCCAGTCCCCCTCGGGATCGACCCTATCCGATGGATCCTGCTGTTCGCCGGGAAAGTAGTAGCGGAACGCGGCCAGTCCCACGGCCGTGGCTCCGCTGAGCTCGTGGCTTCCCCCGTCGCCGACAAAAGCACATCGCGAGGGGTCGAGTCGAAGTCGCTCGAGCGCGAGCCGGTAGATCGCTGGCTCGGGCTTTCGAATCCCCACTTGACAGGAGAATACCGTCACGTTGAAGCGTGCGGCGAGCTCGGTCTCCGGCCATAGGCGCGGGGTCTCCTCCGAGGTATCGCTCACGATCTCGAGACGACAGCCCGCTCGGCGGAGCTCGTCCAGGGCCCGGAGCACGCGAGCATCCGATTGGAGGACGGCCCGGGAAAACTCGACCCGAATCCGAATCGCTCGTTGAACCTGATCCGGGGAGGGGCGATGGCCCAACCCGATCATGAGGTGGTGGATCGTCTCCTCGAGCGTGCCGAGTCGGCCGCGGGACCGGTCGTCGAACGACTGCCCCCAAGTGCGAACGAAGGCGTTGGGCTCCACGGCCAAAGCGTCGGCCATGGCCCGGAGAGATTCGACGCGTGCTCCGGGCTTTCCCATCGAGATGACCGTGCCGAATAGATCAAGCAGGATACCGTGGAACCGGGGGGTACCCACGCTCGTCTCATCCAATCGAATTGATCGGGAGTGGGGCCTGGTATCGGCGGAAGGTCGGAGCACAGGTGAGGCGTACGGGCCCGCCGGGGCCTTATAGGCGAATCTATTAGAACCCATACTCCTTTACCTCCTTCATGGGACCGAACCGCACCCCCCGCCTCGTACCCTTCCTCGCTGAGTCCGACGACCGACGCCGCTGGCACCGGAACGTGGCCCAAGGAAGCCGTGCCACGGCCGACGTCTACGTCCGACGCCTCGCGGCTTTCTCTCGCCTCATGAAGGTCACTCCCGAGGCTTTGGCGCGCATGGGAGACAAGCCGCTCCGTGACCTCGTCATGGACTTCGTTGAGGTCGAGTCCCGAGCCAAGCACGCCGGTTCCTACATCCACAGCACCGTCAAAGCCGTCAACTCGTGGCGGAAGCACAACGGACGTCTCGCCGTGACCGGTGTGAACATCAAGGGGCGGGAATCCACTCCCACATTGGTCGACGAGATCGCTCCGTCGCCCGGGCAGGTGCGGACCGTCTTGGCCAAGGCTCCCCTGCGGGACCGGGTGACCTGCGCCCTCATGGCCTACAGCGGCGTCCGTCCCGAGGTCGTCGGCAACTACCTCGGCGACGACGGTTTCACTCTCGGGGATTTCCCCGAACTCGACCTCTCGGGCAGCGAGCCCAAGTTCCGGAAGGTCCCGGCGCTGGTGGTCGTCCGCGAGTCGCTCTCCAAGGCCCGGCACACCTACCTCACTTTCGCCCCGCTTCCCACATGCAAGGCGATCGAGGACTACCTCAAGCTCCGGATCGCGCAAGGGGAGAAGCTGACGCGGGCGAGCGACCTCGTGAGTCCGGGACGCGGACGGAGACCCTTCCTGCGGACGATGAACGTCAGCGGGGCGGTGCGGGCCGCGTTCCGGTCGCTCGACATGAAGGACCGGCCGTACGTCCTCCGGGTCTTTTTCGAGACTCGTCTCGGCGTCGCCGAGGGCCAGGGGAAGGTCGTGCATCGGTTCGTGGTTCACTGGGGCGGCCACACGGGCGACATCACGGCCCGGTACTCGCTCAACAAGAACCGCCTGCCGGGGGACCTCGTCGAGGAGATGCGGGAGGCATACCGACGGTGCGAACCGATCCTCACAGGAGAGGTCGCCTCGGAGGGTGATGTGCGCCGCGAGGTCGCGCGGGTGCTCTTGGGATCCCTTGGCTACTCCGAGAAGGAGCTGGAAGGGGTCGACCTGTCGAACCTCGAGCAGGTCCGGGCGCTTACCCAGAAGCGTGTTGCCCCGACCCCGAAGAAGCAGGCCCTCGTCCGCGTCGACGAGTTGCCCGGGTATCTGGACGCGGGTTGGACCTTCGCGGGAAACGTCGGTCAAGACCGGATCCTCCTCAACCCGCCCGAAGCAGGAGCAGGACCCACGAGTCCGCCTTCGCCGCCAGTACCGCACGGGGGAGACGGTCCGGTTCCCCCTCGATGAGTAGGCGGACCGGGTCTCCGGACGGGAGGTGCCGGGCCACTCCCTTCAAGGGACGCAGATCCACGAGGTCGTCGAGGGACTCTCTGGCGACAGCATCTCGTTCGTCCGGCGCCGCGATCACGGCCTCGTCATCGGGATTGTATTCGTCGTGGACCCCAGTCAGGACACCGGGCTGCCCGATCGAACGCGGTTCGGTAGGAGATCGGATGGCAGCGCTCACCCTTTCCACTCCGTCGGAGCTTCCTGCTCTCCGTAGACCCCGGCGAGCTGGAGCGGGAACGCGGCCCGGAGCGTTCGCTCCTCCGCCGCCTTCCGGAGCATCGTGATAGGCATCTCGACCCACGGCCTCGTGGGTTGGCCGTCCTTGCGCTTCCGGACCGCTTCCTCGAACCAGACCTCCTCCACCAGCGGACGGCTCCAGTCCTTCCGGTGTACGCGGCAAATGGCCTTGACGGGTTTCTTTCGACCGTCGGGCCCCTTCGCGAGCTCGACGTCGATCTCCCGACCGTCGTACTGGCCGCTCCGCTCGGCGACCGCCCGCATTCCATCGACTCCGACGAAGGGGTGGATCTTGTCCGCGGGGTCAAACCGGAGGAACTTCACCTGCCCGAGCCACGGATCGAGCCCGATCCGTCGAGCCACCTCAAGCCCGAACGCGATCTCCTCAGCCGTCGCATCAGAGGGAAAC
>JBAUYF010000022.1:0-21548 GCA_049584655.1 Thermoplasmata archaeon | reverse complement strand
GCCCTGTACGGCAATCCCCAATGCTCTCGCCGCGGCGTCGCCGAATTCCGACGCGCCGCGCGGCGATCCAAACGACGCCCTGACCCGAGGCAATCGCCCCGCCGATTGTCGGGCTAAGGAAACTTGGTGACCGAATATTCGGGCACCATCGTACTCGTATCGAGCACATCTGAGATCCCTCGGACCTGCTCCGTCACGAAGTCGAGCACCTGACGCTTGTTCACGGAGGTCCCGGGGAACTCGAGAACTACGAAGACATCCCAGTCCCCGGTCAGGAAGTGGAGTTCCTTGACTTCCGGGAGCATCAGCAGACGTTCGCGAATCCGATCGAAGTCTCCGCCGCGGACCTTGAGATAGCTGAACGCGCGTTGTCGATGCATTTCGGTGGGCATGAACTCGCAGAGCGCATCCTCGGTGAATGCGGTCGGTCCGACGAGCCGTTGCCCGGAGGGTGAGATCAACACGGGGAACGTGTCCACGCCGCGGAGATGTTCCACGACGAACTGCTCGACTCGGCCGGCCTTCCCGACATCGATCATCCTGATCTTGTAGCCTCGGGCGGCGGCGCACTCCTCCGCCACCGCGACCAGACGGGCCTGGTCGTCGGAAAGGAAGTACGTCTCCTCCGCGGATCCGGGGAGGTCGTCTTGGGTAGCACCGGATCGGGTCGTGGTCGATGTGATCGGTTCGCTGGCTCCGACGTAGGCCCCCCCCACCCGGCTGCTGGGCGGGCGATAGAAGCTGGTAACGGCCTTCTTGCTCTGAACGTAGAGGGTAAGCTCGCGAGATCGCTCGTCGGCCATAAACGGCGATGAGAGGGACGAGTCCTATTTAATCCATGAGCCGCGCCGCCGAGACGATAGAAAAAGTAGGTCGCCCCTTCGCAGGGGCGACCGTGGGTGGACCGATCAGTACCGCTTGTACGAGTCCGAGCGGTCGCGGCCTCCGCCGCCGCCCCCGCCACCCCCGCCCCCTCCGCCACCGGAGTAGGAGCGCTGTCCGCTGCCGTAGCCGCCGCCCTGCCGGTCGCGGTAACCGCCGCCACCGAACGAGCGTCGCTCGGACTCGAACTCTTGCTGGCTCATGTCGAGGGATTGGTTGACTTCGGCGATCGGGTCCGTCGATTTGGTGAGGTTGCCGTACCTACCGACATTCAGGCGCATGTGCCCCCGCACGAGGGACACGTAGCCGTTGTCCACCAGGATCAGGTCGTCCTTGGCGATGGCTCCGATCTGCTCGTTCCAGAGCGAAAGGATGATCGTCGCGGTATCGTCGCCGATGACCGCCTCCGCCACCTTTCGGGGGTCACCGTACTTGCCCATGACCTCTTTGGCTTCGCCGACGTTCATCACTTTCGCGTGAACGTTGACTTGCTTCGAACTCGGCGTTAGGTCTCTCACTTTTGTCAGGGTCTTCTCCATCTTGTCGCCTCTTCGCGTTTGCGTTTCGTAGGACCCGTGTTCGACCGCGCGCATTGAGGACGACACTCGTCAAAATTAAAAATGGCGAGAGACGCTCGAATGGGTGGCTTTCGCGAGTTCCTTCAGGCAAAGGGAGAAAGGGGGACTATTTAAGGGAGCCTGCGCGCCGAGGGCAAGCACCGTGAGGGGCTTCCCCCGTCGCTCATCTCGAACGGCAATTATTTCCCCCCCTCCTCGCCTCGAACACCCCAGGATCGTCATGAGCCGCCGGTACAATATTGGGGTCCACCACTTTCTGCAGGGCGAGTACGAGGGGGCCGCCCGCACTTTTCAGGAGATCGTGCGCGAGGAGCCGACGAATGCGCCGGCTTGGTCGTACTATGGAATGTCGCTGGCCCACTTGGGCGAGGGAGCTCTCGCCGAGCACGCACTGTCGACCGCAGTCCATCTGTCACCTTCTAACTCCCAGGCATGGTTTCACTTGGGGGTGGCTCGCTCCCTCCGGGAAGAATGGGGGGATGCGGCGTCCGCCTACCGACGTGCGGTCGCCCTTGAGCCCGGAGATCTGGTCGCCTGGCACCGATTGGGCGTGGCCCTCGCGGAGGCCGGCGATAGCGCGTCCGCCACGGCGGCCTTCGAACGCGCCCTGGTGCTCTCGCGGGAGGGGCCGGGACGCGATCGGCCGCTCTCAAGCCGGATCCGGTCGGAAGCCGAGGATACTCACGTTACCGAATCGGGTGAGCGCGACGGGGGTCGGGAAGCGAAAAGCTGGCTGGACCTCGCACTTTCGCTCCTGAGCCTCGGGGAAGAAGAGGAAGCGATCGCGGCTTACGAACGAGCGTATACGCTAGACCCGACGCGGACGAGCAAGTCGCTCTTCCGACCTATGCTGCGGCTCGTGACGGCCGCTCAAGCAAGTTCGGTCGAACCGCCGGATCATCTCGTGCCGATCGGCCCCTCGAACCCATCCCCACGGCCGACGCCCAATCGACCGACCGCACCCGAGCAGGCGCGCCCCGAAGTCCGCTAGGGTCGCGGCGGTTCCGGTGCCACCGCGGGCTCGTGCCCGCTCGTGATGATCGCCGACTCGGCCCACCCTCGAGCGACTTCGCGCTTGCGCTGATGTTCTTCCAAGAAAGAGTGCACGCGCGGGATCAAACGCTGCTTACAGTCGCCGCACAGGAGCGCTCCGCTACGACAGTCGCGGGTGATCTCTTCGAACTCTTTCTCCTGCGGGGCGAACTTGGACCGCCACAAGGCCCAAATGGAGCAGATCTCGGGGATGGCCCCGAGTCGACGCTGCTCCTCGACCGTCGCCCGGCCCCCGGTAAACGCGTTGCGGATCTTCTTCTCGATCACCGGAGGCGCATCGTTCAAGAAGAGCGCATTAGAATCCGGATTCCCCGTCGTCGACATCACGCCTTCTCCTTGCAAACCCGGGAGCATCTGGCTGTGCAGCAGCGCTGGCTTGGGATACCCCAGGGACTCGGCGATGTCGCGCGTCACGCGAAAGTGCGGGTCTTGATCGATTCCGCAGGGAATCAGGCAAGGGATCGCGCGGTGGGCGCGTTGCGACGGATAGAAGCAAGGCACGGTTTGGAGCGCGGTGTAGAAAACGAGACCGATGTTCGTGCTCGGGGCGAATCCGAACACGGCCTTGACGGTCGAATACGGGATCCGCTTCGCGACCTCGACGGCGAGCGGGTACATCGTCTGGATCGACCGCGTATCAAAGAAGACGTGCGTCCGCTTCGGATCAAACCCCACCGCCAGGATATCGAGGAGGTTCTCGAATCCCCACTGACGCGTATCCGCGGCGGAGAGGCCGCTGCGAGCCCAGAACTTCTCATCGTCCGTGATCTGAACGTACATGTCGACCCCGAGCTTCGATTGGAGCCATTGGCAGAGCTCGAACGGAACGAGATGGGAGGTGTGAAGAGGCCCCGACGGGCCGCGGCCGGAGTACAGGAAGAAGCGATTCCCCCGGGAGTACTGGTCCAGAAGTGCGCCGAGGTCGCGATGGGAGTAGTAAATTCCTCGCCGGAGCAGGGGATGCAACTCCCCGCCCGTGAGCTCGGCAAGCCGGTGACGTAACCCGCTATCGAGCTCCTGCGTCCCAAAGAGTTCGCGCAACCGATCGTAGTCGATCTTTCCTTTGACCTCGTAGGGGGTAACGACGAACTCGTCCTTCCCCGGCATGGCGAGTTCCGCGCCTCAGCCTTCGGGGAACGTAATCTTCGAGAGGATCGATTCCCGCTCGCCCATCGGCACCCCCGCCGTGGCGAGCGCCTCCGCGACGCAAGAGCGACTATGTTCGAAGTGGATCGTATGTCCGCAACTCGGGCAGCTCGACCAGCCCTGGATCAGACGGCGTAGGCTTTCCCGGGAAGAGGAGGAGTCGCGTCGGGCGAACCGGTCGACGAGGATCGCGGCCCCCGCCGCGTTCTCGAGATTGGATAACGGCACCCGAACAGGTGTATTGCAGATCGGGCACCGGGCCGGATTGCGACACGTACAGGTCATCTGTCATTCTAAGAGTCGGCCGTCATTAATACGGTCGTCGGGCCACCGGCGCCACCGCCGCAAGGAAGTTATGGATACAGTCGGTCCAGCCCGATGTGGTGGACGACCCCGAACAGGAGTTGCTCGGGGAATTCCACGAAACGCTTCTCAACATTCTGAAGCTTCTCAATCGCAGCGAAGTGGAAGACGAAGCCGCCCCGGGCCTCGAGATCGAAGAGATTGGGCGTACGCTTCACACATTATGGGGCTTCTCGCCGGACGACCCGCGAATCGTCGCCGCCGTCCACGTCCTCCTAGATCACCAGCTCGCTCGACGGGAGCTGGCCGCGCAATATGCCTGGAGCCGGGGACGGATCCTGGGGGATCGGTACCGCATTACCACGGAAGGGAAGAGCTACCTGCTCAAGTGGATCCAACAGCCCGGGCGCATCTACTGACGCCTTGGGGAACTGGCCCGGTTTTATGTAGGGCTAGCTCGCGTAAGATTAGCTCGGATGAGCACCCCGAGTTCCCCCGACCCGGTTCGCGCCACGCTCATTGCCATTCTCCAACAGCTCAATCAGGCGGAATCGACCAACGAAGGGAAGTCCGCCGAACAGGCGCTCGAACTCGGAGAGTTGGAAAATAGACTCCACGATTTCTGGGCGGTCTCGCGCGGGGCGGTCAAGATCTCGCTCGCGCTCGGCCTGTTGGTACGGAACGGGATGGTGGGGGCGCAAACGTCGTCGAGCTACTCCTGGCAGCGCCAGCGCGGCGTCGCGGCTCGGTACCAAATCACCGCGGAAGGGAAAAAATTCCTCGTCCAAACACTAGAGAAAAGCGAGCGGATCGCGTAACGGCTCCAACCCACCGATTCCCTCGAGAAATGCCGCACGTTTCTCCACGAACCGTTAAGTAGGCACCGCTCGTGGGCGCGCCGTGTCCCGCATCCACTCCGGCCGGAAAGGGCGAGCCGGGTCGCACCGCCCCTTTCCTGCTACCAATCCCTCCTGGGTGACGCTGGCCTCCGAAGAGGTAACGGAGGAGGCGGTCAAATTGGCCAAGGGCGGCGCGAGCTCCGCGCAGGTCGGGACCGTATTACGCGACAGTTTTGGGGTTCCATCGACCCGTCTGATCACCGGTAAGCGCCTTTCCGTTCTGCTCAAGGAGAACGGGGTTAAGCCGGAACTCCCGGACGACCTCGCGGCCCTCCTCAAGCGCGTCGTCCACTTGCAACGGCACTTGGCCACGCACTCCAAGGATCTATCGAATCAGCGCGGGCTGGCGCTGATGGAATCTCGGATCCGCCGGCTGGCTCGCTATTACAAGCAACGGAAAGTCATCCCCGAATCCTGGCGGTACACATCCGCAGGGGCGGTTCTTCAGGTGGAGTGATGCCCTCGGGGCCCGAATCGTTTGTCGATCACCCTCGATACGCGACCGAATTCACGCACGCCCGCGAACTTCTGCTGAGCCACCCTCGGCGGTGGCGCATCATCTACCACTACGACGGGGACGGAATCGCGAGTGCCTCGTCGGCGCTTCGAGCCCTGGAGCGGCTGGGCTACCCCGCCCAAGCGACTCCCCTGCTCGGGGTCGAACGCGAACGCATGGCGGATCTCTTGAAGGCGAGTCCGACCCCGGTGCTCGTCCTAGATACTGGATCAAGCTGGCCGGAACTACTGGCCGCGCACCCGCACCCGGTCATCCTTCTCGACCATCACACGTACCCGGGGTCTCCCCATCCTCCGAAGCTCCCCGATCACGTTGCGTTCGTCAACCCGCACGATTGGGGCGTGGACGGCATGAGCGAGCTCTGTGCGGCCACGCTCACGTGGCTCTACACGATCCTGCTAGACCCACGCAACTGGGACAACGCACCGTGGGGCTTGTCCGGGGCCATCGCGGACCGCCAACACGTCGGTGGCTTTCGCGGGGTCAACGCCCAACTCGTGGATGAAGCGGTGCGTCGTTCGCTCGTGCTCCGTCGTCGCGGACCACCGCTGTTCGGTCGCACGTTGGCGAACGCACTCACGCGGGGGATTGACCCTTATCTCAAGGGGATCTCGACTCGCCCGGAAGCCGCCGCGCAGTTTCTCCGTACGATGGGGCTGGATCCCGAACGCGCCCCGTCGACATTAACTTCCGAAGAGGAACGGAGTCTGACAACCGCGTTGGTGAGTCGCCTCGAACACCAAGGGGTTCGACCGGAGTTCTTGGAGATTTTGTCCCAGGATCGATGGACGATTCCAGCCCTCGGGGTGGACGCGCAGGAGCTTTCGAACTTACAGAACGCCACGGGACGCGCCGGACTTCCGAGCATCGGAATCGCCCTTGCGCTCGGCGACGCGGCCGCGCAGGGTAGGGCCGAGGTAGCAGAACGTGAATGGCGGGATGGTATCCTCCAAGGCCTCCGGCGACTCGAGGACGAGGGTGTAAATTCGATGAGTTCTCTCCAGTGGTTCGAGAGCCCCGAGACGACCCTCGCGGGAACTCAGGCCGGATTGGCGATGAACTATTTGCTCGACTCCGCGCGACCCGTGTTCGTCTTCACGAACGAGGGGGATAAGATCAAGGTCTCCGCCCGCGGCACGCTCTGGCTCGTGGGCCGGGGAGTGGATCTCGCCACGGCTTGTCGCGAGGCGGGGAGCCTCGTACATGGGGAAGGAGGCGGACATCGGGTCGCTAGCGGTGCCACGCTCCCCGCCGGAAGTCGAGACCCCTTCCTCGCCGAAGCGAATCGAATTGTTGGCTTGCAATTGGCCGGTCATGCAGAGGCGTCGGCATGAGCACGCCGCCCGCCGCCCCCGAACCGATCGCGTCGGAGGAGATCGATCGCATCCGCGACCAACCGCTCGAGCGCGAGATGCACAAGTCGTACCTCGATTACGCGATGAGCGTCATCGTCGGACGCGCGCTGCCCGAGAGTCGCGACGGGCTGAAACCGGTCCAACGGCGCATCCTGTGGTCGATGTGGGAATCGGGCGCGACGCACGACCACGCCTATCGAAAATCGGCTCGTACGGTGGGAGATGTTCTCGGGAAATACCACCCTCACGGCGAACTCGCCGTCTACGATGCGCTGGTCCGGATGGCCCAGCCGTTCTCGCTTCGGTATCCGCTGATCGACGGGCAGGGCAACTTCGGGTCGATTGACGGCGACTCGCCCGCCGCGATGCGTTACACCGAAGCTCGGCTCGCGCCCCTCGCCGAAGAGATGCTCCTCGATATTGAGAAGGAGACCGTCAACTGGACCGACAATTTTGACGGTTCCCTGAAGGAGCCGCTCCTCCTGCCGGGCAAAGTTCCCAATCTGCTGGTCAACGGGTCCGCGGGCATCGCCGTCGGCATGGCCACAAACATGCCGCCCCACAATCTCGGGGAGATCGTGGACGCGCTCCTTCTGCTGTTGAAGAGTCCCGATACGTCGCTCGACGAGTTGATGAAGGTCGTCCCCGGCCCCGATTTCCCGACCGGCGGCTTCCTTGCCAGCGATGGGATTCGCGAAGCCTACGCGACGGGTCGTGGAACCTTACGCCTGCGCGGCACGGCGCAGATTCGCGAGCGTGACGGCCGAGACGAGATCGTGCTGACCGAGATCCCGTACGAGGTCAACAAGACGAGCCTACTTCAGCTCATCGCGGACCTCGTGAAGTCGAAGCGGATCGATGGGATCACCGACCTGCGCGACGAGTCCGACCGAGACGGGACTTCCGTGGTCCTCGAACTCCGGCGCGATGCTCCGGCCGAGATCGTGCTCAATCGGCTCTACGAGCACACGCCGCTCGAAACCTCGTTTGGAGTCATCAATCTCAGCCTGGTCGACCAGCGGCCGAAGATTTTGCCCCTCAAGGATCTGCTCCAGCTCCACATCGATCACCGCCGGAACATTCTCACGCGTCGGACGCGGTTCGAGCTGCGTAAGGCCGAAGAACGGCTCCACATTCTCGAGGGTTTCCTTACCGCCATCGACCATATCGATGAAGTCATCAAGGTCATCCGACGATCGAAAGACGTCGCGGTCGCCGAGACCTCCCTGATGGGGCGGTTCCTGCTCTCGAGCGAGCAGGCGAAGGCGATCCTCGACATGCGGCTGGCCCGCCTCACGGCCCTTGAGCGGGAGGCCGTGCAGAAGGAAGCCGAAGAGAAAGAGGCGCTCATCAAGCACCTGAAGAAAATCCTCGCCGCGCCGGACGAGCTCGACCGACTCATCGTCGAAGAATTAACGGACCTGAAGACCCGCTTCGGCGATGCGCGACGAACGCAGATCGTTCCGGCGTTCACCGCCCGCACGCTCGAGGACCTGATCCCGGATACGGAGATCGTCGTGCTCGTCACCCGCGACGGCTACGTCAAGCGGCTGCCACTCGACCAGTACCGCCGTCAACGGCGAGGGGGGCGAGGCCTCGTTCAGATGGAAACGAAGGAGGAGGATTTCGTCATTCGCACGTTCATCACGCGCACGCACGACAATGTCCTGTTCTTTACAACGCTGGGTCGGGTGTACCGCCTCAAAGCGTACGAGCTGCCCGAAGGAAGTCGCCATTCCAAAGGGAAGGCGGTCATCAATCTCCTGCCCAAGCTCAAAGAAGGAGAGCGCGTTCAGACGCTTCTCCCCGTACGCGATCTCGCGAACGGCGGTTCGCTGTTCTTCGCCACGAAGAAAGGCACCGTCAAGCGGACGACGCTCGACCAGTTCCAGAACATCCGAACCAGTGGAATTCAAGCCGCGTTGCTCGAGGAAGGGGACGAACTCGTAGGGGTCGCCCTCCTGACCAACGAATCGACGGAGATCGTTCTCGCCACGCGGCAGGGACAGGCCGTGCGCTTCCCTGTCGCCGAGGTCCGGCCGATGGGTCGTGCGACGTACGGAGTTATCGGCGTCCGCCTATCCGGCGAGAAGGATGATCAAGTCGTCACGATGACCCCCGTCAGCGCCCGCTTTCCGGATCTGCTGACGTTGACGTCCACCGGATTCGGCAAGCGGAGTCCGACCGAAGATTACCGTCGGACGAAACGCGGCGCCAAGGGCGTCCGGACGATCCGCACGGGGGGACGAAATGGCACCGTCATCGCGGTCCTCCCGACGACGAACGACTCCGAGGTGTTGGTCACCACGCAAAACGGGATCACCATTCGGATGGCCGTCAAGGGGATCCGGTCGCAAGCGCGGAACACAATGGGCGTACGGGTCATTCGGCTGGACGAGGGCGACGAGGTTCGCGACGCCGCGATGCTCGAGCCGTCGATCGAGTCGAACGGCGACGACTCGTCGTCGCCTCCGGCCCCCCCTTCCGCGGCCTCCGACGCGCCGCCGGAAGAGGAAGACGCCGACGTTGAAGAGGAAGCCCCGGCCGAACCCGAGGATGAGGAGGAGTCAGATGCGCCGGCGCCGGACGACTCGTAAGCGCATTCTCCTGTGCCCTCAATGTGGCTCGGCGCAGATCGTGCTCTCGGCGGGAATGATTACGGGGCAAGTCTATCACTGCCTCAAGTGCCACTACATGGGATCGCTCGTCTTTGAGACGGACGTCGCTCCGGAAGAGACGCCGCTGCCGTGATCACTCGTCGAACGGCGGGTCCCGATGGGGCGCCCCGCGCCGCTGGGCTGCCGCGACCACCTTAAGGGCTCGCACGGTTGGGCCGACGTCGTGCACCCGCACGATCGGCGCCCCCTGGAGGGCGGCGATCACAGCAGCGGCGAGACTAGCCTCTAAGCGATCGTCTGTGCCCTCTCCCCCGAGGGCGTATCCCAGGAACGACTTTCGAGAAGCTCCGGCCACGATCGGATAGCCGAGACTGCGAAACTCGCCTAGATGGGAAAGCAGCTCGAAACTCTGCTCGGCCGTTTTGCCAAACCCGAGTCCTGGGTCGATCAATATTTGATCAGAGCCGATCCCCGACTCGAGCGCCTGCGTCGTAGCCGCTGCCAAAGTTGAGAAAACTTCACCGCGGAGGTCACGATACTCGGTCTTTTCCTGCATCGTCCGCGGGGAACCCCGCATATGCATGACCACGACGGCGGCGCCGCTCTGCGCGACGGCCGCCCGCATCTCGGCGCTCCGAAGTCCTTCAACGTCGTTGATGATATCGACGCCGGCCTGCACCGCGCGCGTCGCGACCTCAGGGTGCCGCGTATCGATCGAGACCGGGACTGAAATCCGGTCCCGGAGACCCTCGATTACCGGCGCGACTCGCGCCCACTCTTCCTGGGGAGTGACACCCTCGGATCCGGGGCGCGTGGACTCACCACCAACATCGATCAGGTCCGCACCTTCGGCGACGAGGCGTTCGGCGTGCGCAATCGCGCGAGCCGGGTCGAGAAATTTACCGCCATCGAAAAATGAGTCTGGCGTCACGTTCACGACCCCCATCACCTTCGGGCGGTCCCCGACCGAGAACGATCGATGCGCCCCCCGGATCGTCCGCGTCCCATGAGCTGTGTACTGACGCAAGGCCCGCTCGACTTCGGCTGCGACCTCCTTGAGGCCGAATGGCTGCCGTTCGAGTTTGGGGAGAAGCCGGCGATACTGTCCCCAAGTCCCGAGCAGCACGACCGGCGAGCTGGCGACCGAGTGGTCGGCAATCCCCCGGGCGTGCGCCGCATCGCCGCCCACCGAAAGCATCTCTTGTTTGAGGAGGGGCGAAGCCTTCAGAGATACGTCGTTCAATCGTACCAAGTAGGTTCGGCCCTTGCCGACCATGATCCCGATCCCTTCCGGATCGCTCTCGGTCTGCTCGAGCTCCCGCGCGATCTCCGCGAGCGTCGACGCTTCGAGGACGCGTGCCGCATACCGATACGACGGTCGTTCCGAGCCGGGAATGGTTGTCACTTTCCCCCGATTCGCCCGCCCAAAAAAAGGAAGTCGGTCGTCACCGGATATGCCAACCCCCCGAACCGGGGCCTACTCACGGAAGGGAAAGCTGCGCCTCGCCCAGGAGCTGTTCGACGCCCGCGACGTGCAAGGCGTAGCCCGATCCCGTGGGGTCCGTCGGCCCCATATCGATCCAGAGCGTCGAAATACCCCAGTCGATGTAGCCTCCCGCCGCGCCCGACCAGACCCCTTCGAGCGCGCCGAATGACCAGGCCCGGACGAACCGCGGCGATTGCCCGACGCAATTAACCCCGCAATCATCGGCGAGGCCGGAGATCTCGTACCCCACAACCGAGGTCAATGGCGTCTGCGCAGTCGTGAGCACTTCGAGTTGGAAGTCCTGAGGGGTGAACGAAAGATACCCGATTTGGTTCACGATCGCGGAGGTCGCGTTAAGGGGTACCTGATAGCAGTAGTCTCTGGCGTCGCAGCCTTGATTCGCCAAGGTCGTCCCCGAGGGAGGGGCCTCGAGTAGCGTCGGGATCCCCAGCGTCAACGATGTAGTAACGGAAAATGACGGAGGGGAGGCAGATGGGTTGCATGCTTCTGTGCTATTAGCCACGTTAAGGACGGTCCCCGTAGCCCCATCCAGGGTAGCCGCGAATTGCGAGAGGCCCCCCTCTTGCCATCCGCCGTAGCTCAGTAGACCGCAGTTGTTGTAGCCGATCTGCCAGAGCGGTGTCCCTCCGGACAGTTCGCCGCGAGGAGCCCCGGACAACTCCATCGAGATCGAGGCGTTCGAGTCATGCGAGAGCAATCCGGCTCCTCCGAGATCCTGCGCCCGTGAGACCGCGGGGCCGGAGTCGACAACCAAGGTTGGAATCGGGCTTAAGCCAGCATAGGGGACAGTGCATCCTCCCGAAAAAATCCCGACTGCGGAAGCCGCTCCGCGCACGACTTGGATCAAGAGAAGATCGCCCGACGAGCTGATGCTCGAGTTTCGATAGTAAACTAGGCCCCACCAAGGCGCCGCCCCCCAGGGGCGGAGTCCCGGATTTCCCGGCGCCGAGAGCACGGAGGGGACCGCCGAACTATCCGACGTGGAGGCGGTGCAGCCCCAGCCGAATGCCCACGACGTGTTGACTGAAGCGCCTCCCGATTGCGACGAGTCGAATCCGTATGCCGCGACGAGGGACCAGCCTCCGTTCGCAGTATTTTCTTCGATCCCATCTCCGGCGGTACGTGCTATCGCGAAGGTGGCCCCCGCGGACGGACCGTTCGATGTTCCGATTCTGGGGAGGCCTCCCCCGAGATAGAGGCCGAGGCCGGCGAGGAAAACGGCACTGACGACGAGGCCAGTGACGACCACGCGTCGTTCCCTCTCGACTTCCGTTCTGGGCCGGGAGGGGGCGGCGGAGTGACGACGCTGGCGCCTACTTGAGGGCGTACGAGGCTCAGGCGGTGGGCGGGCCGCTTCGTTCCGGGGAACTCCGCTCACGACTCCTCGGCAAGTCTTCGTCCTCTATGAGGCTCACGGAACGTCGCGACCTCCCAGCGTTCGTTTCGTACCTCTCGATCGCGCCTACGATTCACTCCGAGGGTTTCCCTCCGACATCTTTAGTCCTCGAACTATGCGGGGTTCGATGGGAGCGGCTTCGCGAACCCCGTGCATTGTTGCCATCGAGGGAGCTTCAGCGGCTGGCAAGAGCTCTGTGGTCGACGCCGCGTCGGCTTGGCCGGGGTGGATCACGCTCCCCGAAGCGTTCGACCGAATCGTGCCTCGCCCGTCCCTCGAATTCACGTCGCCATCGAGCCTCATCGCGCTCGAAACCCGGTTGTTGACCGAGGAGGCGCACCGATACCGAGACGCCGGGCGGCTTCGACGACAGGGACGATTCGTGCTGACCGACACCGGGTTTTGGGCCCCGCTCGTCTACACTTGGGGCCTCGTCGTCGCAGGTCTCGCGCCCCCGGCGGTGCTCCGTCCGCTGGTAGACAGGGCCGATCGTTGGGTCACCCAAGCGCGATGGGGTATTCCCGACCTCACGATCTATCTCGACACTACGGAGACCGATCGGCTCCGACGCGCTCGCGCTGCTCCGGTAGATCACCCGGCGCATCTTCAACGCCGACACCAACAGGTCGGACGGATCGAACGAGAGCTCTTTCAGAAAGTGTTCTCCCACCTTCTTCCGAATCGGATCCGATTCGTCCCGGGCGAGGGTCCCGTTACTCGCGTGGTCGGGCGAGTGCGGGCCGAAATCGGGGCGGCCCCAGTGGCACCAACCCGGGCCTCCGAGGCGAAACGGATCCTATCGTTCCTTCGGTCGGGGAGCGCCCCTCCGCGCGCGGCAACCGTTAAGAAGCTCGCCCAGTCTCGCCGCCCTCTGGACTTTCGATGAAGCCGCTCGACGTATTGCAGCAGAGTCTCCACAAGCGGGTGCTCGTGGAGATGAAAGGCGGTCGATCGTTCCGCGGTATCCTCGACGCCTATGACCAGCACCTCAACCTGGTGCTTTCCGCGGCGGAAGAGGTCGTGAAGGACGAGGTCACCGCACGGGCGGGTCTCACGCTGCTCCGCGGTGATAGTATCGTTTATATCTCTCCGTAAGAAACCGAAGAGGAAGCCATGGGGAAGGGAACACCGGCGCGCCGCGGGGGAAAGATCGTTCACGTCATTTGTCGTCGGTGCGGGAACCATTCCTTCCACCGCCAGCAAGGGGTCTGTGCCTCCTGCGGTTTCGGCGCGAGCCCTCGGATGCGAAGCTACCGCTGGGCGAAACTGAAGTAACGCTCGAGGCACGGGTTTCCCGCCATCCGGGAGGACGCGGACGGGACACCCAGGGATTTCCGTTCAAGGCAAACCGAAGTGGCCGGGCGGCCGCGCGCCGTATCCCCACCCTGCGACCGGTCACAATGGGACCACTTGGTACGCGTCCACGTAGGACTCGGATTCGGCCGATACCCACCCGGGATCCGTCGTCGCGCATCGTGATACCCAGAGCCCGGCACAGCCGACCAGGACCGCTCGTATTCGGGAGCGTTGGTTGCAGGGGCTCACCCGCCCGAAGGAGCACCGCTTCTCCCGGTCGGGTGGTAATGTTCGCGCAAACGACCTGATGGATGCGATAGACATAGAGGGTCCCGGGCGGACCGAACATCGAACCATTTCGGGGAGTTCGCCCTCGAAACGCGTGGCTGGCTGGGTCGGTCGAGACGTACGCCTCGGTCTCTACGATCCGAACGGCACGCTCTTTTCGACGGGTTCGGACCGTCAGTTCTTGCCCGAGCAAGGCCTGAGCCACGACCGTCGTCGGACGATTGAAGAAACGGGAGGAAAGGGGACGCTGCGGCACGGATTACAGAATACTTCCACGATCGCACAGCGCTTTGCCGTCGACGGCCACCGTGGCCTCGCCGATGACGATCCATGAGAGGAAGGAGCATCGGTTGCTGCCCCCGTAGAGCGTGTTTCCCCCCAACGCCAAGGTCACGGCCCCGGCCTCATTGTCCTCGGCCTGGGGCACGCCGGCGGGCAAGTGGGCGTTGAGACCAATCGAAAAGAGGGACACGATCTCGCGCCCGCGAGGCGCTCGTGCAAATTCCGCCTCAAAGGCCGCGGCGCCATCGGTGTACCAATATTGGAGCAGCCGGCCGCCTTGGATCTCCCACTGTCCTCCGTCGGCCCGCCCTTCACTCAGGTAGCTCGGGCGGCTCGCGATCGCGGTGCCTTCGGCGGATCGTTCGTCGATCGCGACGACGACGGCGCCCGGGGGAGCGGTCGCGATATTCCGACCCGCGCGAAGGTCCCGCGCGTCAACGATCCCGTCATCGATCCACGCCGGTCGCCCCTTAAGGCGGAGCGTGAGGTCGGTACCGTTGGAAGCCGTGATCCGCAGCTCCCGCCCGTGGTGTAGGCGTTGCGCGAGTCGCTCGGCGTCGCGTTTCACTTGGGAATAATCTGTCTCGGCGATTCCGCGCAACAGTTGACTACGCCACATAGCGCCCGGAACTCCCCATCGGTCGGCCTGCTGGTCCGAGGAGTAGCCGAGCATGCAGCGAAGCGCCCGTACCCCCGCGCGACGGAGTTGGGTCGTCCAAGCGTCGTCCGCGCGGAGGAGGGGGCTGAGCTGCGCCGGTGGGATCTCGTGCAGCCTCGGGCGGTCGGCGGGTCCGGGAAAATAGAGGTAGGCATCCGACCGCTGGAGCGCCGCGGACTCGTGTTCTCCCATTCGACTCCATCGCGCGATCGAGGGTGCCACGTCGAAGCTCTTCCAGTAGGCCGATTCGTCTTCTAAGAGGAGCAGCGGGCGCGCCCCCACGCGACGGGCCTCCGCCACGCAGGCAGCGGCCCACCCGAGGGTGTGGTTCCACGTCTCAATGACCACATCTTCCCCGCGTTTGACCTGCAGGGCTTCGTTCACAAGCACGCGCGCCAACGCGGCCGGCGTGGACTCCTCGGAACGCATGCGAGACCCGAGGAGGGTTCCCGCTTAAGCCCTCATCGGGCCGCCGAGCGCGCGGGCGCGGACTCGTGCGACAAGCGTCGCAGTGGAGACCGGATTTCGGGCCAGGATGCGCGCCAGCGTAACTACCAGAGAACCGGCGTCATCATACGGAGAGTCAAACCCAAGGGTCTTTCCAAATCGAGGAAACCGGTTCCAGGGCCCGTCGCGGCTAGCTGCCCGAACTACGACGTCGCACACCCTCCGGCTGCGGGCGAAGTCCGAAAGATCGCGCAGGAGAGACGCAGGCAGTCGGCGACTCCGCCCGAGGCGAAGAAGGGCCGCGATCTTCTCTGGACGATGGCGCCGGGCGCTCGGGCCGGATCCGAGTAGGCCATTGAAATAGAGGAACGGACGCCCGAGCTCGAGCGCTTCGAGCAACGTGCGGCTCCCCGTGACGATGCGGACGTCCGCCGCGGCGAACCGCCGGCGCCAATGAGTGGGGGACATTGCGCCCACGTGGACCGTCAGTCTTCGATCCGCGGCAATGGAAGCGAATGGTCGAGGCGTGCGGATCCAAAGCTGAGGTGGACGCTTGAGTGCCGCGAGCCCCGCTTGCACCTCAGGAATCAAACGCTCTGAGGTAGAGGGACTCGCGTACCAGATCCAAGTGTGGGAACGAGTTCGAGGGCTGAGCGGCCACCGGATCCTCGGCCAAAGCGGCCCCGTCTGAACCGCTTCGGGGAACGCGCGGGCGAAGGCCGGGTCAAATTGAAAAGTGGCGAAGAGATGCAGCACGTTCGGTCGGTCGAACGCACGAAACTTTCGATACGCGGTTTCGAATGCCGAGATCTCCGAAGGGCCCTCTCGGCGCATTCGAGATGCGATGGTCGCCACGGGGACTCCACCTTCTCGCCAACGCTCGGCGGTCTGTTTGCGGCTCGTGAACGTTCGGGCAAACTCCTCGAAGCTCACGTGCAGAACGTGGTCGGATCCGTACCGTTCTTCGATCTGAGCGCATTCCTCAGCCCATGGACCGGCGCGACCGAACAGTTCGTCCCGCGCGGGCGCGGCGGTGGTTCCCCAGCCGGCACTGATCGTGAGGGCGACCTCGCCGACCCGGCTCAGCCGCGCGATCCGTCGGTGGTGCGGCCACTCCCACGGCCCCGAGACCGACGGCGGGAGCGGGCGATCCGGCGCGCGTAACAATCGAAGGGGAAACCCGCTCTCTGCCAGTCGACGTCCCGCACAGAGGACTTCCTCGATGTCTCCCAGCCCACCACCCACGATGGCCGGAAAAAGGTAGATGTCGAGCCTCGAATGGCGCGTCGCGCGGCCCGCCTTACGCGGAGCGGTAGAGGGTGAAGCTTCGGAACGCTTCGTGGAATCCACCTGCTGTGAGCGCGGAGCCCCCCGCCGTATTATCAATCGGCACGGAGGATGCGACTCGGCTCGCGCCTTCCCGAGCGACCCACCGGCCCGCGAACGCCACGAACGCCGCCGCTCGGCCCGGGTCGACCTCCCGGGCGAAAACCGGATCGGTCAAATGCCCCGCCTCCATCGCTTGACTTACGGAGGCCCGAACGTATCCCACGGGCCGGTCCTGGTCCGTCAACACCCACGCAACGCCGTGCGAGAGGAGCGCGGATTCAATGAACTTCGGCGGCGTGAAGCTCCGGGCTGTCACCGGCAAGATCTTGTTGACGTCGGGCGGACTTTGCCCCGATGCGATGGCAGCGATGGCCTTGGCATCGCTCGATCGGAAGAGGCGGAAGCTCCCGATCGCCGACTCCCCGGTCGACGACAACTCCGCGGGATGCTCGTGGACCCAGAAGATCCGCTCGCGGATCGGTTGGAAACCCTCGCGTTCGTAGAGCGTTCGAGCCGGCCGGTTCTCGGCGAGCACATCCAAGGCGACAAACTTTCGACCGGTCTTGCGGGTGGCGTCGCGGCACACTCCGATCAGGCGGCGGGCCAGCCCGCGCCGGCGGAACGGCGTGTCGACGACGACCGAGCTCAAGTAGCCGGTCGGGCCGGTGAAAGTCAGGATCGTCGAGGCTGCGACGGTCCCACTCTGATCGATGATGAACAGTCGGAAGATCGGTCGACCGAACACTCGCGCAAGCCCGATAAGCAGTCGAACGTCCCACCGGTACAAACGGCGGACGATCCGTTCGAAGGCTTCCGGGCGCATGCCGAGCACCCGATCCTCTTCCGGGAAATTCGCGGTGATTAGACGGAAGTACGCCGGACTGTCCTTCCGCTGGAAATCCCGGATCATCCGAGCTCGTCCTCGTGGGCGGAGGCGGGAAGCGCGCTTTCAAAGAGAATCCGAAGGGAGAGCGGCGGCCGGCCGGGAGTGACCTCCGGAGTTGGCAGACGCGCGGGGCGGTCGAGCTCCTCTTCCGAGATGCGCGCGCGGGCCTCGAGCAGGGCGCGGGCGACGAACGGATCCTCCTCGCCCGGGCTCAATCGCCCGAGCGCTTGGACGACGGTGTCGAAACATCGCTCTGCGGCGTCGGTCTCGGGGCCCGAGGGGGACGACTCCTCGGAGATTCCCGGTGCGCCCGCGAGAGTGGGGTCGATCTGGCGGAGCATGGTCACCAGCATTTCCCGCGCGCCATCGTCTTGCAATCGTCCGAGCGCCCAGATCGCCGCGAGCCGGACCTCTGGGTCCGGATGACGGAGCTCTTCTCGGATGCGCGGCGCCGCCGCGGCCAGCCCCAGCTGCCCGAGCGCATAGATCGCCCCGCGCCGAGGCCAAGGGTGGGTATCTTCGAGTCGCTCGAGTAACACGTTGAGCTCTTCCGGACCCCCGATTGCGCCGAGACAGAGGGCCGCCGCCCCTCGCACGGGCCACGCGGAGTCGGCAAGGTGCGCCCGCGCGATCCCTCGGCCGCCCTCCGCATGCATTTCGCCCAAAGCGTGCAACGCGCAGACGCGGACCGAATGGGAGGGGTCGCCGGCTGCGGTCACCAGTACGGGGACGGCCTCGGGGGTTCCGATCCTTCCGAGGGCGATCAGCATTGCCGGCTTCTCCCACACGGCCGGTTGGTTCAGCCGTTCGATGATCATCCCGACCGCGCCCCGATCGCGGAACCGACCCGCGATCAGCGCCGCCGCCACGCGGACGCGACGGGAAGGGTCCTGCAAAAACGGTCGGATTGCCTCCACGAGTCCGGGCTCTTCGAAGGTCCCTAGCCCCAGCAACGCCTCGCGACGGACCCGATCGTTGGGGTCGGTGAGTAGCGTCCGCAGTCCCATGGCCGCGAGCGCCGTTCCGATCCGTCCCAGTGCGCCCGCGATGCTGCGTCGCACCGCCACATCGGGGTCATGGACGGCAGCGACCAGCGGAGGGCCGGAGGCGGCCACTCCGAGCAGGCCGAGCGCCCACGCCGCATGCTCCCGTACGACGGGGACCGGGTCGGAGAGCAACGGCTCGATACGGATGTGACTCTCCGGGTCGCCGATCGCCCCGAGCGCCTCGGCGGCGCTCGCCCGGACGGGCGGGTCTGGATCGACCAGACTGGCCTCGAGGGCGCCTCGCCCTCGCGGCTCTTTCAGCATCCCGAGTGCGATCGCGGCGGTCTGCCGCATCATGGGAGCCGGGTCCGAGAGCGCCGTAAGGAGCGGTTGCGGATCCGCGATCCCCCCGTCCAGCGCTAGCTGGCGCAACCCCGCGAGTTGGTTCGCGAGGGAGGGAGGCGCCGGAGCGGGCCGCGCGCTGCGCCTCTTCTTTCGCGGAGGTCTCCCCGCGCTGGGTTTGGGCCGGCTCCGGGCGATTGGCACGCGGAAGGCACGCGGCGGACTCCCTAAAACATCCCCGGTTCGAACAGCGGTTCCGGCAACACCCGTTGGAGCGGTTGCTCCGCGGCTCGATACCCGGAGCGCGGCGCGGCTTCGCCCATTCCCCATCGCGCATTCAGGTACTTCCGGTCGATTCCGAACGGAGCCAGGAGCGTTTCGGCGGCTCGGGCGAGCAGCTCCAGGTAGGCGGCAGTGTCGTAGCGCTCGTCTCCGCGCAGCAGCTCGACCACGCGCACGCGATCGCGCCACGAACGGGACCGCCGGTCCAACAGCACATACCGGACGTATTCCCCCGCCGCCCGCTCGGCGCCGTGCGCGGCGAGCTGGCGCAGCGCGGCAACGGAGTCGGTGAAGGTAACGAACTCCCCCGGCTCTTTGCCTACCCGATGCGTGATGACGAGTTCTTCCACCGGCCAGCTTCCATCGCGCAAGGCGCGTGCGAAGAGGTCGGCCCGCGCGAGCGCCCGCGGGATCGCCGCGCGCACGCCTGCGGCATCCCTCGACCGGCCGAGAAGCTCGAGGACCTCCGCCTCGAAACGCCGGACGAACCGCGTCGTATCGTGTCGGCGTGCCCCGATGCCGCGCAGCTTGAACTCGCCGGTCTCGTACCGTCCGTAGTAGCGATTCGGTACTCCGAGCCCATGGGTTACCGCCGGTAGAAAAACGATCCACCGATACCGGCCCTCATAACCCAACGGTAGGTCGAATCGGCGGCTCATCCGCTCGGCGAAGGCCGAGGGGTCCCCTTGCCGCTGCGCCCGGTCGGGGCGAAGCCAGAGTGAGTCGACGATCCCATGTACGACCCGATAGCCTTCGTGCTCCGCCGCTTCGACGAACTCGGTCAACAACGCTCGGGCGTACGCATTGATCGCTTCGTGGCATTCGATCCGACCGAAGCGAGCGTTACGGTATCCCTGATAGCCGAAGGCGGTCACCAGGATCCATTTCAGCATCTTCACCCGGTAGAGGAGGCGCGTCCGCTCCGCCGGCGCGGTTCCCGGGCGTTTCGCCGCCGCCTTGTACGCGAGCCGCCGCGCGAGGAGCGGGGCGAGCGTACGCGGAATGAGCCCGACCCGCCGCACGCAGGACCGATACCCGAGCCCGGGCGCGATCGTCGGGCTCTGGGGACAGCAGCGGCACTCGAGCGTCTCGGTCGAGAGGTTCTTGCGGACCATGATGTGCGGATAGAGACTCGCGAAGTCGAACTCATCGACGTGGTCGTGGACTCCGACCGGCGGCAGAAAGATCACGCCGCCGCGGTCGGCCTCGACGAGGCGCGTCCCGCTCTTGAACTCCTCCGGTCGATTTTTCTTCCACGGGATATGGATCCCTTCGGCGCGGGCGTGCGCCATCTCCATCGCGGTGAAGCAGGTGCCCGGCGACTGACGAACGACCGTCTGCAGCGAGAGACGGGAAAGTCGGGCCGCGTCGATCAACCCGTCGACGGAGGTGTCGTCGAAGAGGAAGGAGTTCTCGCGATCGACATGGAAGCGTCCGGGCAACGGGAACGTCGCGGCTCGGTGCTCGACCCGTCCGTAACTTTCGTACGAGCGCGCCGGTCGCGCCGGTCGGAAGGAGGCCGGCTCCCGCCCGAGATAGAAGTCCGTGCCCCCGCGTCCCCCAGCGGCGGCCCGTCGGTACAACCACGGAAGGTCGAACCCGTCTCCGCCGTCCGTTAGCAACAGATCCGGGTCGCTCCGCGCGAGCTCCCGTACGAGCTCCCCGAGGAGCTCTTCCTCTGGTCCCTCCAGGGTCGCCTCTCCCAAACGGATCGATGTGATCCGACCGTCGTGGGGAACGAGCGCGCCGCGCTGCCCGGCCACCGTGATCGCGAGGGGCGCAATGCGCAGTGGAGGAACGGCGTAGTCGATCGTCTCGGCGGGTTCGGTCGCTCGGAGCTGATGCCCCCTTCCTTCGACCGGCGCGAAGGGAAAGAGGTCGTGCTCGAGATGGTAGAGCTGGGGCGGCGTGAGGTCGACATCGTAGAGCGTGAATCGATGGTATTCGCCGAGCGCGTCGACCGCGCCGGCGATCCGGCGCCGCTGGAAATTCTGGTGCGGGGTCACGACGAGGTGCCGCCGCGGATGCGCGTCGAAGAGCGACGGGCGCGCCGTCCGCCACTCGACCCGATCGACTCCGGCGATCTTCGGCAACGCCGACTGAAGTTCGTGGAGTTCGTGGCGACTGCCCCCGATCCAGAACGGGGGGCGATAGGGGGCCGCGGTCCGCTCCACCCGGCCGGTGGAGCTGTCCTTCGTCCAGAGCACCACCGTGCGGCCGTCCCGCCCCTCGGTGATGTCCAGCAGCCAACGATCGGACACCTACGGCGTCCGGGGGAGCGCTCCGAGCGGCGGCGCGTCCGTCGACCCGGGCGGGGGAAGACGACGCGCCAAGTCGAGAAGGACCGAGAGCAGGATCGATTCCAGGAGGTCGGGACTCCCAACATTCGTCGCTTGCGCCGCGTAGCGTCTCGCGCCCCGGCGGATCGTCTCGAACGCGGCGCGCTCTTCGGGCGTGGTGAGCAACCGGGCGAACGCGTCCCACCGTTTCATCCGCTC
>JBAUYF010000021.1:0-67502 GCA_049584655.1 Thermoplasmata archaeon | reverse complement strand
GGATCGTACCGTGCTTGACGCAGTCGAAGAAGACTCGACGGGCTAGTTGCGGATCGGGCTCCATCGATCGCGAGTCCTTGACGAGCTCGACGGCGAGGCTGAGACCCCACCCTCGAGTGTCGCCCACCGCATCGAAGCGCTCCCATTCTTGGATCCGCTTGAGCGCCCGAGCCCCCAAACGCGCGGACCGCTGAGGCAACCGGTCTCGGCGCATGATATCCAGCGTGACGGACGCCGCGACGCACGCCGCCGGATGTCCTCCGAACGTTGTTCCCGCTGCCACTTCATGCTCCCCAAGGAGGGAGTCTGACCCCATGACGGCGGCAATCGGCATCAGGCCGCCACTCAGACCCTTCCCGATCGCCATCAGGTCGGGGCGGGCGCGGGAGTGCTCGATCGCCCACATACGACCGGTCCGTCCGAGTCCCGACTCGACCTCGTCGTCGATGAAGACCCAACCGTGCGCGTGGCAGAGCTTTTCGAGCTTCTCCGCGAAGCCGGACGGCGGGATCCAGGTTCCCGCTTCCAACGCGATCGGCTCGAAGATCACCCCGGCGATCCGTTCGGGCGCCGCGATGTGTTTCAGGATCCTCTCTTCGATATAATCGAGGACCCACCCGCCGTACTCGGCCTCTGACATACCGCGGGGTCGGCGCAAGGAGAACGGGTAAGGGGCGTGGACAGCGCCGCCCTGGAATGCTTCCCAATATCGACACTCCTGCGCGCTGAGCGTCCCGATAACTCCCGTGCCGATGCTGAGGCCGTGGTACTGCCCCATGAAGCTCAAGATCAAGGGGCGCCGGGTCGACTCCACGGCGTACTTCACAGCCGCCTCGGCGGCGCCGGTGCCGGAAAGCTCGAGCAACACGCGGCGCAAATCGGGCGATGGTCGGACCTCGAGGAGCTTCTCGGCGAGCTCGATCATCGGTACGTGGGGATTCATGAAGTAGATCAGGAACCCATACTGGCCCAGGGCATCGACCGTCGCCGCGAGAACTTCGGGAGGAACATTGCCGAGGTTGTTCGTCCCCCATTGGCTTGTCAAATCGATGTACGACTTTCCGTCGACGTCGAATAGCTCCGAGCCTTTCGCACACGCAACGATGATGCTCGCGAGTCGATGCTCCTCGTCCCAGAAGTAGCGGGGCATCACGCGGCGATAGCGGCGCCAATAGGCGGCGGACGACTTTGACCGGCGAGAGGATCGGACCTTGCGACGCGAACGGCCCCGTGGAGAATCACTCATCGCGCGGCCTCGGTATGGCTTCGCGCCGGGGCGCACGGGCGGAAGCGACTGTCGGGTTTAGGGACCAACGTTTAGGTCGAGCCTTGACTCGCATGCAGGTCCTCGATCACCACTTGGGCCGCGTTGTGACCGGGGGCGCCCATGACCCCTCCACCGGGATGCGCCGTCGACCCGCAGAAGTACAATCCCGGAAGCGGAGTTCGGTACTGAGCCCAGCCGAGCATGGGCCGGAATCCGAAGATCTGATCCGGCGTGATATCGCCCTGGAAAATATTCCCCCCGGTCAATCCGAGCACGCGCTCGATATCCTGGGGGGAAACGATCTGCCAGTGCTCGATACACGCACGGATATCGGGCATGTATTCCTCGAGCGTGTTGAGCACGATCTCCGCGGCTTCCGGCTTGAACTCCTCCCAGCTCTTTCCGTTCCGTAGCTCGTACGGCGCGTACTGAACGAAACACGTCAGCGTGTGCTTCCCGGGAGGGGCGACGGAAGGGTCGGAAGCGCTTTGAAACACGCAATCGGCGAACGGATGATCCGAGAAATCCCCGTACTTCCCCTGGTCGTAGGCCTTTTCGAGGTAATCCATTGACGGAGCGATCTCTACGGCCCCCTTGTGATGGGGGCCCGGTGTCTCGGGGGCGGCCCGGAACGTCGGAAGCTTGCGGAGCGCCGCGTTGAATTTCAGGGCGGCGCCGCGACTGCGGAACTTTCGTACCTCGTTCAGCACTTCCGCGCCGACCGCGTCCGGGGGAAGTAGGTCCAAGAGGGTATGCTTGGCTTCGAGGGCCGAGAGGATCGCCTTCGCATAGATCTGTTCGCCCGTCGTCGTCTCCACGCCTACCGCCCGACCATTTTGCATCAGGATCTGCCGCACCGCGACGCCGGTTCGTATCGTAGCCCCGAAGTGCCGCGCGGCTTGGGCGATCGATTCGGAGATACGTCCCATGCCCCCGACGGAGAAGCCCCACACCTTTCGTTGATCATCGAGAATTCCGACGTTGTGATGCGCGAGCACGTAGGCGGTTCCCGGGGTCCGGGGCCCTACCATCTCACCGATAACGGCATTGGTTGCGAACGAGATCTTGACCTGGTCCGACTCGAACCAGTCATCCAGGAAATCCTGGGCGCTCATCAGAAACAAGTCCCGTACCAATTCCTCCGCCTCGGGTCCCCGAAACATTCCGACCAGGTCCGCCAACGGGACCGGGGGAGCGAGAAGCAACGGCTCCACTAAGTCGAGAACGTTGTCCCAGTACTGGTCGAATTTGGGGTAGGCGAGGGCATCCTTTTTGGAAAATTTCGAGATCTCCCGAACCGACTTTTCCTCGTCGTTCCAAATGCTCAGGCTCCGTCCATCGGGGAAAGGTACGAACGCTTGGGGGTCGTACAGGATCGTCGCATACCCGAACTTCCTCAACTCGAGGTCGTCGACGATCTGAGGTCGAAACAGCCCTGCCACGTAGGAGAAGGTGTTGATGTGGAACCCGGGCCACGTCTCCTCTGTTACGGCAGCCCCGCCAACGACCGGGCGGCGCTCCAGAACGAGCACCTGCGCCCCCGCTTTGGCCAAGTAGGCCGCGGCGACGAGGCCATTGTGGCCCCCACCAATTACGATGGCATCGTAGCTCGCCAAGGAACTCACCAGAGCCGCGTTTCCCAGCTCCCTCCCAGATTTAAATGTCGTTACGGGAAGCCGAGTCCTCGTCAGCGTGACGCCCTTGCCCCGTGCCGGCGGGTCCCGCTTACGGAACGCCCATGGTCACGATTTCGGAAGGGCGAACGGAGGCAGCGGAGGCTCGGGGGGAACTATCGTGGTTTGAATTCCGCGGGTCACGAGGGCGGCACGGAAGGGCTCGGCCGGGACGGAAAGTTCCGGTGGGATGACTCCCGCACCGCGCATCTGCTTTTGGAGAAACATCTCGGCGCCGATAGCTCCGCACACTCCGACGACGTACTCTGTTGCCGATGCTCCCCACTCGGGCTTGGGAGGGAAGAGTCCGAATGCGTGACGTGTTAGGGATTCTCCGTTGCGGTAACCTCGGATCTCCAGGTCCACAATCTCCCAATCGTTGATCGCCACCCCCGCCGGGATCCCGAGCAACTTTTCGCGTTTCAAGAGGGCCAGCAGGAATTCGCGGGGAATGATGGGGGCGCCCCGGACTTCCACGGGCTTCTCCGAGCCGAGGCCGAGCAGCGAAAGAGTCCGGAGCAGGTCTATTCCCGGCCCCCCTTCCCGCCACTCACAATGCTGAAGATGCTTCTCCCGGAGGCTCTCGGGGAGGGTCGCCGCTTCCGAGTGCAGTGTTCGATAGAGGCGCGTTCGACCCACCGGTGACGGGAAGTCATATTCCTCCGCGCCGCTCATCGCGGGGTACTTTCGGTAGGCACCATCCTCCCAGACTACCGCGTCCAAGATCATCTCGTCCAAGAACGTGCTCGGCGACCACGTGAACGAGATCTCGGGCCCTCCGACGGTCAGATCGCGCCAGCCGTCCCGGATCAGAATGGAGTCGACCCTCTCCAGGTCGCGCGTCGATTGCGCGGCGAGGACATTGGAGACTCCCGGCACTTGGCCCAGGCCTGGGATGGCGAGCAACCCCGCGTCGCGGAACCGCGAATCGAGTTCCAGCTGACGACGGGTCATGTGGAAGAGACCGCCGAAATCGAGGTACGATACTCCCGCTGCGAGACACCCCTCCATTACATTGAGATTGAACGTGTACTGGACGGCGTTGACACACACATCCGCGTCCCGCAGCACCGCTCGGAGCGACTCGGCGTCGCGGACATCCACGCTCTCGGCCGAAACCCGATCATCGCCCGTGGCATGAGCCGCGGCTCGCGCGAGATCTAGATCGAGGTCCGCGACGTGAATCGAATCGAAGCGTCGCGTCCGGGCCAGGTCCCGAACCGTTGACCTACCGGTGAGGCCTCCCCCGCCAAGGACGACCGCTCGCATTTCCGACCTCGCCGTGACTGGGGTCGCTACTGCCGCGTCCTATTCTATCTTTATGCGCCCAAAATATGGCGCGCACTCTCGCTTCGTTCCCCGAACCGAACGACTAAGCGGAAGGGGTTCCTTCCGACCGAGATGAGCCCTCCGCACTTTGGTCGCGATCTCTCCTTGCTCCGCCAGGGAATCTCCATCGGGGCGGAATTTGGGCCGCATGCTCTCATCATGATCGCTCGAATTGCGGAGATCGTAGAAGATTCGGTCTACGAACCCCGTTCGCTTTCTGCCACTCCTCACGGAATTCGGTTCGCACTTCAAAATCCGCCGCTCCGCGTCGGGGCGTTTTCTTCAATCCGAGCCCAGGTCAACGGCGTCGAGGTTCCCTCGGAACAGGCACGCCTGCGGACCTCCGCGCAGGCAGTCTACCGATCGTTTCGGGAGGTCAGCAGGACCAGCCCGTTCTCGATGATACCGGGGCAACGAACCGAGGTGGAGCTGGATCTCGCCGGGCCATTGAAGAAGGGCCCGGTGACGATTCGCTTAAGCGTCCGAAGTGTCGCCATCCCGCCCCTCGTGTGGTTCGAATTTACCGATACGATCCACGCGCCCGAGGAGCCGGAATGAGCGGGGAGGACGCCCCTATCCCTTCGACGACCGGGGACCCGTCGGTGTCAGAGAGCGAAAAGGCTCCCATTCTACTCCCTAGCCTGTCCTCGACTGTTCTCCTATCGACGAACGGGGAGGTCTCCCTACTGCGTGAGACCCGAGGAGCGAAGATGGACTGGGGAGGCGTCTATGCGCAATGCGTCCGGTTAACCGGCGCTTGGCCCGTGTCGATCATCCTGGGCGAAAAGTCGTACCCGCTCGGGTCCACGAGTATTTCGCACGAAGCGACCCCGTGGAAATTTGTCAGCGAGCATGTCGCAGGGCCGCTCTCGATTCGCCAAGAGATCGTCCCAATCGAAAAGCCGCCAGGCGCGCTGCGATCTTTTCGGTTTCAAAGTGAGTCTGGACAGTCGCAACCCGCCCGAGTCGTGTGTGGGTTCGAGCCGTTCCTGATGCCCGTACTTGTCGAGGGGATTCGGCCGATCCGATTCGTCTTGGAGACTGAACACACCGGGCTTGAGGTCTCGCACCATGGATTTGGACTCCGATTCGACGCGGACCCGTTGCCGAGCCATCTGTCGGTGAACAATGCCTCCTGGATCGGTGGGTATCGGTCTGGGGAGATCAGCCGCATCGGGCTCGATTGGGACCTCGTTGTAGATGCCAACTTTCCGACGACGATTCGTTGGCTCATTTGGGGAGGCGTGCAACGAACGGTGACCGAGACTCCGCACGCGGGCGTCCAGTTCCTTTCACATGAGAACGACCCGTCGGCGGCCTTGCGGGCGGAGTGGACAAATTGGCGCGGGCACATTCCGCTGGTGCGATTTCCCGACGCGCCGAAACTCGAAACGGGCTATCGACTCGCCTCCGATGCCCTGCGACGCCTCTACACGAACCCTGAGCCGGACCTCTACGGTCTCTTAGCCGGCTTTCCGTGGTATTCGGCCATCTGGTGTCGCGATCTGGCCTGGATGCTACCCGCTCTCTTGTGGCTCGGCGATCACGGTTGGGTCGATCGGTCCCTCGCCACGGTCTTCCGGTTTCAAGCGGCGCAATCGATTCCGGTGTTGGGGGCCGAGCCGGGCGAGTTGCCGATGCAGATCTCACCGGGGCCTCTCTTCTTGTACGGCACGTCGGATACGACGCTCTACTATCCTGACATCGTCCGTCGGTTGCTCCTTCATCGCGGAACCTTGGGGGAGCGATCGAAGCTGGACTCGGTACTCCACGAGATCGCTCGCTGGGGGTATCGACGATGCGACCCCACGACCGGGCTTGTGCGGAACGGCGGAGAAGCGGAGGAGATTGCCATGGCGACGCGTCCCTTCGGAAAGATTCATTACGGTATTGACGCGGTCGATACCACGATCTGGGACTCTACCGACCGTCGCGATCATGCGATCGATGTCCAGGTCCTGTGGTACCAGACCCTGCGGGCGCTGGCCGAACTGGTCCCGCGTTTGGATGGTTCCGGTGGGGATCAGTACCGCCACGACGCAGATCGAGTCGCGGAGCAGATTCGCAGCCTGTATCGATGGGATTCCGAGCGGTACCTCTATGATTCGAGGAACGCGCATGGCCCGGTCGCCCACCTCCGACCCAACGCGCTACGGGCGGTGAGCGCGGGGCTCTTCGCTGGTCGAGACGCGCAGCAGTACGTCCGGCGCGCGTCCGAAGGCGACCTGACCACCGCCTGGGGGATCCGAACGCTCACATCGAGCGACGCTCAGTACGACCCCGCCACCTACCACGATGGACAGGTCTGGTCGATCGCAACGGCGTGGGGCGCGGATGCAGCGCTGAAAGCCGGAGAAGTCGACCTGGGGATCCAATATTTGGAGACCTTGGCGGATCGATACGTGGCGGAAGGCGGCTACGCAAACGAGTGCTATCGAGGGGATCGACCCGAGCCTTTCAACTCGTGTTTCTTATTGGGCTTCAGCGTCGCACCGTTCCTGACGACCCTCTTCGAACGGCTCTGGGGGCTGGAAGTCGATGCCCGAGTTCCTTCGCTAACGATCCATCCGCGATTCCCTCGACATTGGGGGTCAGCCTCGATCGCTCGACTGAGAATCGGCGAAGGCGAGGCCGATATCGACTGGACGCCGGGAACAGCGGAGGTCACTTGGCGTGGGAAGGCGGCCCTCACCGTTGCGGGCTGGAGTGGCACAATCCGCGTCGATTCCGGCGGTCGCGGTCAGCTTTCCCTGACGGACGAGGGCGCGGCTTGATAAGCGGCGAGGGGTGAGGCCGACGCCCTATGTCCTCCGCGATCGAAGTCCATGGTCTCGTCAAACAATACCCTAGTTTGAAGGCGGTGGATGGTATCGATTTCTCCGTCGCGACCGGTCAGGTCTTCGCCTTTTTGGGGCCTAACGGAGCTGGCAAGACCACCACGGTCGAGATCTTGGAAGGACTACGGAATCGCACGGCGGGGGACGTTTCCGTTCTCGGCTTGGACCCGTGGACGCAGGGCGGGAAACTGCATCGACAGATCGGCGTTATTCCACAAGACTTCCGGTTCTTTGATAAGATCACACCGAAGGAGGCCGTAGTCTACTACGCGGCGCTCTTCGGCACCCATCCCGACGCCATGCACCTGTTGGAGCGAGTGCGGCTCGAGGACAAGGCGACGGCCCACTTTGACACCCTATCCGGCGGGCAGAAACAGAAGCTCGGACTCGCGCTTTCGCTCGTCAACGATCCGAAGCTCTGTTTTCTAGACGAGCCCACCACCGGACTCGATCCACAAGCACGACGCGTCATTTGGGATGTCATCCGCCAATTGAAAGTGGATGGTCGTGGCGTTTTTCTGACGACGCACTATCTCGAGGAGGCCGAACTCTTAGCGGACCAAGTGGCGATCATCAATCACGGGAAGATCATCGCCGCCGGAACCCCCACGGAGATCATCCAAAAGTACGGGACGGCCGACCGAGTGCGCGTGATCGCGCCGCCGGCCCTGGCTGACTATCTGCGTGCTCACCTCTCCCTTCCCGTGAGCGTGGACGGCTCTTCGATCGAGGTGGAGATCGCCCAGCAGGCCGACATCCAGAAGGTTCTCGCGGCCATTGAGGCCAGTCAGATTCCCTGGAAGTCGTTCACGACCCGCCAGGATACCCTTGAGAACGTTTTCATCCACCTCGTGGGACGGATGGACGAGTACGAAGGAACGCTGAAGTCGGAGACCGCCCCATGAATGGCCGTCGTATCTTCGCCGATTTCCTCGTTACCGCCCGCGGGTACTTTCGAAACTCCGCGGCGCTGTTCTTCTCGCTCATCTTTCCGATCATCTTGATCCTGCTCTTCGGTCTGATCTTTTCGAGCACGGGAAACACCGCCGTCCCGCTGTACGTCCAGAACTTTGACCACAGCTCTCCGACGAGCATCTCGTTCCTGGATGCGCTCAACAACACGTCGTTCGTAACGGTCCAGGTCATCCCCACCTCCTACAACCTATCGACGTACCTGGGACAGAACGGCGATCCCGTCGGTCTAGTCATCCCTGCCGGTTTTGCGGCGAATTACGCGGCGGCCAAACCGGTCAATGTGACGCTCATCACGGATTCGCTGGATGCCAGTTCATCCGGCATCGCCGCCGGCGCGGTAAGCGGCGTCGTCAGCTCGTTCAATTTGGATCGCGCCTGCGCCCCCGGCTCGGCCTGCTACCCGGTGATCGGGGTCCAGACAGGGCAAGTGGGTTCGGCCGTGTTCAAGTACATCGATTATCTGGTTCCCGGACTCATCGGTTTCTCGATCCTGACCAGCCCGATGTTCGCCATGGTCGAGGTGACGGCGACGTACCGCAAGGAAGGGATCTTCCGCCAGCTCTCGCTGACGCCGATCTCGCGGGCGGAATGGCTCTCGTCGCGCATTCTTTGGTACGTGGTCCTTTCCTTCTTCGCAGCGGCCCTGATGATCGGCGTCGGGACCTACGGATTCGGCGCGCACGTCACGCTGACCTTGGGATTGGTTCCGTTCCTCTTGATCGGTCCCTTCTTCTTCGTCGCCCTCGGAATGCTCGCCGGTTCGGCGGCCAAAACAATCGAAAGCGCGGCGGTAATCGGCAACATCATCACCTTCCCGATGATGTTCCTCTCGGGAACGTTCTTCCCGGTCTCCTCCTTCCCCCCGTATCTCCAAACCTTCGCTCACATCTTGCCGTTGTACTACGTGATCGATGGGCTGAACCAAGTGATGCTCTTCCATAACTCCGGTCGCGCCCTAACGGACTTTCTCATTCTGGTCGTGATCTCGGTGATCGTCTTTGTCCTCGCCGTCCTAACGTTCCGGTGGCGAGACGAGTGACGGTCGACGCCACCCAGTTCCGGCAACTGATGGCCCGTTGGGCGACAGGGGTGACCGTCGTGACGGCGCATGAGCAAGGCCGGGACTACGGGATGACCGTCAACGCGTTCCTATCGATCTCCTTGAAACCGCCCTCCCTCCTCATCTCACTGGGGGTCGAGGCCGAGACTACGCCCGCGATCGAACGGACGCGTCGGTTCGCGGTCAACGTGCTCGCGGAAAGCCAGCGGGAGGTCAGCGTCCGATTCGCGAACACGATCCCGTCGGCCGAGAAGTTCGGCTCCCTTCCCTTCCACCGGGGACGGGGCGATGTGCCCTTGCTCGATAGCGCGATCGCTCGCTTCGAATGTGACGTCCGAACGTCGTGGCGATCGACCGACCACCTCGTGTTCGTCGGAGACGTGATGGCTCTATCGCCGGGCGCCGACGATCCACCCCTCCTCTTCTACCACGCCAATTATGCTGCCGTCGAACACTCGGGCGTGGAAAAAGCGTCGCGCTCGGAGCCCTGATCCTCACGCGCCCCGTTTTATCGGCTCGTTCACCTAGGTAGGCATCATGGGAGGGGAGTCCCGTTCCGTGCGCGTCGCGATCGTGGGGAGTGGCCCTGCGGGCCTCACGGCCGCCCTCTACTGTTCCCGAGCGAATCTGAAACCCCTGGTCATCGGAGGGGTTCCCGCCGGCGGGCAGCTGATGCTCACGACCGATGTCGAGAATTATCCCGGATTTCCCGAAGGGATCCAAGGTCCGGAGCTGATCCAGCGATTCCGGGACCAAGCGGCCCGGTTTGGCACCGAGTTCGTCGACGAGAACGTCTCCAGAGTCGACTTTCACCGTCGGCCGTTCACACTTCATGTGGCCGCGAATACGATCCACGCGGAGGCGGTGATCCTGGCCACGGGCGCGAACGCGCGATGGCTCGAGCTCCCATCCGAGCAGCGGCTGAGGGGCCATGGGGTGTCCGCGTGCGCGACCTGCGATGGATTCTTCTTCAAAGGGAAGGAGCTCGCGTGCGTCGGCGGCGGGGATTCGGCCATGGAAGAGGCCAATTTTCTGACGAAATTCGCGAGCCACGTGACCGTCATTCATCGTCGCAAGGACCTCCGGGCTAGCCAGATCATGCAAGACCGCGCTCGCGCGAATCCGAAGATCTCATTCCTATTCGATACGGAGGTTCTCGAAGTGCTCGGACAGGAAGCGGTCGAGGGGCTCCGGCTTCGTCACCTCGGTAGCGGAAAGGAGTCCACCCTGCCCGTAGGCGGCCTGTTCTTGGCGATCGGTCACGTGCCGGCGACGGAGGTTTTCCGCGGGGCGGTCGATCTTGATGAAAAGGGCTACATTCGGACGCACGAAGTAACGCGAACGTCGGTTCCGGGAGTGTTCGCGGCCGGCGACGTGCACGACCATCGCTATCGCCAAGCGGTCAGTGCGGCGGGTTTGGGATGCATGGCGGCGCTCGACGTCGAGCACTACCTGGCCGAGCATGGTCTTGCCCCGTCACCCCCGGCATCGCATTCGTAGCGCGTTCGCGTGCACGCCTTCGGCAACAGCCTTTAATAGCGACCGGCCCGGTGCCACGCGAGGCGACTCCGTGCCCAACAAGAAGAGCCTCCATATCGAGTCCAGCGGGCAGCTCTGCATCTACTGCGGCGCCTGCGTGGGGGTCTGTCCGCTCAACTGTATCTATCTCGACGAGACACGGATCACCTTCGACGAACGGATCTGCACGCGCTGTGAGATCTGTGTTAAAGCGTGTCCCGTCGGCGCCATCGAGATCGGGTGAAACGCCCTACATTTGGGGCGGGGTGAGACGATGGTCCAGGACCGAAAGACGGACGTGCTGGTCATCGGCGCCGGGCCCGCGGGCAGCATGACCGCGAAATGGGCGGCGAAGCGAGGCGCCAACGTACTCATGATCGAAAAGCGCCAGGAGATCGGCTCTCCCGTTCGCTGCGGGGAGGGGATGAGCAAGGAGTGGCTCACCGAGGTCGGCATTCGACCGGGCAAGTGGATCAACGTTGAGGTCGAAGGGGCGCGAATCTTCGCCCCGAACGAGAAGTGTTTCGAGATCAACGAAAAGCACGCCGGCAACGAAGTGGGATATGTCGTCGAGCGCGATGGCTTCGATAAGGCGCTCGCGATCGACGCCGCGAACGCGGGCACCGAGATCCTGCTCAAGACCGCCGCCGTCGACCTTCTCAAGGATCACGGTCGTATCATCGGTGCGAAGGTCAAACAGGGAGGCGAGTCCTTCGAGATCCATGCCCCCGTGACGATCGCCGCGGACGGCTTTGAATCGCAGGTCGGTCGTTGGGCGGGCATCCCCACGAATATCGCGCTACGCGACATGGATTCCTGCTTGCAGTATCGAATGACGAATGTCGACTGCGACACGCGATACTGCGACTTCTACCTCGGAAAGGTGGCCCCGGGGGGTTACGTTTGGATCTTTCCGAAGGAGGACGGACTCGCGAACGTCGGCATCGGCGTCCAGCTGAGCCAGATCAAGTCGCCTGCCGAAGCCAAATCGTATCTCGACCGCTGGATCGATCATCACCCGGCGTATGCCAAAGGAAAGAAGATCGACGTCGTCGGCGGGGGGGTATCGATCTCCGCTCCCCTCAAGCAGACCGTCGGCGACGGGATCATGCTCGTCGGAGATGCCGCGCGCATGATCGACCCACTGACAGGTGGGGGGATCGCGAACGGCTGTATCGCCGGCAAGATCTGCGGGGATGTCGCCGCGGAAGCCGCGCAGCTCGGCACTCCAACGAAGGAGTTCTTCCAGCGCTACGAGAAGGGATGGCGTGCCCGGTTCGAGGAAAAACTCTATCGTAACTGGCTGGCCAAGGAGAAGCTCGTCAGTCTCTCCGATGAGACCTTCGACAAGATCATCGATGCCCTGCAGGGTGTCCGGCTCGAGAAGCTCAACGTGCACAACATCCTCAAGGCCGTGCACGACAAGTATCCCGAAGTCACCAAGGAGTTCGAGGCGTTCCTCTAGGGCGCTTCCCATCGACCATGCCCGGCGCCCCGAACCGCCCTCCCGACCCGACCCCCGAAGCACCCCCCAAGGTGGCGGTGGCGGATACCCCGCAACAGAAGGCGTTGCGCCGGCTCGCCCCGGCGCGCGTCGCGCTTCTCTTGGAACTCTGGAAAGGGTCTCCTCCGTTCGACATCGTCGTCCCATTCGATAAGGCCGAGGCGGCGTACATCGCCGGGGATTTCCCCGGCGCTCTGAACGCCTTGGACCAACTCGCCATTCGATTCGCCGAGCCTCGGTGGCCCACGATGCCGATGCCCTTTCGCGAACTTCGCGTTACGATTCCGGCCCCGATGCCCCCCCAGTGGGACCCCGAGTTTTCGCTAAGTCCCGAGGAGCGCGAATCCCGTCGTCGACGCCGGTTCGCCGATACGCAGCTGGCCCTCGCCGAAGGAGTGGTCGCCTGGGCTCAGGCGAAGGGGATCGATCTCGGGGAAAGCGCTCAGCAGGTGACGACGGCGAAAGAAACGCTCGCCACCGCGGGCGCGGACGAGGCGTTCTTCGCGCATCTTGATGCCCTCTGGACTACGGTGCGGGATCGCGTCCCCGCACCGAAAGTTGCCGCGCCTCGAGCGGCGGCGGCACGGCCGCCCCCCGCCCCGGAACCGGAAGAGGCGTGACCGCACGCCGCGCCGAGCGCGCGGAGTTGGAGGGATTTGCCGCCGGACTTCGGCTGCAGCTCGACCGCTTGGGTCAGGACGGACAGCCGTCCATCGAAGGGGAACGACTTTGGTCGGAGGCCCGCGCCCATCTCACGGACGGGCGCTTGACCGAGGCCCAAGGGATCTTCCTCCAGCTCGACCGATCGCTGGCGGCCGCGCAGCAGCCACAGGAAATGACCGACCGGCCACGCGGGCTCATCGCGTATCGCCCTCGAGGCACCGTCGGCGTTCCACCGCCCCGCGAGGAAGAGCCGGTGGCCAATCGCCTGTTGCTCGTCCAGCGCCTCTGGGAGATTCGGAGGAGCCAGGGACGGCCCGTCGAAGGGCTGCTGCCCCAATTACACGCTGCGGAACAGGCCTATCAAGCCGGCGACCGACAGCGGACGCGCCAGCTCGTGGACGAGGTTCTCAGTGCCCTCGAGACCATGAACGGCGCGTAGGGATTCGGGTCCCCCCTCCGTCGGCGAGCGAAGAGGCTTAAGTCGCAGGCTACTGCCCTCGGCCGATGGCACCGGCTGTAACTCGATTTGGAACCTTTTCGATCGTGGCCCATGATCCCGAGCGCGGCGAGTGGGGCATCGCCGTTCAATCAAAATTCATCGCGGTGGGTGCCGTCGTCCCGTGGGCGGAAGCGAAAGTCGGGGCGGTCGCCACCCAGGCGTTCGCCAACGTGCGGTATGGTCCGGATGGACTCGACCTGTTCCGTAAGGGACTCTCCGCCGATGAGGTGGTGCGCAAGCTGACTTCCAGCGACCCCAAGCGCGAATCGCGCCAGGTGGGAGCCGTCGATTCCCACGGAAGGGCGGCCGCGTTCACGGGCAAGGAGTGCCTCGACTGGGCGGGCCACGTCGTGGGCAAGAACTTCACGTGTCAGGGGAACATCCTCTACGCCAAGGAAGTCGTGCAGGGAATGGCCCGGTCTTTTGAGAGCACCCCGGGGGACCTGCCCGAACGTCTCTTGGCGGCCCTGGCCGCCGGTCAGCGAGAAGGTGGCGACCGTCGCGGCATGCAATCGGCGGCGATGTTGATCGTGCGCAAGGATTCCGGATATGATGAGGGGAACGACCGATGGGTCGATCTGCGCGTGGACGAGCACGTCTCCCCGATCGAGGAACTGAAGCGGATGTTCAAGATCTACGACCTCGTCATGCTGACTCGAGAGGACCCCGACACGCTCGTTCGAATCGATGGGGATGTGGCTCGGACTTTGCAGCAACAATTGACCGTACTCGGATATTACGCCGGCCGCATCACGGCGACGTGGGACGCCTCGACCCAGGCCGCCTTCACCAAATTCCTCAGCGAGCATAATTTCGAGAACAAGGCGCGGACCGACGCGACGGTGTGGCCCTCGATACTGGAGTATCTCCGCGAGCGATCGCAAGCCGAAGTGGCTCGGCGAACCACCACCCAGCCGATCGTCACCGGCGCGCTTGACCGGGGTCCGGGCGCGGCGAAGGGAGGCGCCCCATCTCCGAGCGCGTCCCGCGGGAAGGCGACCGGTCACAAGTAGTCGTGGTGGTGCGGCGAACGTATGCCTCCGCCGTCATCGCGGAGCAGGTTCGGCGCGCGGTTGCCGCGGATGACCCCGCCTATGTCCAAGGATCGGTGGTCGGCGCCACCCTAGAATATCGACTCGAAGCGACGCATGCGGCCAGCGCTCGCGCCACGCTGGACGACTTGCTGGCGTGTGTGAATGCTGCGGAGCGAAGCCTCGACCTCCCCCCGGCGCCACCTCGCTAGCCTACGTTCAGCCACGAGGTCAACGCGGCGATGAGCGGGGGCACCACTTCTTCCCAATTCCCCACGACCCCGACATCCACCCCCGAAAAGACGGGGGATTTGGGGTCGGCGTTCACCGCGATCAGTGTGCGCGCGCGTCTCCAGCCTACGAGATGATTCGTCGAACCTCCCACTCCAACCAACACCGCTACGTCGGGCCCTAGCGATCGTCCAGTCAGGCCCACCTGTAACTGGCGGGGCACCCAACCGGCGTCCACGACGCGACGGGTTGCCGCAAGAGCAAACGGAGTTCCCTCCAGCCAAGCACGGATACGGGAAACGTTCTGGGGACCACCCAGCCCCATGCCTACGCTCAAAATCGCACGAGCCGTATCGAGGTCTCCCCACTCGGTAGTCCGTTCGATGCCGGTATCGATCCACGTGATCTCCGAGGCTGCGACGACGTCCTCGATCCCCGTGATCTCGAGCGGAGATTTCTCTCCCCACGTACCCGACTCGAAAGAACCGCTCCGAAGCGTGACTAAACTGGGCCGCGTTCGAGAAACGATCTCCGCGATGATCCCTCCTCCGAACGCCGGTTTGAGCCAACGTAAGGACTCCGATTCTCCGAGTTTCATACCCACGGCGTCTCCCGTTAACCCCAGCCCGCGCTGGGACGCCACTCGCCCCGCAACCTCGCGCCCGAACGGATCGGCGGAAAAGACAACCCCGGCAGCGCGCGGTCGCTGTGCTAGGAGGTTGGCCACTCCTAATGTCGCGATGTGCGACTCGACAAAGTCACCCGTCACGGAAACCAAGTAGCCTCGAGCGGCGCCAGACGCCCTCGCTTGGGCTCGATCCTCGTCCGAAGGTCCTTGCCCGATCCATACAGCGGATGGCCAGAAGCCGGGCAGCGATCGCCGCACTTCGGTGAGGAAAGGAAAGGCGGCAGAATCGGTCTGCCCCTCCGGTCCGCTGACCAGGACCAGAATTTCGTTCTCGTCGTTCGAGTCCCGAGTTCCAGGCGAAGTCAATAGCTGGACGGGGGGTCGGGCTCTCGCCCGGCGTTCCACGACTTCAACCACCCGAGCCACTCGCTCTGCGATGGTTCCCGAGTCCAGTACTAAGTGATCGCGGGTCGGTTCCTCATTCACGAGGCTGACCACGACCGTGGGAGAACCGGCCAAACCGACGGTCGGGGGATCGAGGCCGAGGTCATCGACCGTCGGGTGCTCTACCGACTTACCCCGGGTCGCGGCCACTTCACCTTGCGTGGGCTTTCGAATCTTCGTGATCTTTTCCGTGACCGTAACCACGAGCGGCGCGCTCGCCTTTAGTCGTGCCCAACCCGTCGGCGTATCGATGGTAAACTCCCAACCTCCCCCGTTGGCATCGCGCTCCCACTTCCGGGCTCCTCCCACAAACGGAACGCCGAGGAGGCCCGCCACCTCCGGCCCCACTTGTCCCGTTTCGGAGTCCGTCGTCCATGCTCCCGCGAATACCACGTCGTGTCCGGTCCGCTCGAGTGCGCGGGCCAGGACGCGTGCTGTGACGAGCGTATCCGAACCAGCCAAGCGAGGGTCGCTCACGAGCAGCGCTCGGTCGGCTCCTAATGCCAAGATCTCTTGCAGCGCTGTCTCAGCGGCGGGGGGGCCCATCGAGAGCACGGTCACACGCTCCCCCGGGCGACGGGCGTCCAGTGCGACCCGCACCGCACGCTGGTCGAAGGGATTGATGAACAGTTCGATCCCGTCGCGCACCATCGTCTTGCGCTCGGAGTCGAAGCGCATCTTCTCGACGTCCGGAACGACTTTGATCAAGACCGCAAAATCCATCGAGAGCGCCCTACCGAAGGGACGCGCGACGGCAAACGAATTGATAAGGAACTTCGGCCGCTCTTCCGACCAATGAACGTCGCCGCGGGCTCGGCGGACACTCCTAGGACCCCGGCCGCCTCGCTGCGATCCCCGACCGTTCCGGACGACTTATCTCGGTACTCGATCGGCGTGGTCATCACGGTGTTTGTGATCTTGAGCCAGTACTTTCTTCCCCAGACTTTCCCCGCGCTCGACGTCCTCTACGGCAATCTTCTCGGGGACCTCTTCGTCGTGTACGGGATTCCCGTTCTCGCGTTCGCCTATCTCATCGGGGGACGCCCGCTTCGGCAATGGGCCGCGAATCTCGGAACGGCCACCTGGGAAGGGCTCCAGTGGATCGGTCTGACCTCCCTCTTGGCGCTCTTTGTTGTCATCGTCTTGGAAGCCATCTACGCGATCGTCGACCCGGCGGCGCTCCAGCTCTTGGAACGGACGAACCCTGCGCTCCAGCAGGCGGCGTCGAGTCCGTGGTTCTACATCGGACTCTCCTTCGTGGTCGGTGCATTCGAGGAAACGATCTTTCGGGGCTGGATCTTCGGCTATTGGCTCCAGCGTCCCAACGCTTCCTGGCTGGTTGCGGCAATCTGGACGAGCGTGCTCTTCGCCGGAGTCCATCTCTACTACGGTACGACGTACGGAGCGGCGTATCCGATCCTGTTCGTGCCTCTCTTCTTCCTGGGCTTCTCCTTCGCGGCGACCGTCAAGTACTCTGGGGGGAACCTCGTGGTCGTGGCGCTCCTGCACGGAGGCTACGATGCGATCTCGTTCGCGTATCTACTGAATCCCACCCTGTCGGACACGCTGCATGTGCTTCTCATCGTCGTCGGGCTCGTCGTCGCCTTGGTCTTGTACGTTAGGTCCCGATCGGCTCGTCCCCCTCCGGTGGAGCTCCCGGCGGCCGGTGGCGTCACTCCGCCTGCCGATCCTTATGCGTGGCGTACCTCCCCCGACCCGTTCCCTCCCGGAGCTCCCCCGCCCCCAGGGCATCCACCGCCCGGGCGTTGAACGTCAAGATTATGGCGCGGGACCGGCCATCTCCACTCGACATGCCCATGGCGAAAGATGCGCCGGGGGGCTCCCCCTCCGCCGCCCCGGAAGAGGCCGTTCAGTGGACCGAGCGGGAACAACCACGGTACCTGACGATCTTGATGGTCATGGGAGTGTGGGCCTTGGCGGTCGTCGAGCTCGCCCTGATCGAGATCTATCTGGTCGATCGCATGGACCAACAACTGCCCCTCGCCGTCCTGGTCTTTGCGCCGATCTTCGTTCTCGTCGGCGCCGTCGTCATTTGGCGCAGCTACCGGAGCGAGCCCAAGCGGATCGGCGTCTCGGCGAACGGCTTCCATATGGATTGGGGATCGGGACCCACGAACGTGCCGTGGGAATTTGTGACACCGGCTTTTCTACACTCGCGCTGGGCGAGCTATCCGATCTTCTACCGCGTTCCGGGGTCGCGCTTTCTGAACCACGTATTCCTGACGCCGATGCAAGCGCGATCGTTGCTCCTGAATCCGGACCGGCCTCCCTGGCCGTTGGATGAAAAAGTCTCGCGGCGCTTGCAGATCTCGGCCTAAGATTTGCCCTCGCCGCTAGAGTCATGTAACGGCGGCACGTCCCCCGCCGCATGGCCGTTGCCGAGCCCGCGTTGCGGACTATCCTCACGGGGGCTCGGACGATCGCGGTGGTTGGATTATCCGACAAACCCGAGCGGGACTCGAACGAGGTCAGCCGGTACTTGCAGGGGCAGGGCTATCGGATCGTTCCCGTGAATCCGCTCATCCGCGAGGCGCTCGGAGAAAAATCCTATCCTTCCCTCTTGGCCATCCCGGCCGACGTTTCCGTGGACATTGCCGATATATTCCGTCGTAGTGACCAGGTCCCGCCGGTGGTAGACGAGGCGATCCAGCGTCGGATCCCGACGATCTGGATGCAGCTCGGGGTCGAAAACTCGGAGGCGGCGGCCCGCGCGCGGGCGCACGGAGTTACGGTCTTGGAAAACCTCTGTATCATGCAAGTACATCGCCGTCTTGGGATCGGGATCCGATCGTAGGGGGGAAAGCGTTCGTTGTCCGTAGCATCCGTCACCCTCGCGCACGGAAGCGCCGCGCCAACGCCGCCCGCCCGTCCGACGGTGCCCAGTGCGCCGGCTCCGGAGCGAAAGGGCCGGGTCTGGGATCGTGGCGTGGTCCAGCGACCCGAAGTGCGGGCGTTGGTCTGGCGAGCCGACGGGACCGCTCGCATCCTCGGGAACCTCGACGCCGGCACTGTGATCGTCCGTGGGAATGCCTCGGTCATCGGGAAGATCACTGCCGATCGGATCGATGTGCGAGGCACACTGGAGGGCCTGCAGCCGATCGATGTCAAAGGTACGATGTTCGTCCGCGGCACGCTACGGTTCGAGGGACCGCTGACCGCCGGTACGCTTTCCCACCTCGGACCGGCGCGGGGTGGGGGACCGATTGTCGCCCGCCAGCTTCTCGAATCACGTGGGTCGCTTGAAGTTCGCATCGGGGGCATCACGGCTCCGCACGTCGCGCTCAATGGCTCGTTCGATGTCGCCGGCCCCATTCTCGCGAAGAGCGTCATCGCGCGCGTGACCGGCCCGTCCCAAGTTCCGGCGATCGAAGCGGAAACCGTCGTCTTGGATCGCCCGACCCGGATCCCGCGCCTCTTGGAACAGTTCGGACTCCTTTCGACGGAACCGACTGTTCGTGTCGACCGGATCGAAGCCCGCGACGTCTACCTCGATGGCGTGGAGTGTGAGTACGTTCGTTCCGAACATCTCCTGCTCGGATCCGGGAGTCATGTGACGCGGCTCGATGGCACGGTGGTTCGAAAACACCGGAGCGCGACGATCGGGCCTCGATCGCACACGGCCCCTCCGCATGGGCTGAGTCGCTGAAGCTCCAGTAGGGCCTTTATTTCCCCCCAGTCCGTCGGACGGTCGTATGGCGACCGAGGAGACGAGTGGGTCCGGCCCGGAATCCCTCCTCGATCTACACCGCAAGGTGCTCGAGTACTGGGAACGCGCGGGTGTTCCGAGTCGGGCGCTCAACGGCACGTTGGACGGACCCGTGTTCCGATTCACCGAAGGCCCCCCCACGGCGAATGGCGCCCCTCACATCGGCCATGTAGTCGGTCGAACGCTGAAGGACATTCAGCTCCGCTATCGGCGAATGCGGGGGTTTCGGATCGTCTCCTCCATGGCCGGCTGGGATTGCCACGGTCTCCCCGTTGAGCTTGGGATCGAGCGGCGTCACGGGTTCCGCTCCAAGCATCAGATCGAGGAATATGGCGTCGAGCGATTTTGCGAGGAGTGTCGCGCCTCGACCCTCGAAGTGGCGGACGTCTGGCAAGAGATGAGCCGGCGCCTGGGCTACTGGCTCGATTACGCGCACCCGTACTTCACCATGTCCGCGCCGTACATCGAGAGCGTCTGGTGGTCGTTGAAAACGCTCTTTGATCGCGGTCTGCTCGAGAAGGGATACTACGTGCTTCCGTATTGCCCGCGTTGCGAAACGCCGCTCTCCTCCCATGAGGTGGCCCAGGGGTACCGCGAGACCACCGATCCCTCGGTGACGGTCCGATTTCCCCTCGTGGACGCTCCCGGCGGGCGTCGCTCACTCCTCGTCTGGACGACTACGCCCTGGACGCTACCGGCCAACCTGCTCGTCGCGGCGAAAGCAGAGCTGACGTACGTCGTGGTGCAGGCGTCGGACGGAAGCGAGGAAATCATCGCCGAAGAAGCTCTCGCGCGCTACTACCCCAGCGGCGCGCCAGTGCTTGCTCGCATCACCGGCCACGACCTAGCGGGGCAATTCTACCGGCCTCCGTTTCCGTACGTACCCGCCGAGCCCGGCCGCTTTCGCGTTGTCCTCGACGATATGGTTTCGGCGAACGAAGGGACTGGTTTCGTACACATCGCACCGAGCTTCGGACTCGACGACCAACGGGTCGGCGCCCGCGAAGGAGTCGGTATGTTCGACCCGTTCGACAGCCGGGGTCACTTTACCGAGCAGGTCCCGATCGTCGCCGGCAAGGCGTTCAAAGCCGCGGATCCCATTCTGGTGGAGGATCTCCAGCAGCGGGGTCTGCTCGTCGAAGCGACCACGATCAAGCACACCTACCCGTTCTGCTGGCGCTGTTCGAACCCGCTGATCTACCGGGCCGTGGACTCGTGGTTCGTCCGCACGTCGAGGTTCGTGAACGAACTCCAGTCGAACAACGAGCAAGTCCTCTGGATCCCGAACCATCTGAGTGAAGGCCGCTTCGGAAATTTTCTCGAGGAGGCCAAGGACTGGGCACTCTCCCGGAATCGATACTGGGGAACACCACTTCCGGTGTGGCGATGCCCTTCGGGTCATTTCACGTGCATCGGAAGCTATGAGGAGCTGGTCGAGCGCAGCGGTGCGCCGCTCCCGAACGCGTTCGATCCCCACCGCGTCACGGTCGACCGGATCGTGATCCGCTGCTCCACCTGTGGCCTCGAGAGCCGGCGAGAACCCTACACGATCGATGGATGGTATGATAGCGGGGCCGCTCCGTTCGCGCAGTACCACTACCCGTTCGAGCCAGGTCCCTTCGACCCGAGCGCCCCGCTGGATTACATCGCCGAAGGGCTCGACCAGACACGCGGCTGGTTCTACACGCTGCTCGTCCTCTCCACGGCACTTTTTCATCGTCCGGCCACGCGCGCGTGCGTGGCGCACGGACTGGTCTTGGATTCCGGGGGCCAGAAGATGTCGAAGTCTGCGGGGAACGCGGTCGAGCCGATGGCGCTCCTCGCTCGGCTGGGCGGTGACCCCGTGCGCTGGGGGTTCCTGACCAGCGATTATACCGAGCCGCTCCGCCCTTCCGAGGTAGATCTTCAGCGGGCCGGCGGCCGCACCCTCGGCACGTTGGTGCATGTCGTGGAGTTCTACACGCAGAATGCGCGCGCCGACGGATTCTCAGCCCGAGTCGAACGGCCATCTCCGCCGAGCTCGCTCGACCGCTGGCTGCTCTCGCGCTTGGAAGCGACCCGAACCGAGGTCGACCGAGCGCTCGCTTCCTTCGATCCGCGACCGGGAGGCCTCGCCTTGCGCACGTTCGTGGATGATCTCAGTACGTGGTATCTGCGGCGGTCTCGGCCCCGTTTTTGGTCGGCGGACGATCTCGCGGATCGCCAATTCGCGTACGATACTCTCTCCTTCGTTTTGTTGACGCTCGCGCGTGTCATGGCTCCGTACGCTCCCTTCGTCGCCGAACACGTCTACCAGGAAGTGACCCACGGCGAGTATGTCGCGCCGGAACATTCGGTCCACCTTCAGAAATGGCCGGAGTCGATCCCAACTCGAGATGCGCGCTTGGAAGAGGCCATGGCCGAGTTGCGAACGTGGGTCGAGATCGCGCGCGAACTCCGACAGCGTGCGCAGGTCAAGTCTCGAATCCCGCTCGGCGAGTTTGTTCTCTTTGGTGAACCGCCCGCCGCCGTAGCGACGCTCGGCCACGACGCGAATGCGCTGCTTGAAGAGGAGCTCAATGTTCGGCGGATCACGTGGGCTCCCCCTTCGACCGTGAGTCGCTACACAGAAGCGGATTGGGTCCTACGTAAGGAGGAGGGGCGACCCGTGGCGGCCCTCTCGCGGCGGCCTACTCCCGAACTCTTGGAAGAAGGCTGGGTACGCGAGGTGCTACGCCGCCTGCAAACGACTCGTAAGGAGCTTCGGCTCGCGTTCACCGAGCAAGTCGGTGTCACGATCTTTGCGCTCGGTCCCCTGTACTCGGCGCTCGAGCGTCGTCGCGATCGCGTCGCTCAGGAGCTCCTGGCGGACCCGCTCGCCATTCTCGACTCCGCGCCGCCGGAATCCGCGGACGTCCGACGGTGGGAGATCGAAGGGACTACGGTCGGTGCTCGGATCGACCGGCACGACGCGTGACCGTGGGCGCGTGCGATTCGATGGGTCCCCGTGGAGTCGATTCGCCGAAGATCCCCGCTTGGAATCGGTAGACGCGGACGGCCGCCGCCCGCCACGCGGACCCCTCCAGACCCGCTTTGCGACAAGTCTCGCTAAGGAACTGTCCCGCGTTCCACCCTTGTTCCGTCGCAACTTGCGGAAGTAACAACCCGCTTTGCCCATAGCCCTCCACGATCAGTCCATCCGTACCGACGCGAACGGATTCGACCCACGAGTCATCTTTCGGCCGCGGAATCGGCTCCGGGTCCGTGAGGAGTGAAACCTCGACCGTCACTCGACTGAGGTCACTCGGGCGAAGCGGGAGAAATCGTGGATCCTCGGTCCCGGCGGCCTGAGCAGCGCGGGGGATCGCGACGCGGAGCGGGTACACGGCGCGCGGAAATCCGATACATCCTCGGAGCTCCCCGGAAGGGTACTCCGCTAGCGTCACAAAGACGCCGCCGGGTCGGTCGAACCGAGAGGGGAGCGACTCGTCGCTCAGCCGGCTCGAAACATCACCGAGCTCCGGCTCTGCGATACAGAGCTCAAGCGCGCGCCGAGCCAGCCGGACGGCCGCCTCACCCTCCGCGGGCACGACCCCCGTCATGGAGGAGCGAACACGTTGTGGACTCAAGGGGGTTCCGACCTCGCGGGTACACGCTTTATACGGGGCGAAAGGTGCGGCGGCGCATCCATGCCCTTTCCCGAAGCCGTCAACCGGCTCTTGAACAAGAAGATCTGCATGAACTGCTCGGCGCGGAACCCCCCGAAGGCGGTCCAGTGCCGGAAATGCGGCTACAAGGGACTGCGCGTCAAGTCCCGCGAACGGGCCGGCAAAACCCAGTAGGCGGGCTACCGCATTCCGGGACTGCCTCTCTTGTTGAGCGACATCGCCGGCGACTGGCGACTTTCGCGCGCGACGGCGAGCCGCTTCTCGAGGAGGAACGTCAGATTCTTCTGACCGTCACGCCAGCTCGACAGTTTGGGAGCCCCCCACCGTTCGGCGTAGGGGATCGGAACCTCTTCGAGCTGAAATCCGCGCAACAGAGCCTCGAGCTTGAGCTCCTCGCTCATGGGCATGCCATCCTGGGTCAGGTGCAGGCGAGGCAGGATCGCCCCTCGGAAGATCCACATCCCACTTTGGCTGTCGAGCAGCTTCGTGCCGCGCATGCCCTGCAGGTAATGGTGGTAGGCGATGTGGACGACCAGATTGAGGATCCGGTTCCCGATCCGATGCTCCGTCGTCATCGCACGCCGGTCGAGATATGCCAGTCGGTTACACGTGATGAAATCGAGATTTTCAGTCAACAGCTTATCGACCAGCTCGGGGATCCGCTCGACCGGGTAAGTGGCGTCACCGTCCGCGGTGGCAATGATTTCGCCGGTCGCCTCCGCAAACCCCGTCCGATAGGCGCGACCGTATCCTTTCCGAGTCTCGACCACCACCCGCGCCCCCGCCGCCCGAGCGAGATCGGCCGTTCCATCCGCGGAGGCTCCATCGACCACCAGGAGCTCCCACTCGATAGGTCGCGCGACGAAGCGCGTTTGGTTCGCGGCATCGGTCGCTGCACGGAACGTACGCAGCACATGGCCGATCGACCCGGCCTCGTTTAGCGTGGGAACGACGAAGGAGCCGCGCACAGACGGTTAAGACGAACGACAATCCCTTAACCTCTCCGTTCCGTGGCGAGCGTACGCGGAGGACCGAGCTTGACCCATCCCGCTCGAAGTCGGCGGTGGGGCAGCTTTCCCACGACCGCCGATGTCGGAATTTGGGCGACCGGCGGAACGGTTGCCGAACTGTTCGAGGCGCTGGGCCTCGGACTGTTCGCCCTCATCACTGACCTCCGCAAAGTGCGTCCGCGAGAAACCCGGCTGATCTCGGCATCGGGCGCCGATCCGGCCGCGCTGGTGGTGGCGTACCTGACTCAGCTCCTGTTGCTCCAACAGACCGAAGGCTTCGTCGCGCGCGAGATCGAGGCCCGGCCGGTCGGAACACCCGCCACCGCCGTGCTGGCGACGGTTTCGGGGGAGCTCTTCGATCCGCTCCGCCACACGCCGCGAGTCGAGGTGAAAGCCATCACCTGGCACGCACTCACCTTCGACCCTGTCGGGCGGCGAGCGCGAGTGATCGTCGATATCTAGCGGATACCGAGGTTCAGGGCATCCGCTCCGCGATGGCGGCGAGGGCGGCCCCGGGGCGGTCGAATCGACCCGCACGACCGAGAATGCGCTCGAGGCCGGCGAATGTGACGAGCAGATCGGGCCAGCTCGCGATCCCCATGTGACCGATCCGGAATATCTTGCCCGTCAGCGCGGCTTGGCCGCCCTGCACTAACACATTGTACGTCTGTTGCAGGACCTTGCGGAGTTGGCTGTCGTCCATCCCCGTTGGATTCTTGATCGCGGTCACGGTGTCGGAGGCGTGTGTGGGGTCGGGGAAAAGCTCCAACCCGAGGACTTTCACCGCGGCGCGCGTAGCTTCGGCGAGCTCGTGCGTGTGCCGGAGCCGGCCCTCCAGCGTCTCCTCGCGCAGTATGACCAGCGCTTCCCGGAGCGCGAGGAAGAGCGGGACCGCAGGGGTCCACGGTGTATCGTTTTTCTCCAGTGATTTGAGATGTGCGGCGAGGTCGAGATAGAAGGTTCCCGGGTGCAGGGCGGCCACCGCTCGGTCGGAGAGATGGACCATCGCAAGACCCGCGGGGGCGGCCAATCCTTTCTGGCTGCCGGCCACCACGGCGTCGATGCCCCACGCGTCGATCGGAAGAGGAACCCCTGCGACCGCTGAGATACCATCCACGAGAAAGAGCGCCCCCGATTTCCGGACGGCCGGCGCAAGATGACTTAGGTCGTTGAGCAGGCCCACGCTCGTCTCATTCTGGACTACACAGACGGCGCGTACGTCCCCCTTTTCGAGTTCCGCGACGGCGTCCTCGATCGGGATGTGCGCGCCCCACGGGGCTGAGAGCGTCGTAACATCCCGGGAGTAGCGGCGAACGATCAGATCGCTCCGTTCTCCGAAATTCCCGTTGGTCAGTACGAGCGTGCGGCCGGTGGTGGGCACGAGGCTCGAGTACATCGCCTCGAGGCCCGCTGTCCCGGAACCGGAGAGGACGACCTGATGTCCGCGAGCGCCGAAGAGAACGGGTAACAGGGTGCGGATTTCCTCGACGATCGAGTGAAAATAGTCCCCTCGATGATTGAGCGATGGGGTGCTCATGGCCCGGAGGACCCGGGGGTGAATACGGACCGGTCCGGCGATCAAGAACGTCGCCGTCTCGGGGTCAAACGTCATCGGGTGGAACTCCCTTCGGGATTCACGAGCGCGGTCAAAGGCTCTCCCTTCAGCGCGCGCACGACCTCCTCGACGACTTGGAGCCCCGCACGTCGTTGCGCTTCCCGAGTCGAGGCGCCCAGATGCGGGGTCGGAATCACCCGGGGGTGCCGCAGCAGCTCGGTACGGGTCGGGGGTTCCACCTCGAAGACGTCGAGGGCCGCGGCCCCCAAATGTCCGGAATCCAGGGCCGCCAAAAGTGCGGTCTCATCGATCAGTGCTCCCCGGGCGACATTGACGAGGAAGGCACCCGGCTTCATCCGTGCGATTCGTTCGGCGTTGATCAAGTGTCGGTTCTCCTCCGTCAACGCTGCGTGGACGCTCACGATATCGGCTTGCGCGAGGAGATCGTCCAGCGAAGTGAGCGTCGTTCGATCGACCGAGGAGGTCACATAGGGGTCGTAGGCGAGCGTGTGGACTCCGAACGGTTCGAGACGTCGGGCGACTTCGCGGGCGATGCGGCCGTATCCAATGAATCCCACCGTCTTGTACGCGAGTTCCCCACGATTTTGCCCCCGGACCCACTCGCCCTGCTTCGTTGCGGCGATCTGCGGGACCAGGTCCCGAACGAGGAGCAAGTAGAATCCGACCGTCAGCTCGGCGACACTCGTGGTCGCGGCGGTCGGTGCGTTCACGACGAGGACGTGACGCGCGGTCGCCGCCTTGACGTCGATGTTATCGACGCCCACCCCCGCACGCGCCACCAAGTGGAGCGCCGGCGCCTTACCGATCATCTCGGCGGAGACTTTCGTCCGGCTCCGCACGATGAGCGCCCACGCGCGGGGGAGCACGGCCTGAAGCGCCGGCCCGCCGGCGGTGGCGTCCACCACCTGGCAGGGGGCGTTCGAGAGTTGATCGACGGCGTCCTTGTCAATCGGATCCGCGACGACCACGACCGGGTCCGACTCGGGCACGGGGGCGGCGACCATGCCTATCTTGAAAACCCTTTGCCAAGGCCGGAGGCGCGAGAACCCGGTCCGCCCGCCAGATCCAACTCAGGGGATCTTCGGAACGGCCGTGCGTCCCAGCGCGGTGCGGACGATCTCTTCCCCGCGGATGCCGCGGATCCAGGGCTCCGGTTTGATGATGACCCGATGCGCGAGCGCCGGCTCGGCCACGGCCTTGACATCATCGGGGAGCACGTAATCGCGTCCGTGCAGCAGCGCCCACGCCCGCGCGAGCTTGATCAGGGCGAGCGACCCCCGCGGCGACGCGCCCACCTCGACCCGAGCATCCGATCGAGTCGATCCGACCAGACTCACGACGTACGTTTCGATCGCGGGCTCGACCGTGACCTCTTCCACGATCCGCTGCATGCCGAGGAATTCAGGTAACGAGGTGACTTGTGGGACCTCGACCTGATCTTGTTTGCGGGCGCGACGTCGCGCGAGGATCGTCTGTTCTTCCTCGGGGGTCGGATAGCCAATTCGAAGCCGCATCAGGAATCGGTCGACCTGCGCCTCCGGAAGCGGATACGTTCCCTCGAGCTCGATCGGATTCTGCGTGGCGAGGACCAGGAAAGGGGGGTCCAGCGGATACGTCGCCCGTTCGCTCGTAACTTGGCGTTCTTGCATCGCCTCAAGCAGTGCGGATTGCACCTTGGGCGGGGCGCGGTTGATCTCATCGGCGAGCAGGAGGTTGGTGAATAGAGGGCCAGGCCGGAAGACAAACTCATTGCGTCGGGCGTCGAAGATCTCGCCACCGGTGATGTCGTGGGGGAGCAGGTCGGCCGTGAACTGGATCCGTTGAAACTTGAGCCCGAGCGCTTGGGCGAATGATTTGGCCATCAGCGTTTTTCCGAGACCGGGAAGGTCCTCGAGAAGAATGTGACCGTCGGCTAGTAGTCCGGTCGCCAGGAGTGAAAGGGGCTCCTCGCGTCCTACGACCGCCGTGTGGACGGCGTCGCGGATTCGTCCCATCGTCGCCATGACATTGGACGCTTCCATTCCCGCTTCCCGACTCCAGCGGTAATCCGGACAGACTATATGTATCGCCTCGGCCCGCGCCGTATCCCCCGGCCGTAACGGTTGCGTGTCACGGTAGGCCAAAGCCCTCTCGGCGTCCTGACCCCGGCCGGGGCTGTCGGATACCGGGGTTGTCCTCACTTCACTCCCAACGGACGACACGTCCGTATCGGGTCAAGAGGGACCCTTCGTCGGTACCCGGGGGGACTTGTGGTCCCTCCAACTACCGCAGCGTGGGAGGCCCTAAGAGTCTAGCGCCTTCGAATGGATCGCTTCCGGATGCTCGAATAGCCAAGCCACGCCCAAGAGGAGCGCCACGAGGATGCCGGCGGTCGCCCCGATCAACAGCGATGTGACGGGGACGAGAAAGCTGCTGACGAGGGCGACCCCGAGCGCGAGCGACGGGAGGGCGAGCGCTTGGATCACGTTGCGAGTTGATTCGGGCGCCGGCGGAGCGTCGTCCGCTAACCAGAGAAGATAGAGCAAACCGGTCACTCCCGCGAGGAGCTCCGTGAGGACCGAGATTCGGGACCACCCACTCGCAAAGACCAGCCCCACGAGCGGGAACTCGAGGCCAAAGAGGCGATAGCCACCGCCTCGGAAGCGAAGATAGACTCCGATCGCGACCGTCCCCGTCGTGAAAGCGATCCCGAACAACAGACCAAACGAGCTCTGACTTCCCAAGGCGACCGCCGCCAGCGCCAGCAATAGGGCCGAGGGGAGCCGGCGACTCCATAGTGGGGGAGAAGACCGAGCAGTCGCAGGGGCGGCGGTCATCGAATCCCTCGATGCCGTACCGGGGCACTCATCAGATCGACGAAGCCCGTGAGCGACCAATAATTGTCCCAATCGACGACAGGCGCGTCCTCCCAGACCTCCCCGACTCGACCGCGGCGAACGAGCCGCATCAACCGATCCGCGATCGGATCAACCGGTGACCGCCGATTCGTCCGATCTAGAATGATCGGCAATGGGCTCGGGCTGAGCACGATGACGGGGAACCCGCGTAAACGTAGGTGGGGGATCAAGTTCGCCGCTGCCTCGTCCGCGAGGGGCGAAAGGAGAATCGTCATCACGCCCGCGGGGAAGTACCGCCGAAGCGCGATCGCGCATCGTTCTTCGGGTCCCCCGGACCGACCAGGTCGCGCATGCCGTAATGCCTCACGGATCCGGTAACGCTGCGTGCGGCCGGAGGCGAGGGGCAGTGCGGTGACGAACTCGTCGTAGAATGCCAATCCGACCCGCGCTTTCTCGTCGAGGAACGCCTCGGCGATCCCGTAGGCCGCCGCCGCGGTGAGCGAGCTGAGTTGGCTATCCCGTTCGGGGCCCAGCGGCGAAGGTCGGAGGTCCAGTAGCAGGAGCACGTCCCCAGTTCTTTCCAGATAGTATTCGTTCGCGAGCATTCGCCCTCGCCGGGCGGTGGCTCGCCAATTGATCTGGCGCGGCGTGTCGGTGGGCGCGGCATCTCGGATCGCGAAGAAATCGCCCGAGCGTCCCGTGGCTCGGGATCGCACCTCCCCCGGAACTAGGATCGTGCGACGAAGCGGTGGGCTGCCGATCCGCATTAGCTCGGGCGGGTACCGTTCGATCGAGAGAGGGGTTCCCTCGACATGGCCGGGTCGTTCGACAAGCCCGATCGGATCGCGCCAGCTGATGCGGGGTACCGGGACGCGTGCCAGACATGGTCGACTCGTCTCCCACGCGAGGTCGAACGAAATCCCCGAAGTGTCGTACCGAACGTCCGGCGGGCGCCGCTCGGATAGCGAGGCGGGTCGCATGAATTCTGGAATGATCTCGCCGGCCGGGGCGTTCGGACCTGGTGTCAGTCGACCCGTTATGTGGATCTCCCCTTCGATTCCATCGGCGCTCCAGGTCAGCTGAGCCGTGGGTACTCCTTTGGGTTGCGAGAGCGCCGCCGAGATCGGTGTGAGCAGAAATGGGAGTCCCAGGAACAATGGGACCGGATTCTTGTAAATGATACCGATTGCGAACAGGATCGCGGTGGTGGCGAAGAGGCCGTACGTCGTACGCCGCCAGCGGAGCGGTTCCTCGGCGCCTTCCGCAGCGGTCACGACTCGCGCTCCAACTCGGTCAATCGCTTTTCCACGAACGTGCGGAACGCCGCATCCGAGCCGCGCACCAATCGTTGCTGATCCGCCTCAGACCGCATCGGCGCGTTTCGATCTCGTAGACGTCGTTCCAATCCGTCTAACAAGGAGAGCACGTAGGCGCGGCCGAGCGGCCCGCTGGTGAGGGCGCTCTCCAGTACCACCAGCGACGTCGTCTCGGGCACTTCCACTTCCACGGGCGCCGGTCCGGAGGGCTTCACGGCCTGGGACACCCCAACCAATACACCCATCGCGATGGCGATGACCGCCGCGGGTACCGCGACCGCCAAATTGGGACCGGCCCAAACGGCAACCCCAGTGGCTACGCCCGCCAAGACGAGCGCCAGGATCCAGATCGAATCTCTCACGTCGTTCCCGACCCGCGGTCGAGGTCCGCGAGCGCCTGGCGGAACACGACGCGCGCCTGGTTTCCTTCCTCGGGGCCGAAGAGGTGGTAGGAGTACCGCGCCTCCTCGAAGAGGCGCGTCAACTTCTCCGCCGTGACCTTTCGAATCCCAAGACGGACCAGATGATCTCGGTAGATCTCGCTCGGCGTTTGTACCTCCACCGTTCCCACTTTGCGCTCGACTTGGTCCAAGAGTTGGCTATAGCACGCGATGATCAGCGCGCGGGGGTCGGCATTGCCCGAAGAGTCGAGCTCTTGGAGCGCGGAGGCGAGGGTGCGACGGACCCGGTCCCGGGTGGAAGGAGCGGCCTCTACCGCCCCAGAGATTTCTCGTCGCGCGACAAGATACGGAACGATCAGGACGAGCAATATTACGACGACTACGATGGGAATCAAAATGAAAACCCATGGGGGCAAGTGAATCGGGAGAAGGGGCGTCGTCACGGTACCGTTCGAGGATCCGTTTCCCGTCGGGGTCGAGTTACCGGGCTGCGTTTGGTTGTTCCCGCCCGCGGGCCCGGTACTTGCGAGCGCTCCCCCCGTGTCGATTACTTTGAAGACGACGGCGAAACTCGTCAGGATGAGCAGGACCACCAACGATAGGACGATGATCCGATTGGGGATTCCGATCGTTCCTTGCGTGAGTCGGTAGACCAGCAAGAAGCCCAGGATCGAAAAGATGATCCCGGTCAGAATGATCCCCAGTACCTCGGCGTTAGTGTTTGAGCTCGCGGAGACCCCGGGGGAGTTGAACGGTACGATCGGGGCGGAAAGGAACGCTGCCGCCGCTCCGAACGCGAGCGAAGCGACTAGAAAGAGGAGAAGCGCGGGCGGAAAAACCGGACGGCGACGGGGGGCAATCGCCACATTTATTGAACGACCCCGCCCCATATCTGCCTTTCAGCGACCTCCCGCGGCCACCGGAAGTGGATTGCTACCGTAGCGCCACTAGTTCGGCTTCGGAGCAGTCGAGTCCGGTTGATCGGGCGACGGGGCGCGGAGGAAGTAGAAGCTCCGACGCTCGTGCTCCGGCGAAATGACGGCGAAATCTTCGATCCGATAGTGGAGGTCGAACGCGGCCCGAAACGCGTCCCGGGTCGCGTGACGCCAGCGCCGGAGCGCCGCCGACTCATGCGTCCGGACGAGGTCGATGTCGAACGGGATCTCGAGATGCGCAGTCGGAGCGCTGGGCTCCTGGACGGCTAGGGGAACGCGGATGCCGCTTTCGCCGGGCTCCGTTTCCATGATCGGTTGGGCGGAGCGCCAGAACGCGACGTCCTGATCTGAATTCGGCCGTCGCCCGGCCAGTCGCTCCACAACTTTGGCCGATGCCAAGTCCCAGAGCCAACGGACGCGATCGGTTTCGAGTCCCTGATTGACGGCGTCCGTCAACTGTCCGTAATAGTGGGGAAAGTATTGGTCGGGAGTTCCACCCAGCTTTCGTACATAGAGCATTGCGTTCTTGCTCGACAGCGGATCGAACAGCCCGCGGACCTGCGCGAGTCCCTGGGCCAGTATCTCCTCCCGTTGGAGAACGTGGAGCTGGTACCCGACTCGGTGATTCTGGTACTCGGGGCGGACCGCGGTCTCGAACGCTTGATGGTAAAGGAGGGACCCGTCCCACCCCAGAAACCCCAGTGAAAACCCAGCGAGATAGATGTCGACAAAAGCACCGAGCACCAGGCCCCCATTGTCTTGGGCCGCGCGCTGCAACGCCGTAGGGATCGTGGGGGCTTCCGGCCCCAGTCCCCAAGCAGCTCGCTGCACGTCCTCGACCGCACGGAATTCTTCGGGTTTCCCCAAGCGGCGAAATCGAAACCCGTCGGTCAAGGTGGGACGGGACTCTGCTGACACGGGCCACGCGAATCGATGTTCGCTACTTAACCGAGCCGAGCGACCGCCCGAACAACCGTGCCGGGGACGGTTTAACGGCGGATCCGGAGCTCGAGCTTCCTACGCTCGTACCGTATCTCGTCGGCGGGGGTTAGGTCCCAGAGCAGGTCCTCAAGGTCCGGGATATTCCGCAGAAACTCGGCCTTGCTCTTCGTCAACATCAGGTGTTCGAACTTCCGACGTGCGACGTAGTACGCCCCCGTTAGGTAGGCACCAACGATGAAAACAATCGGACCGACGATCGCAAAGAGGAGGTTGTAGTTCGCGGTCGGAGTGTCCGTATACGCGTTGATCGATGAGAAGGGTGGCGCGCTCCCCAGCGGAGTGAAGTAGCCAATCGCGAGCGCGGTGAGGAAGATCCCGATCGCAAAGACCGCGATCGAGATCGCGGCGCGGTGAGTACGCATTCCCTGTCGAAATCGACGGTCGAAGGGGATTCGCTCCGGCTCCTCCGACGGCATTATTCGCTCCGAAGCGGCTCGACTTATCAATCTATGGCCGCACAGTTTTCGCCGGTACAACCTGCTTCCAGTCACTGGCCTATCAGAAAACCATTAAGAACCAGAACGGGGACTCGGGGCTATGTCCCCCCCATCTTCTAAGACGCCTCCGGTGGTCGAAACGCCTCCGCCTCCCCCGCCCCCCGATACGACCGCATATTTTCCGCCCGCCCCTCCCCCCGCGCCGGCCTCTGGGATGAAGATGATGATGCCCAAGCTGCCTTGGACGTCCCTCGAGTTCTTGGCGAAAGCGGGCGGATTCCTCCTGATCTTCATTGGCACGCTAGTGGCGGTACTCTTTGTCTCAATCCCCGCTTCGTGTGTGGGTACCGGCGGCTGTGGAACCGGCACGCTCCAAGGGTTGCTGAACGCCTTCATCGCGGCACGAGTCCTGTGGACGATCGGTGTCTTTGGTATCGGAGCCGGGGCGGGACTCAAGCTCCTCCAGATCAACCAGGCCGCCGAGTCGGGCTCGGTCCCAGAAGACAAGATGCCCTGGCTCATGCGCCAGCGCCGGTCGAATGGGGTTCTGTTCATCCTCTCGCTGCTCCTCTTCGCCTTCCTCCTCTGGACTGTGACGGCGATTCCGGGCACGTTCACGCTGGACCTGCCCAGCTTCCTCGCAGTCGCATAGGTTGGAGTCCCGCAGGTAGGGGGCACTCGGACCGACGGGCGCACGCTAGTCGTCCGTGCGCCCATAGGATCCCTTGGGAAGGGGAGCCTTCGGTGGGCTGGATCCCCCGGGGGGTGGTATCGTGCGGAGCACCCCGCGTATCCGGAAATAGATCCAGTACGCGCCTAAGATGGCGATGAGCGCTGCCGCCGCCCCATAGACGATTCCGAGCAGCGCCCCAAAGCCGACAAGGAAGAACCCAACCACTTGGATCAGCCCCCCCGAAATGGGACCGCCCCCGGTTCGCCCGCTCCCGGCGGGGGCGCGTAGTGAAAGGAGCGTCCCCGCGACTTCGAGCAGAACAATGGCCAACGATTCGAGCAGGATGACGACGATACCTAACGGCGTGATCGAAAACCCCGAGAGGTACTGGGTTACGAGGGCTAGCACGAGGACGCCGCCTATCCCCGCACGGAATCCAAGGGCATAGAACGGACTCGCCGGAGCGCGACCGAAATAAACCGTCCGAAGAAGTCCCCACTGCGCGACCTCGGTTCCGATCACAAGGATCGCGAGGAATAGGGCTGCTCCTGGAAGGGCATCGTTGCTCAGGGCCGTGATGTAGAAAATTAGCGGCAGCGCCAGCGGAACTCCCACGAACAATCCCGCTGTGTAGGCGAAAACGACCTTACGCTCCTCGAAGAGGGTCTCGGGGACCTGGGGAGTCGCGTAGTTCCCGATCTCCCAATAGATGAATCCTCCCGAAAGAAGGATCCCAACGAGCGCCCCCAACGAGAGGGAAGCAACGACCACGGTCAATCCACCTTACGGCCGGCGGAGAGAAAGCCGGTGTGACCGAGCATATCGAATTCTGGACGAGTTCCCCCTTCCCCGACGTGGAGCGATCGTTCGATCAACTCGACACTCCGCACGTCCTCAAATCCACAACTTCGAAGGGCACGCACCGTCCGTTCCAGCTGATTGTAGGTGGGTGTGTAAGTCCCGACCGAGCCGCCCACGCGGAGCGCGGTACGAGCCGAGTCGAGAACGGTCCAGGGTTCCGCGAGGTCCAGCAGAACCGCATCGACGTCCCTAGCGTCCACGCCCTCGGTTCCGACGTCGCGCGCTCGAAACTCTACACGGTCGGATAGACCTGCCCGAGACACGTTCTGCCGGGCAACATCCAAAAAGTCGGCCCGGCGATCATACGAGATTACTCGGCCCTGCGGACCGACCGCCCACGCGAGGACCACGGTGAGTCCCCCACTTCCGGAACCGGCCTCCACGACCTGGGCCCCGGGTCCGACCCCAGTCATGTAGAGAAGTTGGACCGCGTCTTTGGGAGTCACGATCTGCGCGTTCCGGCGCAGCTGGCCGATGAGGTCTGCTATGGTCGGTCGAACGATCGAGTAGGCTTCCCCAAGCCACGTGATCTGGGCCCCCGGCGCCTTGCCGACTTGGTCGGTCAAGTCGAGCACTCCTTCACCGGCCACTGGCTGAGGTCCCATTGCCATACGGATCAGAAGGCCCGGATGTCCCCGACGTTTGAGGACGGCCGGGTCGCCAATCTCCCATCCGTCTTCCGTCACGGGCTCGGAATCGACGGTTGGGTAATAACGCGATACCTCGAACGTCTCGAGATCGCGGGGGTACCCATTCGACCACTATGTTGGGTGTTCGGACCTTCAGCGATTGCCGTCACGCTGGGGGCGATAGTCCCTCGCCAGCGGAGAACGTGGGAGGTTCTCTTGACCTCGCGGCGCTCTGCCCGTCACGGCCCAGAAACTCGGAAGGTAGCAAAGATGTCAGATTTGGAACCGCGCGCGGAGCTGGAGCAAATCGATCGATACGAATTCCAGGTGCAATTTCCGGGCTCTCCGTACGGCCCCCTGCGGGTGGATGAAGCACCCCCTATCGGGAAAGCCAAGGGTCCGTTTCCGGTCGAGTCGCTCGCGATGGCCGTCGGACACTGCATGAGCTCGACTCTTTTCAATACCCTCGAGCGCGCTCACATCGCGGCCTCGCCGCTCCGAACCACCGTGCGTGTGGAGGTTGGACGGAACGAGAAAGGGCGGCTACGAGTGCGACGACTGGGGGTCGAGATCCAGACCGCTCCCCAAAACGAATCCGACCGGGAGCGGTTCGATCATTGTGTCGAGATATTCGCCGACTACTGCACCGTCTCCGGAGCGGTCCGGGACGGTATCCCGATCGAGAGCAACGTGGTGAGGCCGTATCCGTGAACGAAGACGCTCTTCAAGTGAATCTTCGCAGGGACGCGCCTTTCGTTGACCCCCCCCTTGCGATGGAACAAGATTAAAATGGGAGTCTGACGCAAGATTCGGACATGTCAGCTCCGGCGAGCAACTCGCTGGTTGTCTTGATGGACCAAATCGAGTCGGAGCTGAACTCCGATATCGACCGGCCGTATTGCGTTCATCGGCTGTATGAATCGTTGGTGCGTTCCGCGCGATCGGAGGAGGACACGGATCAGCTCCTCTCCACGGTACAAGATGCTGCGGATGAACTCGCACGACGGGGACGGGCCCGTCAGGAAGCAATCTCCGCCGTCGCGATCGGCGTCCACTGTCAGGACACAGTCTACTGGTCGATCCGCTCCCCGAACCATGCCTTGCAAGATTTCGGTCCAGAGTACGAGTCGCCAACGGTCTTACGCCGACTCGCGTCGCACATTCGTTGCCGCGGCCTCTAGCGTCTGACCCTCTCCATCGGCGTGGGCCCGCCGGAGCTTCCGCCTCCGGTTCCGGCTTTTTCTAAACGGGTAGCCGTGACCTTGGCCAGCGCATTAAATACGCCCGTCCTTACAGCGAGAACTGCTGCGGGCATAGTGTAGTCTGGTTATCACATAGGCTTGCCAAGCCTATAACTCGGGTTCAAATCCCGGTGCCCGCATCTCAGGGTTTGGTTCTGATCCCGTGACGGACCCGACACCTATTCAGATCGTTGACCTGCCTAAGGAATCCCGAGACCGAGCCATCCCGATTCTCCTCCAATCCTTCGTGGGAATCTACCGTTGGCATGCCAAACGGACGTTACGCGATATCGCCCGAGTCCGAGGTGCTCACGTGGGCAACGAGCTCGCCGGCATTTCCATGTTGGATCGCCTGACCCCGGAGGTGGGCTACGTATACTATCTGGCGGTTGGTGAAGCGTTTCGCGGGCGGGGCGTAGGGAGCGCCTTATTGGACGACGCGATCGATCTGTTCCGTACCGAAGGAGCGCACATTCTCTACGGAGCCGCCGAAGAGGACAACGCTCCCTCTCTCGCTCTGTTTCGGTCCAAGGGATTTCGAGAAGTCGATCGTAAGGAACGTGGATACCAGGAAGGGGGACTCGGCGCCTGGGGCTTACGAAGCCGGATGATGTTGGTGCACGGCGAGGTTCTATTGGGCCGTTTCTTAGAGGCGCATCCATCCAAACCATGAACCGGCGACGTCGGGGCGCTCCGATCGCGGTCGTGACTAGAAGTTCCACCGGATTGGCGCCAACCTCTTAGCTTCCGTTTGGTGGCAGCGCCTCCGAAGGACGGGAAAATCTGTCTATTAATGTAAGTTCCCCGTCTGCGGCAGCGCACGAAAAGACGGCGGCGGATTCCGCCGCGGACCTGACGCGCCGGACCGGTCTTCGTCGCCCGGGTCTCGCCGGGTTGGTGGTGGGCGGAATTCTTCTCTGTCTCCTGATGGGCGCCCTCGACAACTTCGTCGTTCTGACGGCCCTATCCCAGATCCTCGGGAGCCTGCATGCCCCGCCCGGCGGACAATCGTTCATCATCAGCGCCTACCTGATCACGTCGACGGTTGCCGTCCCAATCTTCGCCAAGTTGTCGGACATTTACGATAGAAAATGGGTGTTCCTTTCGGGCCTGTTCGTCTTCGTCGGGGGCTCGATTCTTTCCGGAATTAGTCAGACCTTCGACGAACTCGTAATCTTCCGGGCGATCCAAGGGTTCGGCGCGGGAGACTTTTTCCCCGTCGGTCTCGCCATCGTTGCGGTCATTTTCCCACCCGAGACACGGGCGCGCGTCACGGGACTCTTGTCTGGTGTATTCGGCATCGCGACGGTGGCGGGGCCCTTCTTGGGTGCGTTCATCGTCGACAATACCACCTGGCGTTGGGTATTCTACGTGAACATCCCGATCGGACTTGCGGGGCTCGCGATCTTACTCGTCGCATTGGGCCCGATTCGCCCCGAGAAGCGGGGGAGATTTGACGTCGTGGGGGCGGCACTCCTTTCCGGCTGGGTGGGGGCCTTGATGTTCGCCCTCGTGCAACTTTCATTCGGCGGATGGAGCTGGAGTGATCCCCGGGCCCTCGCGCTTCTGATCAGTGCCGTGATCCTGGTGGCGGTCTTCGCGCTTTGGGAGCTTCGTTTCAACGACCCTCTGGTGCCGTTACGTTTACTCTCGCGTCGCGTCGTCGCGGCCTGCGGTTCGACCACGTATCTCGTCGGCATGGTCGTCTTTCCTCTCGCCACGTTCCTGACCCTCTTCATCACCTACGTCACGTTGAGCGGTGTCGGAAACCCGGCGAACACAGTTCGAGACGTCCTCTACTTCCTCGTGATTCCGTTGGTGATCGGCGCCGCGCTTGGCGGCAATCTGATCACGCGGATTCCGTATCGTCCCGTGGTCGTCTTCGGAGTGGCCATCGCCTGCGTCGGGTTGTATCTCCTGACGCTCCTCTCGGCCACCACCCCCGTTTGGAGGTTCGCCTACGGTTTCCTCCCGGTCGGTGGCGTCGTCGCGCCCTTGATCCCGATCGGATTTGGCGTCGGGTTGACCTTTCCCGTGTTCTTGATCGCGGTACAGAACCAAGTTCCCGAGGCAGAGGTCGGCGCGGCCACCGGGCTGGTCCAATTCCTTCAGTCGCTCGGCGGAGCCATTGGGTTGACCTTGCTCAACTCCATTCAGCAATTGCGCTATTCCGCGCTGCAACCTCCTCTACCATCAGGTGGTTGCGCACCTTCCCCCACTCCCACACCTGCGTGTCTCGCCTACTTCCAAGCGTCTCAAGTCGCATTGGCGCAATCTTACGATCAGATTTTCACGATCATGCTCGGATTGCTTCTCGTAGCCCTCGTCATCTCTCTCTTCCTCCAAGGTCGACTGCCGCGAGGATCCAAGCCGAGCCTCGGGATCGCCGGGTAGTCGCGCGCGCCGCAGTCAGTTGGCCTTTCTCAGAGGCCCGCTGCCATCAACGCGTTCATAGCGAGGACCACCGTTTGGTCCGCCGTACCCGACGCATCGATTCGCACCCACTTGGGAGGTTGGAACATCTGCTCGAACTTCCGCCGCACTTTGTTGAGATACGGCTCGTCTTCGAAGGGATCTAGCTCGCCACGAGTTTCGGCGCGTTTCATCGCGACATCGAGCGGGGCGTCGAGGTAGAGAATCAGATCCGGCTCGATCGCGAGCGCTCGCTCGATCCGCTCGAGCTCACGCCAGGCCCCGTCGCTAAGACCGGGGTACTGGTAGGCGAGAGTCGAGTAGTAGGATTTGTCCTGAATCACGACATCGCCGGACTCCAAGGCCCGTTCGACCTCGGGGCGCAGTTCACTGCGGTCGACGGTAAAGCATAACGCAGACGAGAAAGAGTCGATCTGCGCGAGGCGCGCCGCTTGTTCCCGGAGGAAATTATCGCTCGGTTCGTGGAAATTCGAGATGGAGTGGCCCCGTCCGAGGAGCGGGGGAACGAGGCGTGTGGCGAGTTCGGTCTTACCGGTCCCGTCAATCCCCTCGATTACGACGTACGTTCCTCGCTCGCTCAAAGATTTCCCTCAGATTCGTCGCAGATTGGTTTCTTCGCTCTCGTCAGTCGGTCTTCGGTACCCTTGCTCCCAGATTTCAATCAAGGAAATAAACTCCTACGCGACCGCGTTACGGAGAGCCCTCCGCTCCGGTGGAAGCTTCTCGAATCGTTTCCGCACGGGACATCCCATGGTGAGTCGGGACGGGCAATTGTATCGTGAGGTTTATGGCCGAGGCGCGATACGGGGCCGATGGCGCGCCTACGTCGCGTGACGGTTCCGGGCGGAAGGTCGTTCGAATACGTTTCCCAAGGAAAAGGACCGGCGACGCTGCTCGTGCACCCGGGTGGACCGGGACTGACGTACCACTACCTACGCGGCTTGTTGAAGCTGGCCAACGTCAACCTGCGTGTCATCCTGTTCAATCCGCGTGGCGTCGGACACAGTTGGGCTCCTCGCCGGCCGCGTGATTATACGATCGCCAATATGGCGGAGGACGTCGAAGCGATCCGACGGGCTCTCCGGATCACGGAGCTTCACTTGCTCGGATACTCGGCTGGCGGGTTCGTGGCGCTCGAATACGCGCACCGCTACGAGCGCCATTTGACGTCGCTCCTACTCTGCGCTACTCTAGGAAGTGCCGAAGAGCTTCGGCAAGCGAATCGCATGATCTTCGCCGTCGCGTCGCCCAAGCAGCGAGCGCGGCTCCGGGAGCTCACCAAGGCGAAGGCCTTCAAGTCGCGTGAATACCTTCAGCTGGTGACGAAGATCGAGGACCAGTTCCAGTGGCGGTTCCTCAAGGAGCTTCCACGAGATTGGAAGGCGACCAAGCACAATCCGGTAGTCTACCAAGCTATGGTGAGCCGCAGCGGGGATGCGTCGGCGGTCGATGGAACGATGGCCCGCTGGGACGGCCGCCGTTATTACTCGAAGATCGAGGTCCCCGGAGTCATCGTCGTGGGGCGTTACGATTTTTGTCTCAACTCATCCGTGGAGATGGCCGAGCGGATCGAGCCGGCCCATCTGCGGGTCCTTCCACGCAGCAGTCATATGGCGATCTTCGAACAACCGCGAGAGTTTCTGGGCACGATTCGAGAGTTTCTCGCGGATGTGACGGGCGAGTAGACCGGAAACCCCCGGCGGGGTTCTCGCGTTCGGATTCGCTGGGCCCTCACGCGGCTGAGTTTACTGACTTTCTTCGTAGGGCGATGGGGGCGCACTGTTTGGACGCGGCCATCCTACCGGCCCTGAGGAACCCCAATCCACTTCTGCAGCTTTTGCAGGTTGGGCACGACCCCGAGCACGAGAAGGGCATCGCCCGGTTGAAATCGAAACGTGTAGGGCGGATTCAGGACCGTGACGAATTCACCCGTCACGGAGGGGCGGGCGTAGCCGATCACGATGCAATCGGAGGCAGCGCGGACGAGCCGTTCGGCTTCGGCTAGAGGCTGCGTCGATATCGGGGTGGAAGCGGTCAGTATAAACTCTTCAATGTCGGCACCGAGGGCGGTCGACGTCAGGTCTTCGACGGCGTTGGCCACTTCGGGACGGAAGGCCGCATCGGCGCAAAGCCGGCCCCCCATATCTCCGGGGGAGGCGACGTAGGTCACGCCAGCGGATTGAAGGGTCTGTTTCAGTTCGGGACGACTCACGGAGACGACCACTCGTACGGTAGGGTTCAGCGCACGCGCGTTCAGCGCAGCGATGAGGCTCGTCGTATCATCCTTGGTGCACACGATCACCGAGTGCGCCGCCATGATGTTCACGCGCTTCAGAATGTCTTGTTCGCCCGGCGGACCAAACGTGGCGAATATTTGTTTGTCGTTCGCCAGCGTTCGCACGTTCGAAACTTCGGCGGCATCCTCGGTTACGACGGCTACCTTTTCCCCTTGGGCGAGCAGTTCACGTACGGCCGAGCGTCCCACATCCTGGTATCCAAGAACGACGATATGGCCGGACATATCGGTCCCCAACGTACCGAGAACCCGGTGCTGGGATGCCTCCGTCACCGTGGCACTGACCACAGTGATGAGATAACCCAACAGGAAGAGCTGGGTGATGGCGACTCCGATCGTGAAGTACTTCGCGACGGGGACGGTCGGAACGACATCCCCGTAGCCGATGGTTGCGAGGGTGACGATCGCCCAATAGAACGAATTCAGCAATGAGATGTGGGGCTCGACGAAATAGAAACCCAGGGCGGCTACGATGTACACCGCACCAAAGACAGCGATAAATTTCCACAACCGCGCCAGGAGTAGGAGCGCGTAGCTGCGGCGCCACGGAGGCATGATGACTGGACCGAAGCCCCCCCCAAATGGATTTCGCACCGACTTGTTTGGAACTCGCCATGTTCTTGAAGTCACGGCATGGATGGTGTCTGCTGAGGACGCTCTAGATCGAATCAGAGCGACTTTGACCTGAAGTATAGGTCCGCGACCGACGAGGGGTTAGACCGGGGATTGTGCGGCGGAGATTGGAAGGTTCCGAGTGACTCGGAGACCATCGATCGCAGACACGAGCAGAAGCGCGAGCGGGACCAAGGGTAGGTATGCAGGTACCCCAGTCGTCGCCCCCGACGCGAGGGCGGCGCCGAGAACTCCCGCCACAATCAGAGATGCCAAAGCAAGGCAGACGCGAACGACCGGTCGTGCATCGATCCTGCGAAGCTTGAATGCGGCCCAGAGGGCGCCGGCCAGTAGGATAAGGAGGACAAGCCCCGCGATCTCGTGGAGAATGATCCCTTTCTGAAGGTTCCCAAAGATGACGATGATGAATCCAACCACGGTCGCACAGGACAGCCCAAGTAGAACGAGGACAACCCGCTGAAGTGTTGCAACTCGAAACATCCAATGCCCATTTGTAGCGGGGCAGATGGCAATTGCGACCCTCCAACCCACCCCCTACCGAAGTCGACTGGGGTTTGTAATCCCCTAGTCACGGGAATCCACAACCTGTGGCAGCGATTCGCGTTGGAAGGTTTTCTCTAGCTGCTTGGCGCAGGCTTGGTCGATTGCCGTTAGAGTCGTCAATTCGACGCACCGCGGGGTCACCCACGATCCTTCGCGCACCACCCCAAATGGAGAGTTGCCATGCGTCGGCCAGGTTCTCTGCGTGCGCACCGATTTCCATCTCCACGTGGTTTTGGACGCAAAGCCACGTCACGCGGCATAGCCCGAGAACACGAGAGCGCACTGAAACCCGGATGGGCGTACAGAAACTAGTTCTCGGGCAAATCCGTCGGCACTCGGGAGCGCTTTGCGGTAGTTCCCGGACATCGGGCTTAAGTCGTGCCACCGGTTTCCTGACACATGCCCGAACGGGGCCACCGGGTCTACGGGTCCACTACGGTGCGTGTCTCCCTAGTGATTCACGCCCCGTCTCGCTACGTGTATGATTGGTGCACGGACTACCGGAGCGACGACGGACGATTCTCGAACGGCCGCGCGCGCTACCGTGTGATCAGAATTTCGCCCCGCCGCGTGGTCCGGATTCGCGTTTCCCGGGGCTCCAGTCGCGATCCTGGGATCGCGGTCGAGTTGATTGGTCTCAATCCCCCCCACTCCTGGCACCTCGACCAGATCGACGAGACCGACCAGCAGTCCTTGGATTACCGGGTCAGCTCCATCGGCCGCGCGCGGACGCGACTTCAGCTGTTGAGCACCGAGCGCTGGGTCACCCCGGATTTCCCGACCCGCGAAGCACTCCGGGCGCAGATCGCAAAGACGTGGGCAATGTTCGCCGCGGCGCTCGAGGCGGACTATCGCGCCGGACGGCCCGCCCGGGGCCGGTGAATACTCCTCGACAGGACGGACGAGCGTTGTCCGAGTGATAGGCACCTATCCGCCAACCTCCTTGGAATTGCCCCTCGACGCCTCGTGTCGGGGAAACTAGCACCCCTGCACAGAAACCGAGAGCCCGGCACATTGAGTCCGACACAGAAACTAGTTCTCGGGCAAAGCCTCGTCGCGCGCAAATGGTAAATACGACACCCTAAGTGAGCGACCCCTTGACGGCCGCAGCTTCGCTGCCCGCGGCCCCGTTAGGTGCTGAAGTGAACGCACGCGCCACCGGGGCTCGACGGGGTTCGGATTCCTATACCCGGTTCGAGCGTGCGCGCATCATCGGGGCTCGCGCGTTGCAAGTCTCGCTCGGCGCTCCCATCTTGATCGATGTTCCCCCAGAATTGATCGACCCCGTCGAGATTGCCGAACGCGAGTTCGCCGCTGATCAGATCCCGATCACCGTGCGGCGCGGCGTCGGTAGATAAAGACACTACAGTCCTGCTTCGTCGAGGGCGCTTGCGCACCGACACGTCGGCGGAGTGGCTAAGCGGGGCAACAATCGCCCGAGCAGAGTTTGCATCCGTGCGACATTTTCCTTCATGACCCGCACGATCTCGTGGGCTTCGACCGGACGTTCCGCCCAGACGTCATAGTCCGTTACCATCGCAAGACACGCGTAGCAGAGCCCACGTTCGCGCGCGAGCGTTACCTCGGGGACGAGCGTCATCCCAATGATATCGGCGAACGTTCGAAAGAACTTCGATTCGGCGCGGGTCGAGAATCGGGGACCTTCGACACAGACGTAGGTGCCTCCTTCCGCGAAGGGGCTCCCCATTTCACGACCGGTTTCGGCCGCAAGCTGCGAGAGTTGTGGACAGAACGGAACGGCTAGCGAAACGTGGAACACACGCCCCCCATCAAAGAAAGTCGTCGGGCGCTGCTTGGTGAAGTCGACAAACTGCTGGGGCAGTACAAATTGGCCCGGCGCGAGCTCTTCCTTCAACGATCCGACCGAGCTCACGGTCACGATTGCCTCGGCTCCCAGTTCCGCGAGAGCGGCGATGTTCGCTCGATAGTTGACTCGATGCGGTGGAATCGTGTGTCCCGCTCCGTGACGCGGGAGGAAAAGGACCCGAACACCCCCGACCGCACCCTCCTCAATCGGCCCTGAAGGGGCGCCCCACGGAGTGCTGACGTGGTGGACCTTTCGATCCGAGCCTTGAAAGAGCTCGGTAACGCCCGAGCCACCGATCACTGCGATCGTGGAGCGAGCCTTGACCGTCACGGCGTCCCCTCAGGGACCGTCGCGCCCGGGAGATGAACGCGCGCCAGCATCCGTGCCATCACGACCTCGCCGCGCGTTCTCTCCACGAGCGCCCGCGCCACGTCCTGTTTCGGTTTGAGCGGTACGATGGCGCGAGTCGTATCGAATCGCATCAACGTGTGGTACAAGCCCTCCATCGTGGCAAGGTACGTTTCTGCCTGAGGCAAGCGGTCATGGGCGAGGCTCTCGAGCGCCAAGCGTCGTACTTCTCCGACGAGATCGCCGAGTCCTAGGAGGTACGCCTCCGGCTCCACCCCGAGATCCGCAGGTCCCGGAAGCCGCTCGTTTCGGACGACTGATCCCAATAGTGTCGCCTCCACGCCTTCCTGCAGAGCGTCGAACGCGAGGTTCTCATCGCCCCGCCCCTCGCGCCGCACCCAGTCCGCCAGTTCCGCCATCGCCGAGCGGATCTCGGATAGCTCGGCCGCCACGGCGGCTCCCTCGTGGAGACGGATCATCGTGCCCTGAGAAAGTCGACGAAGTTTTCGGGCCCGCTGGTACAACTCTTCCCGACGGAGCTCCCGTTGTCGGAGGTGTGCCTCGATCCCGGCGACAATCGTCTCCGGGATCCGGCCGCGCGTCGGGTCGACCGAGTTACCGGAAGGGGGTGAACCGGACGTCATCGTCGCCTCCGTCCAATAACCCGAGTCGTACCCCCGCGTCGAGCCAACCGTGTGCATAGCTGGCGGCCGCGAGGGCTCGTTCGCGATCTCCTTGGTCCCGAAAATGCTCGGCGTCGGAGAGATACGCTCGCGCCATCTGCAGAAAATCCTCGGAGGCACCGACAAGGAACGACCGAGCCGGCGGCGCCGGTCGTACCCGTTCCAATGCCTCGCGGGTCAGGGTGAGATACTTCTCGAGCAGCGTCGTGGCCGTCACGGTAACTCGCCGGAGCCGGCCGACCGATATAACCCAACGGGGAACGGCTCATCCTTTGGGCACTTTCTCCCAATCTTTGAGGAATCTCGCGAGCCCTAGATCGGTGAGCGGATGCAGGGCGAGCTTCTCCATCACCGCGTACGGCATGGTCGCGATATCGGCGCCCAGGCGCGCGGCTTCGAGGACGTGGATCGGATGTCGCACGCTCGCGACGAGCACTTGGGTTGGGTAGTGATAGTTGTGATAGATCGTCACGATATCGCGCACGAGCTCCATCCCGACCTCCCCCTGATCGTCGAGCCGGCCGATGAAAGGACTGACATAGGCCGCTCCGACTTTGGCGGCGAGTAGCGCTTGATTGGCGGAGAAAACCAGCGTCATGTTGACGCGCGTTCCTTCCGAAGCCAAGATCTTCGTCGCCTTGAGTCCCGCCGGTGTCATCGGTACTTTCACGTAGATCGACGGGTGGATCGCTCGCAGATGTCGGCCTTCGGTCAACATCCCTTCGGTCTGCGTGGCGACGACCTCCGCCGACACCGAGGGAACCCCCAGCGCGCAGATCTCCCGCAGAACATCTTCGAACTTGCGCCCTTCCTTCGCGACCAGCGACGGGTTCGTCGTAACGCCGTCGAGAATTCCGATCTCCCACATCGTGCGGATCTCGGTAACGCTCGCGGTATCGAGAAACAGCTTCATCGAATCATTCCGTCCCAAACTCTACTGGCTACTGAACTTTCCCTCGTAATTGAAGAAGCTCCCACGCCTCGTCCATCACGCGCTCCTTGGACAGTCCGAATTGGTCGAAGACGGCCCACGGGTCCCCGCTCTCGCCGAATACGTCCGGGACCCCCACTCGACGTACCGGCACCGGATAGTTCTCCGAAGTCGTGGCGGCGACGAGGGCGCCGAGACCCGTGAGGGTCGTGTGTTCTTCCATGGTTAGCAGCGCGCCGGTTTCGCGCGCGGCTCGGAGGAGGGACTTGGCGTCGAATGGCTTGATGCTCGCGAAATCCAGGACTCGCGCCTCGACTCCCACCCGGTGGAGCTCTTCGGCGACCTCCAGGGCTCGAAACACCATGGCGCCGCATGCCACGAGCGTCAGGTCAGAGCCGGAGCGGAGTTCGTTCGCCTGCCCGATCCGGAAGGCTCCCTCCGAGATAGTAGGCAGGCTCTCGCGCGACAGTCGCACGTACGCGGGACCCCGGAACTCGGTAATGGCCTGCGTGACCGTGCGCGTCGTCGGTGCGTCCGCCGGCACGATCACCGTCATCCCGGGAAGTCCGCGCATGAGACCCAGGTCTTCGAGCATCTGGTACGTTCCCCCATCGGGTCCGACCAGGAGGCCCGCGTGCGTGGCGACGATCTTGACGTTAGCGCGGTTGTAGCAAACCGATTGTCGGATCATATTGTAGGAATGGCCCGCGGCAAAGACGGCGAACGTACTCGCGAATGCGGTGCGCCCACTCAGAGCAAGGCCGGAAGCGATCGTGATCATGGTCGGTTCCATGACTCCGACGTTGAAAAATCGCTCCGGGTACTCCTTTCCGAAATGCTCGGTGCGCGTCGAGCCGGATAGGTCGGCATCGAGGACGACCAGCTCGGGATCGCGTGCCCCGAGCGCGACAAGCGCTTTCCCGTAGGCGTCGCGCAGACTCTCCTTCTTCGTCTCGGTCATGGACGCTGGCTAGGTACCTCCCCGAGTTCGGAGAGCGCGCGATTGGCCTCCTCCTGCGTGGGAGCCTTCTCGTGCCAGGCATGCGTGTTTTCCATGAACGACACGCCCTTGCCCTTGATCGTACGCGCCACGATCGCGGTAGGACGGCCCTTCGTCGCACGGGCTTGTGCTAGCGCGCCGAGAATTTGCGCGAAATCGTGACCGTCGATATCGAGCGTTTCGTATCGGAACGCCCGAAACTTGTCGGCGATCGGCTCGATGCCCATGATCGACTCCGTGTCGCCATCAGCCTCGAATCGGTTCCGGTCGAGGAGTACGACGAGATTGTCGAGGGCGTAGTGCCCGCCGGCCATCAACGCCTCCCACGTACTGCCCGATTGGCATTCCCCGTCGCCGATAATCACATAGACCCGGTTCGTTCGACGGGCGAGCCGGCCATCGAGCGCCATCCCGACGGCGATGCCGATTCCCTGTCCGAGAGAACCGGTCGCAGCCTCGACGCCGGGGAGCTGGCTCCCCTCCGCATGGCCTTGGAGTCGGCTACCGAGCTTTCGAAAGGTGAGCAGCTCGTCGACCGGCAGAAATCCTCGGTGGGCGAGCGCGGCGTATAGCGCCGGAGCAGCGTGCCCCTTCGATAAAACGAGCCGATCTCGATCCGGAAGATTGGCGTGCTGCGGATCGATCTTCAATTCATGGAATACGAGGGCGGTGAGAAGGTCCGTTACGGAAAGGCTTCCCCCGGGGTGACCGCTCCCGGCGGTGAAGGTCATCCGGATGATTTCGCGACGTATTTGCCGCGCCCTGCGTTGCAACGATTCGATGAGGGCCGGGGATACCTCGGAAGGCATTCGCGCGGCCGCCGAGGATGGGTAGCGTATTTAGCCGTTAGGCCGCGCACGGCGAGGCGTGCCTTTCGTAGGACGGGATGCGGCTGCTTTCTTTGACGGAGCGACCTTGGGCGCGGTGCGAGCAGCCGGCGAGGAGGAGCGCGGTGCTCGGGGTGCCGGGGAGCCGGATTCAATCGACCGAAGAGTGGCCAGATCGCGAGCGTACTGTCCGTAGCCGTCCTCACCCAGCGGAGTCTCCAGATAGCCGGGTATCTCCTTCCAAGTAGGATCGATTAGGAACGAGCGGAACCCTTCACGTCCGATCGATCCGGCTCCGATGTTCTCATGTCGGTCGAGATGGGAAGCCAACTCTCCTTTCGCGTCGTTCAGGTGAAAGGCGAAGACGTTCTTCGAGCCCACTGTCGCTTCGAGGGACTCCATCATCGTTCGATATCCCACAGGCGTTCGGAAATCGTACCCTGCGGCGAACAAGTGACACGTGTCCAGTGCCACGCCGATCCGATCCCGGACGTCGACCTGGGCCAGGATTTGAGCGATCTCCTCGAACGAGGAGGCGAGCGTGGTGCCTTGGCCGGCCATGCACTCGACCAAGGTACGCACGTGATACCCGCGGGTGTGGTCGACTGAGTCGTTGAGGCTCTCGGCGAGGGTTCGAATGCCGGCCTCCACACCGGATCCGAGGTGAGCTCCGGGGTGAATGATCAGAAACGCGGCGCCGACCGATTCGGCTCGTCCGAGCTCATCGAGGAAGGCGGTACGACTTAGCGTGAGAGTCGGTGGTTTGGGACTCGCGAGATTAGGAAGGTACGAGTGGTGGACTGCCGGCCAGCGCAGGCCCGCCGTAATCACCGCATCTCGGAACGCCGTCGCCGCCTCGGGCGTGATCGGAGGACCCTTCCACATCTGGGGGCTCTTGGAAAAAATCTGCAAAGTTCCGCAACCGATCTCGCGCGCTGTCACGGGCGCGGCCGCGAGCCCCTCGGCGATGCCGATGTGAGCTCCGAGAATCATCGTCCGCGAACCACGCGGGGAACGATTTAATCCCTCGCCCGGTCAACGATTCGGCGGGCCCGGAGGAGGCTGACAGCTTTCCGCGGTTCCCGTAGGCTCGCGCACTTCAGTACCGCGCGGAACGCCAGTGGGCTTAACTGCCGGGTTCGGAATGAGACCGGGTGTTTCCCCACCGCTTTGGCCGTCAGCCAACGAGGACCACTGGGGCCGGATATTTAACCTTGCTTTCAGCCCCAGTCGAGGCTCGGCCGCAATGGGAGACCTACGCCCTGCAAGCGAGGTAGCTGGCCCCGCGGATTGTACGGACTCGGCGCAAGTTTGCCTTATCTTGGCAGGCTATCGTTTGCGTTTCCGCGAGCTCCATGTTTGATCCGACGAGGACCAAATGTACCATGTGCCGTGCGCTTGGCCCAAGACCTTCCCCTCGTCGGAAGTAAGTTGTCCCTCGACGAACGCTAGGTGCTGACCGCGCCGCAGCACGTCGCCACGCGCGATCAGTTCCTGCCCCTCCCGCGCCGGTCGTACGAACTCGATGTAGAGCGAGGTCGTCGCGGTCACTTCGTCGGCGTCAAGTCGGGACATGACCGCGGCCCCCATGGCCGTGTCCAAAATCGTCGCGTAGACTCCTCCGTGCACGACACCGTTAATGTTCAGGTGTCGCTTTTGGACGATTCCGCGCACGGTTCCTGAGCCGGGACCGCTCTGCTTCGGGTCGATCGCAAATCCAACATTACGATGAAAACCACCGAGGCGCGCCGCGGAAGCCCAATCCGCTGGGGGACGCACCGGTCGAGGTTCGGGCGGGGAGGCGCGAACCGGCATTGGCGTGTTCACCCTCCCGCGCGCATAAGTACTCCGCCTCGTCGTTTGGCGCGAGCAGGGTAAATGACGGAGATTCTCGCTCGCGGCGCGACCTACGAAGCCGCCCCCAACATCGCGCTCGTGAAGTACTGGGGCGTCCGCGACCCGTCCCTCGGGCTTCCGTACAACAGCTCCCTCTCGGTGACGCTCGACCGATTTCGAACGCGTACGACGGTACGATTCGATCCGCGGCTCTCCGGAGATCGATTCCTCTTGAACCGAATCCCCCAGAACGGTGGCCCGCTGGAGGGGGTTCATCGCTTCCTCGACCGAGTGCGTGCGCTGGCGGAGATCGAAACGTACGCTAATGTGCGGTCCACGAACGATTTTCAGACGGCCAGTGGACTGGCCAGCAGCGCCAGCGGCTTTGCCGCGCTAGCCGGGGCGGCCTCCTCGGCGGCGGGACTTCGCCTCTCCGACCAACAGCTGAGTCAGCTCGCACGGCTCGGCTCGGGCAGCGCTTGCCGATCGATCTTCGGCGGCTTCGTGGAATGGAAGGCGGGTTCGCATCCCGACGGCAGCGACTGTTACGCCCACCCGCTGTACCGCCCATCACACTGGCCGTCGCTGGTCGATTTGGTCACGATGGTGGAGGGCGCCCCCTCGAAGGAAGTGCGCTCCGCCGTCGCGATGCAAGCCAGCGTGCGCACATCCCCCGAGTACGCCGAACGGCTTCGCGAAGTCCCGCGACGGATCCAGCGGATCCGACGGGCGATCGGAGCGCGAGATGCCACACGGCTGTTTCCCTTGATCATGGAAGAGTGCGACAGCTTTCGCAAAGTCTGTGAGACAACGACTCCCTCGCTAGACTACCTCACCGCTACCTCGCGCGCGATCTTGGGGCAGGTCCGAACGATGAACGAGTCGGCGGGCCGGCCGCTCGCGGCCTACACGCACGATGCCGGTGCCCACGTGCATGTCTTCACGCTCCGTCGTGACTTGCCGACCGTCCGACGTCACCTCGGGAAGATACCGGGGATCCGTGAGATACGCATCGTGAATCCCGGGCCCGGCGGGCGCCGAGTCACCCGGTCCTGACCGAACCGCGTTACATCACGTGGCGATCGAATTCGGAAGGGGGGAGCTTCAGCCCGAGTGAATCCATGAGGGGCGTGATCTCGTGGATGAATCGCTCCCGGGCTTCCTCGTTGGTCCATCGCTTGAGGCCGTACTCGATGGCGCGGCGACTCGTGTCGGAATTCGAGTGACCGAACATGTCGAGGGCGCGTGGATACCACTTGTTGACCGACGCTTGCGCCTCGTCTCGATCCCCATAGTATTTCGAACCATCCTGAGCGATGCGGCGCAACACGCTCAGTCCAAAGTTGAGGTGCAACTGTTCCTCCGACAGCATCAACGGCATGGCACGGGCCAAAGGTCCGTACGAGCACTCCTGGAACGCCCGTAGCTGGTAGACCCCCACGCGGTCGACGAAACACGTGAACGCCCCCACGTCGCTCCAACGAACGAATTTCATGTTGAAGGCGTCGAGCTTGTGCTCTCCCTCTTTCTTGGTGAGCAGCTCGTCGATGTAGCGCTGGCCCTCCTCCCCGAAATCGCGGAGGATCCGGCACGCTTGCAACCCGTGCCGCGCTTCGTCCGCGACGATCCGTGCTTCGATCCATCTGTCCTCGAGGGTCGGGGCGTGGTCGAGCCAAGGTCGGTGCTGTTGGATCGACGCGAACTCGGTATCGGCCTGCACGACCATGAGTTTGATGACGAGCTTACGCATGTCAAGCGGAAGTTCCTCCGCGGTCTCGTACTTGCGAACGCCCGCCGAGGCGCCCCAGAGGATCTCGCGTATCGGTTCGATCGTCCCGCCGGCCTTGATGTTCTTCGGCATCGCACTGGGCTGGGCCGAAGGCGCCGTCGGTCCCGAGACGTCCATGACTGGTCCCCGGGATTCCTAGGCCTCAGCGGCCCTTAAAGCTGGGCTTCCGCTTTTCCGCGAACGCCGCCAGCCCTTCTTTCGCGTCTTCGGTGATGAAGAGCCGGTTTTGCAATTCGCGTTCCAACGCGAGACCCGAGGTGAGTGGCATCTCGATCCCTTCCACCACCGCCCGCTTGATCAGGCTCACCGCTCGGCTGGGTCCGTGAGCCAGGGCGCTGGCGTAGGCGGCCACATCTTTCGTGAAGCTTTCCTTCGGAAAGACGTAGTTCACGAGCCCGATCGCGAGCGCCTCGTCCGGATTGAGGCGTTTGCCGGTGATCATCATGTCGAGCGCGCGGGCGGTCCCGATGAGGCGGGGAAGTCGTTGCGTTCCCCCCGTGCCCGGCAGAACCCCCAGGGTCACTTCCGGCAGCCCGATCGATCCCGAGTCCTTGGCCATCATGCGAAGGTCGCACGCCAGCGCGATCTCGAGTCCGCCCCCGACACAGTGGCCGTTGATCGCTGCGATGACGACTTTGGGCGTCTTCGCGAACTTATCCAACGTTTCCTGACAATGAAGACAGAACATCGCCTTGAAATCCGGCTGACTTTGTCGGAGCATGTCGATGTCGGCCCCCGCGCTGAAGAATCCGGGCACGCCGCTCGTTAGGATCACGACACGCGCATTGTCGTCGAAGCGGAGCTCCTCGACCGCCTCGTCGAGTTCCCGCATCATATCGATGTCGTAGGTGTTGGCCTTTCCTTTGGCGATCTCAATAGTTCCAACGTGATCGTCCACGTGAGTTCGAATGTACTTTCCCTGCATCCGCGGTTCCTCTTCGGTTCGCCCGCCGCGAGAAACCGGGGGATTGATAAGGCGAACGGCGGGGAGAGCCCGTCGATTCCACCCAAGGATCGAGAAATTTCACTCTCGACCCGATCGAGGTAGCTCCTCGATCCGACCATCTGGGTGTGCGACCAGAACCATCGTCGCCATCCCCGGGAATATCCCCGTCTCGACCACTCCCGTCGTCCCTTTCAATTCGTCTGAGAACGCACGGGGATCGGCAATCGGTTTCCCCGGTCGGAGGTCGAGGATCTCGTTCCCATTATCGGTTCGGTAGACGCCTTTCCCGTCTCCTACGCGTCGGAGCGAGACGCGGTGTCCGCGCGATTCCCAATCATGGGCCAGAATGGGACGGGCGAACGGGACCACCTCGACTGGGATGGGTGATTTCTGCCCGAGGTACGAGACGAGCTTGGTGTGATCCACCATGATCACCACCTCCTTCGAGAGTCGGGCCAGCAGTTTTTCGCGAAGCAACGCCCCGCCCCAGCCCTTCGTAAGATCCAGCTGTGGGCTTACCTCGTCGGCGCCGTCGAGCATGAGATCGAATTGGTCTCCCTCCGCGACGGGCCGCACGGGAAGTCCGAGTTCGGTGGCCAGTTGTTCGCTCGCGTGCGAGCTCGCGACCAAGGTGAGCCCCTTCCCCTTGGGGAATTTCTCGGCGAGCACGCGGATCATCCAACTAGCGGTTGATCCGGTGCCGAGGGCGAGGCGAGTCCCGGAACGTACGCGTTCGACGGCGGCCTCCGCCGCGTGCTTCTTCTCTACTTCTAGGTCGACGGGCACGAACTTACCGCACGGTTCCACGGCTTAGATAATGGTGGTGCGCCGAACGCGTACCGAGCGACAAATGTATGAGAGCCCATACCTCCGTCGCCGTAGCATGCCTCCCGCCCAACGGTCGTCACGCGAGCCCGTAGTCGTATCGGTCGGGGGTTCGGTCTTTCTCGCGGGAGACCACGACGCTCGGTTTGTGAGCGCGCTGGCTCGGTTACTTCGACGGTTAGGTCGTTCCTTTCCACTCGTCGTGACAGTGGGGGGAGGGCGTACCGCGCGCGATTACATTCGAGTCGGCCGGGACCTGGGCCTCACCGAAGTCGAATTGGATGAACTCGGAATCGAAGTCACTCGCCTCCACGCGAGGCTCTTGGCCGCTTGCATTGGTCCGCCGACTCCGGCGCAGCCTCCCGTGACGGTTGCAGCAGCCGTTCATGAGGTTCATCGAGTATCGCCCGTCGTGCTCGGCGGAACGGAACCCGGTCATTCGACCGACGGAGTGGCGGCGCTCGTCGCAGTCCGGCTCCGCGCCGCACGACTCGTCAACGCTACGAACGTCACGGCCCTGCACGACGTTGATCCCCAAAAGAATTCCTCGGCGCGGGCGATCCCTCGCATTAGCTGGTCGGATTTTCGACACTTAGTGCACCGGGAAACCTCCGGCGCAGCCGGCGATCAGTTCCTCTTCGATCGACTGGGAGCCGATGCGTTAGCCCGCGCCCAAATCCCCCTACGAATCGTGGACGGGCGAAATCTTTCGAACTTGGAGAAGGCCATCCTAGGTCGCCCGTTCCAAGGCACCTCGGTTGGATAGTCGGGCGACGGACAACCCCTATACCCCTGGGTATCCTGTTCTGGTCGTGCACCGTATCGTATTTCTCGGACCCCCTGGGGCCGGTAAGGGAACGCAGGCTTCGCTGATTGCCGTGGAACTCGGAATCCCGCATCTCTCGACAGGCGACCTGCTTCGTGCCGCGGTTGCCGCCGGCACGCCTCTGGGGAAAGAGGCGGACGGATTCATGCGCTCCGGCGGACTCGTTCCCGACCATCTAGTGCTCCGGATCTTGAGCGAGCGAATTGGGAAGCCGGACACGGTTCCCGGCTTTCTCCTTGATGGATTTCCGAGAACGCTGGAGCAGGCCAAGTCACTGGAAGAGTTCACGGAACTCGATCACGTGATCTCCTTCGAGATCCCGGATTCCCTTTTGGTCGAGCGGTTGACCCAGCGACGCAACTGTCCCAAGTGTGGCGCGGTCTACAATCTCGCTACGCAGCCCCCCAAAGTGGCGGGAAAATGCGACCGTGACGGGACCCCACTAGCGCAACGCCCCGACGATACCGTCGAAGCGGTGGCTAATCGACTGAAGGTCTATCGAGAACTGACCATCCCGCTCGTACAGTATTATCGGAGTCGGAAACTCCTGCATCCGATCGACGCAACGGGTACGCCCGAAGAGGTTCGACGCCGCGTCCGAGCTGCGTTGGGCGTCCCGTGAATCCGTTGGACGAACTTCGACTCGGTCGATAGGACGGCAAGTTTATAGGTCGTACCTCGCTCTGACGCGTATCCCGGCTTAGCTCAGTGGTAGAGCGGGGGACTGTAGTCGAGACTGCCGGCTTCCGGCGGCCCCCGTAGACATCCTCAGGTCGCCTGTTCGAGTCAGGCAGCCGGGACCTGAGATCTCTGCGGATCGACGCGCGGTCAGGCGTTCACCTCGCGGGCGTGCGATCTTCTCTTCCCCGGGGTCGATTTTGGCAGTGTTCACGCTCAAATATTCTCCCCCCATATGGGATTTGCGGCCCCTGGGGTACTCTGGGGGGTCGAAAACTCGCGGAGTGGGAGGACGCGCGCACCCGGACTTTAGCCCCCTTACAAAATGGAGAGAGGAACCGAGATCAGGCGATACCTAAGCGTCGTCGCGGCGCTGATCGTGATCGCGTCGTCTACGTTCGTCGCGGCGGCCGCCGCGGGAACGGGAGCCCCTTTGCTCAATGCGAACGTCGAATCTCCCCAAGCGGACTCGTCGTTGCTAGCCGAAGCGACGGCATCGCTACGGGAGGGTGCGGGACCGGCCGCGGCACTCCCGTTCGAATGGCAATCGCCGGTGGGTCCCGGGGCCCGGGCGGCGGCGACGATGACCTACGATGCGGTCGACCACGAAGTCGTTCTCTTCGGCGGGATGGACAACTCGGGGAACCCGCTCGGTGACACGTGGGTCTACAAGAGTTCGGGCTGGCAAGAGTTGTTCCTTGCGGTGGCACCGCCGCCGCGCTACCTTGCCGCGATGACGTACGACGCGAAGGATGGCTACGTCGTCCTCTTTGGAGGAGCGGGGTCGACGACTTCGTTGTCCGACACTTGGGAATTCGTCGACAACAGCTGGACCCAGCTTTCCCCGAGCGTTCACCCTACAGCCCGGTACGGTTCGACTCTCAGCTACGACGCGCTCGACGGTTATTCGGTCCTGTTCGGGGGCTACATTGGTTCCTTGTTCCAGTCGAGTTCCGTGAGCGAGACCTGGAAGTTCGTGCACGGAGCCTGGACGAACCTCACGACCTCGCAAGCCCCCGCGGCACGCGGCGAGGTACAGATGGTCTACGACTCCGCCGACCACTATCTCCTCCTCAATGGGGGCTGCTCGTCGAGGGACTGCGAGGACATCGGATCCCCGATCAACGATACCTGGAGCTTCGCGGGGGGCGTCTGGACACAACTCCACCCGCACGTTGAGCCGGATGCCATCGTTGGCGGGGACTTCATGGGCGCCATCACGTACGACGCGAAGGACGGCTACGTGCTGCTTTTCGGCGGTCAGTACGGGTACAATATCTACGGAAACCCAGGCAATGCGTCCTGGTCGTTCCTGCACGGGCAGTGGAGCCGGCTCCATCCGAGCGCTGTGCCGCCCGCACGATATCTGTCGGACCTGACCTACGACCCCGAAACCTCTACCTCGATCCTGCTCGACGGCTGCTTCGCGGAGAATCTCTTCGGAGATCTTGGCTGCCCGGTAGGTCTTGTCGGCCTAACCAACCCGGATAACGCGCTTCAGGACCAGTGGACATTCTCCAGTGGCCGGTGGGTCCAGTCGGCTTCGCCAATCCAGCCTGGCTACGACTACTCCGCGTCGATGTCCTACGACCCGCACCAGGGCTACGTGCTCTTCTACGCCGGACCCGGGAGCACGTGGGAGTTCGGAGGGGGCCACTGGACGCACCTAACGGAACCTTCCTCGCCGCCCGTGAACGGCTACATGGCAATGACCTACGACGCGAAGGACGGCTACATCGTTCTCTTCGGAGGAAACAACGTTCAGTACGGGAACACGCCGTATTCGTTCGGCTCGTTCTTCTCCAGTCAGACCTGGAAATTCCAGTACGGACGCTGGACCGAGCTCCATCCGGCGGTGGCGCCCCAGGGCCGGGCGGGCGCGTCGATGGCCTACGACTCGGCTGATGGCTACGTGCTCATGTTCGGTGGGGGCAATGCCACGCAAGTGTTCGGTGGGACTTGGGGCTTCGCCGCGGGCCAATGGACTAAGCTCTCGCCCAGCACACATCCATCGGCCCGCTCGACCGCGGCGATGGCGTACGACGCCGCCGATGGATACGTCGTGCTCTTTGGAGGATGTTCGGTCACCTCGTGCACGATCGGATTCGGGAAGATGTTCGGTGACACCTGGACATTCGCCGGCGGTCAGTGGACCCTGCTCCACTCGACCCTCGCTCCGTCGGCTCGTTCCGAGGTCGGAATGGCCTACGACGGGCCGGGGGTGATGCATGGGCATTCGACCGGCGGCGTGATTCTGTTCGGCGGAGACAGCGCCGTGAGCTTCGTCGTGGGCGACACCTGGCTCTTCTTGCACGGGCAGTGGAACTCGATCAGCCCGCCCTTCTCTCCCCCCTTCGCCTTCGGAATGGCGTTCGCCTACGACGGAGCGGACGGAAAGCTCCTGATGGAGGGGGGCCAGTCGTCCCTCACTCTGGACAACGATGCCTCCGCGAATATCAACCTCAGCGATACGTGGGAGTTCGCGATAGCAACGTAAGGACGACGTTCTACCAACGGCGACCTGTTCCGTGGGACGGGCGGAGATCTCGCCTAAAAAGCCTCGTTTCGTCGAGTCCTCGATCGCTCGATGGACCGTCTCTTGTCATCAACTAGGACACGGTGCGGACTTCGATTCGTGGACGCCCCCCCGTGATCCGAATTCAGGTGACGGGCAAAATGATGCGGTTGTCGGGATTTGAACCCGAGTAGGTAGCTTGGGAAGCTACCGTCCTAACCGCTAGACCACAACCGCGCGCCCAGAGGGGAGAAGGGATGGTTCAAAAACTTTGTGCGGACGGACGCGCTAGAGCATCAGTCCGACGCTCTCCGAGGGAATCGCGGGAGCGCTGGCCACTAGGTCGGAGTTCGATAAAATCCGGTCCACGGACGACGGGAGGAAACCCGATTCGGCAAGGGCTTTTCGCGCCTTGCGCAGGTCGCTCGCGGAGAGCGCAACCAGGATCTGATTGCCCTCCCGCGCGATCAGGATCGCGACGCTGTTGATGCTGACGTTCTCGGTAGCGAGCACCTCTAGCACGCGCAGGAAGCTCCCTGCTCGATCCTCCATCCGAACAGCGATCATCTCCCGCGATTCGACCACATACCCAGCTTCTTCGAGCAGCCGCCGGGCCCGTTGTGGGTCGCTGACGATCAACCGTACACGCCCCTTGGTCCGCGTCGAATCTACGGAGATGGCCGCCAGATTGATCCGCTCACGGGCGAGCGTGCGCGCCACACCGGCCAGGGTCCCGGGTCGGTTTGGCAGGCTCACGGTAATCTCGAGCAACGGCATGGATGCTACTCGTACTCAGGGGCCTATCAGGCAAAAAGATAGCCGTCCTCAAGCGCTCCACTCCCACGAGCGCTTTGGGAGGGCGTCGGAGTAGTCCGACCGGCGATTCGAGCCCTGAAGCGTGGTCGTCGACCCCGACGCACGTCGGCTTCCCCGAAAATTGCCGCTCTCGACCACGCACGTATTTATACCCGAACTCGGATAAATTTTGGTTGCCCGGGACCGTCCGTCCAGGGTCGGTCCATTTGATGGAGGGAAGACGCGCTCGTAACGGCCGCCGTGGCTATCGCAGGGCGGTCCGGCTTCGGTCGCAGCAGCGAGGCGTGGTCGCCGTCATTGGGACTCTACTCGCTTTGCTCCTGTTCTTCGCGCTGTTCGGGATCTTCCTGACCCAGTACCTGCCGTTGTGGATGAGCGACAACGAGGTGCAGTTCACGTCCGAAGCCCAGCAATCCATGGCGTCCCTCCAGTCCTACATCAATGTACAATACCAGCTAGGGCGACCCGCCGCGATCGCCGTGCCGTTCACGATGCAGTCTGACGCGGTGCCGCTCTTGTCGCAACCAACGGGAGCCCAGCTCGCATTCACCCCCGCCACCCCAGGCGTCTTCGCCTGTATCTCGGTGACCTCCCCGGCCCTGTGTACTGCACCGATCGCGGGGGAGCATGCGCTGTACAACATCTCGCTCGGAACCCTGCAGATGCAGCTCGGGAACCGGTATTACCCGCCCCAAACGTTCGAGTTCGAGGATGATGCCGTCATCCAAAGTCAGGGGCCGAACAGCCAATTGGTCGACTTCCCACCGTTGCTAAGCCTCAATACAGTGGGCGGAGCACTCAATGTCACGATGGCGCTCCTGCAGTTCTATGGGAACGCCACGACCACCGTGGCAAGCGGCACCCAGGATGTCTTCTCCCACTACAAGTTCACCGAGCCGTACTACGAGGACCACCCGTCCGGCTTCAACCTGACGTTCGAAGTGGGAACGGACTTCCCGTGCGCCTGGCAGACTTTCCTCTCCCAACTCGCGATCAACGCCGGCCTCGTCTATTCGATCGGCTACAGCCTCCTCGCGGGAGGGAATCCGATCTCCCCGACGACCGCCTGCTCGTACGTGAGCTCCCTCAATCCCACAGACGTCATTTTCACGCTCCACGCCGCCACGCGGCTGAACTTACTCTTCGCCGGCACCCAATTGACGATTGGCATCGGGGGTTCGTAGGTCGATGAGCGCGGCAACGTTCCGGGTCAAGATCCCACGTACCACGCCCACCGAAACCAATCCGCTGGCCGCTCCCACTCCACGGAAGGCCGACGCCGAAGGACCCACGGACGTGCCCGGCACGTTCATCACGGCGATGCCGCCGCTGGCCGAAGCCTCGATGAAGGAGCTCGAGCTGGCGCCCGTCAACCCGCCCTACTCGTACGCTCGGATCAGCTACAACGACCGAACCAAAGAGTACCTCTACGAGGTCGTGGAACCGCAACTCTCTGGCCACGAGCGGGAACTCGTCAACCACCTCAAATCGACTCTCGCCAAGATCCTTGGGAGCGAGGTAGCGAGCCTCTCCAGCGCCGACAAACGCGCTTACCTCCGCGGCGAGGTCGAAGAGTACCTGCGAACCCGCCAGATCGCCCTCAGCCCGCTTTCGACCGAGCGCGTGATCTACTACATCCAACGCGATTTCGTCGGCTACGGCCCCGTCGATGCGTTGATCCTCGACCCCCAAGTCGAAGACATCTCGTGCGATGGCGTCGACGTCCCTCTATTCATCTTCCACGGGAAGTATGAGTCCGTCAAGACGAACGTGATCTTCGAGGACGAGGACGTGACGAACTCGTTCATCGTATCACTTGGGCAGCGGTGCGGTAAGGCGGTCTCGGTATCGAATCCGATCCTCGATGGAACGACTCCCGAAGGGCACCGCGTTCAAGCGACCTACGCCCGCGAGATCACGACCCGCGGCGCCAGCTTCACGATCCGCCGATTCAAGGAACGCCCCTTCACGCCCGTCGACCTCGTACTCGCCGGGAGCGCGAATGAGGACATGATCGCCTACTTCTGGCTCGCGGCCGAACAAGGGGAGTCGCTCATCATCTGCGGCGGCCCGGCGGCCGGTAAGACGAGCACGCTCAACGCGATCGCGTTGTTCATTCCCCCAACCTCCAAGATCGTCTCGATCGAGGACACGCGGGAGGTGAACCTTCCCCACGAGAACTGGATCCCCGGCGCGACGCGCAGCGGAACCGGCGACCGGGGCGCCGATGGAAAGGCCGCGGGCGAGGTCGACATGTTCGACCTGGTCCGAGCGGCGTTGCGGCAACGCCCGAACTACATTATCGTCGGAGAAGTGCGTGGCAAGGAAACCTACACGATGTTCCAGGCGATGGCGACGGGGCATACGACCTATTCGACGATGCACGCCGACAGCGTCAAGTCGATGGTCAACCGCCTCGAGAATCCTCCGATCAACACGCCGCGTATTCTCCTCTCCGCGCTGAACAATGTGATCATCCAGATCCAGGCCCGAACCGAGAAGGGGGTCGTCCGCCGATTGAAACAGGTGCTCGAGATCGTAGGATTCGAGCCCGAGACGAACGAGTTGATCACGAACACCGTCTACGAGTGGGACCCGGCGACCGACAAGTTCGTGTTCAAGGGTCACTCGTTCCTCTTTGACAAGATCATGGAATTCAAGAACTACACGACCGACGATATGGACAACGAGCTCCAGCGCCGTGTCTCGGTGATCAAATATCTCGTCGACCACAAGACGAACGATTATCGGCAGCTGTGGCGCATCGTCTCGCAGTACTACAAAGATCCCCAGGAAGTCATGCGGCGCATCGCCCCCGAACTGGCGACGGCGCCGAAGGGGGCGTAAGTGGCGCCCAAGGCCGCCGACTCCACAATGGCTACCTCCGGTGCCCGACCTGTTCGGGTCAAGCGCGGGGAGCAACCGACCCACTCGACGCTCACTCCGTTCCAACAGTGGGCATGGAAAACGTTCAAGCAACGCGTGCTCCAGCGGCCGGCCGATCCGGTCCTCGAGGAAAATCTCCTCAAGGCGCATATGCGCATTCGCGCCGACGAATACATGGCGACGGTGTACGCAACCACGCTCGTCGCCGGGATTGCCACGGCGGTCGCGGGCGTCGTTCTCGGGGTCATCTTTGCGCTGAGCGGCGTCCTGATCATTGGCGTCGCATTGGGCATACTGCTTCCCGTTGCGGGAACGGTCGGTTCGTTCTACGGCTTACAAGGCTCGCCGGGCAGCAAGGCCCGCGACCGAGGCCGCAAGATCGACCGTCGGATCAGCGCGGCGATGAGCTTCGTCAGTGCCATGTCCTCCGCGGACGTGAACGTCGATCAAATCTTCAAAGAACTCGCGCGCCAGAAGATCTACGGCGAAGTCGCCGAAGAAGCGGCGTGGATCACGCGAGACACGGAGTTGCTGGGCGTCGACATTCTCACGGCGATCCGAAACGGAGCCGCCCGAAGTCCTTCCAAGCGATTCCAGGACTTCCTTCAGGGCGTCGTTACGACCGCCACGTCCGGCGGCCAGCTCAAGCCCTACTTCCTGTTGAAGGCGGAGCAATACGAGCGCGAGAACAAGCTCGAGAACCTCCAGCGCGTCGAAACGATGGGGCTCCTCGCCGAAACGTTCGTCACCGTCGTCGTCGCGTTCCCGCTTTTCCTCGTGATCATCATTGCGATCTTCGCGGTCATCGGCGGCGGCGGCGATTTCATGATCGACGTGTTGTGGGGGATTGTGCTCGCGATGATACCGCTGTCGCAGTTCGGGTTCATCTTTTTCATGTACTCGCTCGCGCAGGAGATGTAAATGGCCACGGTCAACGCTTCCGCTGCCGCTGCCCGAAAGACCAAGAGCGCCCCCGCCTCGGCGCTCGCCGTCGAAACGGAGTCCGAAGGTCTCTCCAAGGAACTCAGGATTCTCTTCGCGTGCCTGGGCGTTGCCATCGTCTTTTGGATCATCGCAGCGCTCAACGCCTTTGGAACGCTCGATATCGAAATGCGGCCCGGCGAGGGCGCCGGCATCAATCCCGCGCTCGACTTCTTCGTGATCGGGATGATCATTTTCCTCGGCCCGTACGGTGTGACCGCCAGCGCCCATCTGCGCCGGATCCAGAAGATCGAAGAGCGCCTACCCGACTTCCTCCGCGACGTGGCGGAGGCTGGCCGCTTCGGGATGACCTTGCCCGACGCGATCATCGTCGCCAGCCGGGGCCGGTACGGCCTTCTGACGAACGAGATCAAGAAGATGGCGAGCCAGCTCGAGTGGGGCGTCCCAGTCGCGCGCGCGCTCGAACTCTTCCAGGAACGAGTTCCGACCCCGCTCGTCCAGCGCGTCGTGTCGATCATCACCCGCGCCAACGAGGCGGGCGGGGGTGTCGCGGACGTGTTGACGATGGTCGCCCACGACACGCGCGAAGTCCAGCTCGCCCAGCAAGCGCGCCAGATCTCAATGTTGACCTACGTGACGGTCATCTACATCTCGTTCTTCGTGTTCCTCGTTACGATCTACATCATGGCGGCGGTATTCCTGCCGCAGATGATCACGGCCGGGCAGGGGATCGCCACGAGCAGCCTCTCGAGCGGCGCGATCTCGCTCCAGTTCAACCTGGTCCCGGTGCTGTTCGTCGCCTTCCTCGTCGCCGTAATTGTCCACGCGGTCGGCGACGGGATCATGGCGGGCGTCCTCTACAACGGACGTCTCGCGGACGGCATGCAACACGCCACCATCATGTTGGCCGTTGGCTGGCTGATGATGCGCTTCGTCGTCCCGATCCTGAACGTCCCGGGTACCTAGAGGCTCCAGATGGCAGGCGAAGCACTCGAACCACAAACATCCGAAGAATCGAGCGAACCCTCGAAACGCAAGGCCAGCTTCTCCCCGATGCTCCGACTCGGCGCCGCGATGCGGAAGGGGTCGACCGACCCCCGTTCCGTCCGTCTCGCGCGTCTCGGCGTGTCGGGACAGGGGTCAGAAGGACCGGTCACCCCCGTGCCTCCGCTCGGCGATCCGGCGCTGAAGCAACTCGAGCTCGACCCGATCAAGGAGAACTTCTCCTTCGTCCGGATCACGTTCCATAACGTGCGGAACGAGCATCTTTACGAGGTCATCGAGCCCCCGCTCTCACCGATCGAAAAGGACCTCCTGGAGCGCCTGCGGGATTCCCTCGTGGACGACTTCCAGCCGCTCGTGGAGACCGATATCGATTCGCGCCGCAAGGAGCTGCGGCGGATGGTCGATGACAAGCTCCACATGTGGGAGCTGTCGCCGGGTCCGACCACGAAGGGCCGGCTGATCTACTTCCTCGAGCGGGATTTCATCGGATACGGGGTCATCGACGTCCCGATGTCCGACAGTGAGGTCGAAGATATCTCGTGCGACGGGGTGGGGATCCCGCTCTACATTTACCACCGGAAATACGGATCGATCCGCTCGAATCTCAAATTCACGAACTCCGACGAGCTGGACAAGTATGTCGTGTGGCTCGCCCAGCGCTCGGGCAAGCATATCTCGGTCGCCGCGCCGATGCTGGACGCCACGGTCCCGGATGGATCGCGTCTCCAGGCGACGCTCGGAATGCACGTGACCAAACGGGGTAGCTCGTTCACGATCCGGCGGTTCCGCGACAATCCGTTCACGCCAGTCGACCTGCTCAAGTTCAAGACGATGAGCCCCGAGATGATGGCGTATCTCTGGATCGCCATCGAAGCGGGCCAGTCGATGATGGTCTGCGGCGGAACGGCGTCCGGGAAGACGACGACGCTCAACGCCACGCTGCTGTTCATTCCGCCCCAGATGAAGATCGTCTCGATCGAGGATACGCGCGAGCTCAACCTCCCGCACGAGAATTGGGTACCTTCGCTGACCCGCGCCGGTTTCGGCGCCAAGAACATGGTGAGTGGGAAGGCGCCCGGCGAGATCGATATGTTCGACCTGCTCGCCGCCGCCCTGCGCCAACGGCCGCAGTACCTGATGGTCGGAGAGGTACGGGGGGCCGAAGCGTTCATCGTCTTCCAGGCGATGGCCACAGGGAAGACGTGCTACACGACGTTCCACGCCGAGAGTGTATCGGCGATGGTCCACCGGATGGAGAACCCTCCGATCTCGCTGCCGCGCTCGCTGGTCAGCGCGCTGAATCTCGTGTTGCTCCAACGGCAGGTGAAGGTGGGCACGAAGATGACGCGCCGCGTGCAATCGCTCACCGAGATCGTGGGACTCGACCCGGAAACGAACGAGCTCATCACGAACTCGGTCTACTCGTGGAACCCCGCCGACGATACGTTCCTGTTCAGCGGCCACTCTTACGTCTACGAGCGGGTGGCGATCATGAAGAATTGGACGATGAAGGAGATGGACCGCGAGGTCCGCAACCGGGTCGAGATCCTCGACTACCTCCGCTGGAAGGATACGCAGGCGACCCGTCAGAAGCCGTTCACCCACCGCGACGTGGGACAGGTCGTCGCCGCGTACGGGAAGGAGCCGGCCAAAGCGCTCGCCGACGCCCGTCAGGAGATGGGACGTCCCGCGACGCGCGCCGCCGCCCCGGCGCAGACTGCTCGGTAACGAAGGCGGCGGTTCCGCCGTTCGCGTCTGTCCGACTGACGAACGGGCACTCAATCGTGCTGTATGCGGAGGACTGCCGTACCGGGATTCCTGCTCACCTAACTCCGGGGTCGGTCGACGTCATCGTCACCTCCCCTCCCTACAACATCGGGATCCCGTACGCCCAGTACAACGATCGTCGCCCACGGGCGGAGTATCTCGGCTGGATGCGGTCGGTCGCTCGAGTATGCGGTCGAGCCTTGGCCGACCAGGGTTCGTTCTTCCTGAATCTCGGCGGACCCCCGAAGGATCCCTGGCTTCCGTGGGACGTGGCGCGTGAGGTGGGGCGCACCCTCGTGCTTCAGAACGTGATCCACTGGGTCAAGTCGATCGCGATCGAGCGGCGGGCTGTCGGACGTGGGGTGCCCCTCACCCAGGATCTGGCCCTCGGCCACTACCGCCCCGTGGGGTCGGATCGGTTCTTGCATGGCGCCCACGAGTATCTCTTTCACTTCACGCACCGGGGCGACGTTCCGCTCGATCGGCTCGCGCTCGGGGTTCCCTACCAGGACCAGACCAACGTCACCCGATGGAAGGGCGCTCGGCGCGGGCTCCGGTGCCGGGGCAACACGTGGTTCCTCCCGTATCCCACGATCCGGCGTCGGGCGACCGATCGGCCCCACCCGGCGTCCTTCCCCCCAGAACTCGCCGAGTACTGCGTCAAACTTCATGGAGTCTCGCGTGCCCACCTGCTACTCGACCCCTTCGTGGGCATCGGTTCCACGGCCGTCGCCGGTGCCCGCCTCGGGATCCGCACAATCGGGTTTGACATCGACCGGACCTATCTTGCAGAGGCCGCCCGACGGGTCGCAGCGGCGCTCGATCGCGCGCCGACGACTACGTAAAGGTCGGTGACTAACGAACCTCAATGGCGCCACCGACTGGACCGGCCTCCGCGGCGCCTCACGCCCTTCCACGTTCCTCTCCCCCTCGCGACCGGGTCGATCGGGAAGCGCTCGAACTGCTGGATCGCCAGGTCGCACCTCGCCTAGGGAAGGACCACCGGCACCTCGAGAAGATCGTTCGCTCCGTCGTCGCGCATCAACGGCTGGAAGAGCTGGCGGCACGTCCGGAACGGGATCGACGCGACCTGCTCGAGATCCTCGAAAAGCGGGTGAAAGCCGCGCGTGGTCACGTTTCCCCTTCCGCCGTCGTACGGCTCACGAACGTCCTTTCGACCATCCCGATCGTCGACGACCCTCTGGGTCGCTGGCGTACGTCGCCGGCCCGCTAGCGTAGGCCGGTCACGACAGAAGAGAGCCTACGATCGCTCGATCGTGGCCGTCAAACAGTGGGCTCCGCCGTACGCTCCCGTCAGATTCTCGAGTGAGACCTGCACGGCATCCAACCCGAGCGACCGAGCATCCGGGGTGTTCGGGAAAAATCGTCCTTCGGCCCGAAGTTCCCCGAACTCGCGGGCCGCTCGGAGATACAGGCGATAGTAGCGTTTCGGCTGGCGCTCAGAGGCTCGACGGAGGTTCGCCAGAACTTTCTCGGCGTTCCGGGCGACATCGGGGACGACGATCGTCCGATCACGGATCGTCAGGAAATTCGTGGCATAGCAGAGCTGTTCGAGCGTCGAGATGTTGAGGACACGGAAGCGGTGGCCGTTCTCCAGATAATCGAGGAGATGCGTCTCGTGAGAGCGATGGTAAACCCCGCCATCCCGTACGAACACCTCCACGCGCGCGGCTTGGAGCATCTCGCGGTACGCGACGGCGATCCCCTCACCTGGGAAATTGAGGTAGGTATCGAGGTGCATGTTGACCATCGGATCCGGGGCGGGCAGCAGCGGGTGTCGGGGTTGGTGGACGACCGCGACCTCTGGCACCGAGACGCCGGAGGCGAGGAACTCCTCGACTCCTTGCCGGCTCGTTCGATCCCCCTGGCCGAGCAGCGCGAAGTCGCCGGCCGGTAGGAAGTCGCCACCTTCGAACGTTCCGCGGCGGATCCGGGCCACCGGGGGTTCCCCCATAGCACGCCATGCGAATTCCGTGATCTCCGTCTCCCGACGTCGCTGCGGTTTGGCGAGCCGTCCGACTACGATCCCGCGGTCGGTTACGGCTTGTTGGTCGCGCAGAAAGAACAGATTCGTGAGTGGCATGCGAAGCGTCGTGAAGCTCGCCACCGATCGTGCGCCGCGACGTCGCTCGAACGCCACCTCGGGGGCCAGGACGAGCGTTTGCAGGAGCTGTTCGCCGTCCAGGAGCCGCATCGATTCTTCGAATTCGCGACGCGCGCGTGGCGCGCCCGGTCCCCGGAACTGGACGGTCCGACCCACGCGGTCATAGAGTTCCTGGGCCACGGACGGGTGCCGGCCCGCCGCCTCGAGGAGGAGCTGATCGAGACCCGATACTTGCACGCCGAAGTTGGAGCGCAAGGTCTCGACAAGTCCTTCGTGCTCCCGGCGCGCCTTGGAGAGACTGAACACCCGTTCGTAGAGGGAGAAGTATGGTTCGAGGAGGCCGAAAAACGCCTCGAGCCCGGGCGGTCGCATGACCACGCGGCGGAGTGGGTTCCATTCCGCCAGCGCTCGCGCCGTCACGTACTTCGCTCCCTTGGCCCGGGAGAACGTCCGTCCGCCGCCCCATAAAGGGTTCGGGGAGTGTTTCGGTCCGCCCGGTGGGCGAGTCCGTCCGCTCTACTGGGACGCGCTGTCCGACGAACCGGCGTCCGATCCGTCGGGCGAGTGCCATTGCCGGATCGGTGTTCGCTTGACCCCGGCAGCGGTTGCCAACGCGTTCTTCGTGCCTTCTTTGGCCCGGTGACCCGCGGCGACCGCGGCATCGCGAGTCGCGCCGGCCGCCCAGGCGGCGCCGGAACCGATCGCGACACCGGCATCGGCGATCCGCTGTGGAATGCGGCGCATCTCGTCGTCGATGGACCGGCCGAGATTGGCGAAGTCGTTCTGGATCTCGATCGAGATCATGCGGGCCTCCCGCGCCGTCGCGGTCCCCAATCGCTCGATCTTTCGGTCGATATCCTTGAATTCGAGGGCAAAATCCCGCCCGAGACCGCTGACGCCGCGGCGCATCTCGGCGAGATGGGCGCGCATCTGGGCCTCTTCGCGATCGTTCGACATGGTCGTACCGAAGCGTGCAAGGCGTGACATGGGCAGATAAACCTTGACGAGGACCGGCAACGGGAGACCGCTCAACCGCCCATCCGGCGGTCGGCCCGTCGGCGGCGCGATCGGCC